>WRLM01000001.1:300000-478883 GCA_009777615.1 Candidatus Methanoplasma cognatum
CTTTTTTTATGAAGAGGCAGCTTCTGCAGTTATTAGCTGTATCTCGCGGGCGTTCAACTCCGTTTCTATTTTTGTAGCGGATCAAAGCACTTCCATTTTTATAGCAAACCTGCCGTGTTTCTCAGTTGAAAAGTAAGGCGTAATCCGTTGCTTTGACGATACGGACGCTATGCGTTCCTGCGTCGATGCCGGCTGGATCACTTTCGCGGCCCGCGCGCCGTTTTTTCTTTTGCTGGATATGCAGAGGAAGGTTTATGGTGCTCAATCCTATCAGGTGTTTGTTCTTAAAAACTATTTCAAAACTTGGAACAAATATAAATCGTCTCAAAACTTGGAACAAATATGCTCTTTTTTCAAAGTCCGGCTTCACTGACAGATCGACCGACTTAGCGGAGGTCGAAGAAGTGGCACTTATCACATTGGATAAAATGTATGAGGGCGTCTGAACGATAGGTGAACGTTGCACGTCAAGCGGGAACAGGTAGTCCCGGGCGGATTCGAACCACCGTCGCGGGCTCCAAAGGCCTGCATGATTGACCACTACACTACGGGACTGCGTTCCTCTCTAAATTATTTCAATTATATAACATTCATCTTATGGAAGGGACATTGTTGTTTCTCCCCGTAGTGAACGCACAGAGTATGGCAGCAGACAATTGTAGCTTTCGATTAAGGAAGGAAGTACATAGGGAAAGTGTAACTTTCAATGAACTTGTATCACCAATAATGCCGCAGACTGTCTCCGAAAAGAATTAATCGCCCCGAACTGTTCGAGGCACATGGAACAGTTCAATGTCGAAGTCCTCAAGGATATCCACCGCAAGGTGATCGACAAGGGTTCCGCCGAAGAACAATCTCTCAGAGACAATGTGAGGGACGAGGGCACTCTGCACCATATTGCGGCCTCGTCTTGGAACATATCTGACCCAGTAGCAAGGGCTGCGTTCCTTCTTCACAGAGTTGCCACACAGCATCCTTTTATGGAAGGGAATAAAAGAACTGCGTGGACGGCCGCGATGAGCATACTCAGAGCAGAGGGATATTATATAGAGGAAAACAGCAGGGGCATAGACGTTTTCGTCCGCAGGGTGGCGAGCGGGGACATTGAAGAGCAAGACATAGTGAAGTGGTTCAAAGAAAGAATGAGATCACTTGCTGAGTAATCTGAGTGCCTCGTCATACTGCTCAATGACACAGTCTGCTACCTCAGACCAATCGTCACAAATTTCACCACGGTGCGGCGGTTCATCGGAAGCTCTTTTTGCATCGCCGCGATATATGCGTTCTGTCGCCGCATCGCCGTTTGCGGAACTGCATGAAACCACCGGAGTATTTTTGCGCATTCCTGCCACCTTTTACCTTTGGATTAATATTTTCAATCCAATAGTGCGATGTTGATACGGATATATTAAAGTGTCATCTAATGCGCGCAAGGCCTCTCCCCGCACCTGTCTTCGTTGCATAGAGAGAAAAAGCCGATGATTGAGGCCGATGCCAACTCAGTCGGTTTCACCACAAAAAGTTGAAAAATTTCATCTGTTTAAGTGGGATCATAACTTCATCTTCGTTGCGACTTTCGCTATCGTATCTATGTTTCGGCTGGTGAATTTATCCCTCATGTCCTTCCGCCCGAGGATCTTTGAAAATCCCGAATCAAGCGTGGCCCCTTTACGGCACCGCCAATAGAAGATGCCGTCTCCGATCTCTGCGGCTTCGCCCTCGGATGGTGTGATCCTGTCGAATTCCTGGAGTAAAACTTCCTCAAATCCGGATTCACACACGAAGACATACGTGTGCATCTCGGAATCCTCTTCGAACGGGACCGCCGCCAGCATAGCGGACACCTCGTCCGAACTCTTGACAAATAATCTGACGTCATCGCCATAGCGGTCCGATAATGTACGCTCCAGAAAACCTCTCAGATCTTTATGGGGCTTATCGGACTGAAAGATCAAATTTCCCGACGCCAGCACGGAAACAACGCCCGTAAGGCCCGCCGATCTGAGCACATCGCAGGCTTCGGCCATTTTCATCGTTTTTCCGTTTACGTTCACTCCTCGTAAAAACGCACAGTACGTCCTCATAATCGATCCTTCTATCCCGAAGGTTTTGCTTTTCGGGTGCCTTATGCCAGATAAGCGTCATCATACATGTTATTTTTCACATTCGCTGCTGCGGAACGTGTGCGCCGGCCTCACTCGTTGCGCACTTTCCCGACGAGGTAGGCGGAACTACATCCGGTTATCTCAACTTTGACGAAGGAGCCGACAGGGAGGTCCGAAGTAATGACCACCGGGCGATAGTTATCCGTCCTTCCGATCATCGTCCCGGCTTTGCCGATCTCGGTGATAAGCACCCCCTCCGTCCCTCCGATCATCCCGCTGTTGTTCTCATACTCGACCCTGTTCCTGGTCTCGGTCAGCTCCGTCGATCTGTCTTTGGAGATGCGCCCGTGGACCTGTTCCATGGATGCCGCTTCGGTCCCGGGCCTCGAGGAGAATCTTGTTATGTTCACTGTGTCCGCCATAAGGATCCCAATAAGTTCGAGACTCTTACGGTGGTCCTCATCGGTCTCGCCCGGGAAACCGGAAATGAGATCGGTGGATATGCTGACATCCGGAAATCTTGATCGGACCATTTCAACAAGGTTTAGGAATCCTTCAACGGAATACGACCTGTTCATTCTTTTCAGGACGGTGTCGCTGCCGCTCTGCACGGGGATATGGAGGAACCTGTAGATCCTGGGGTCGTCCATGACGTCAAGCAGATCGCCGATTATGGGCATGAGGCTGTTGGGGTTCATCATCCCTATCCTCAGCCGGAAGTCGTTCCCGTTCTTCAGCATCCTCCTGAGAAGGGAGGGAAGATCGGTCCCGATGTCTCTTCCGTAGCATCCGGTGTCCTGCGCGGTGATCAATATCTCTTTGACGCCGCTTTCGACGATAGAGTCGAATCTTGAAACAAGATCATCCGGATCATAGCTGGACAGCCTGCCCCTTGCGAACTTTGTGATGCAGTATGAGCAGTTCCCCAGACAGCCTTGGGCGATCGGGAGTATGTTGGAATTGTTCCTTTTCTCCGCATGGGGGCCGCCGCCGTATCTCCCAATGACCTCGGACGAGAATTCCGAATAGCGGTCAGGAGGGATGATGAGCGGATCGGGCAGCCGTATCAGCGCGCGGTCCGCCTGGACCTTCGCCATGCAGCCGGTGACGATAACTTCTTTCCCGGCCTTTCTGAGCTCGGACATGCGGCGGATCATCTTTTTTTCAGTGATGTCCACCACCGTGCAGGTGTTGAGGATGACTATATCTGCCGATTCGGCGGAGGGGGCTTCCGTATGCCCCATGGCGGACATCTTCTCCGAGAGCTGCCCGCCCTCCCCGTAGTTCATTGTGCAACCGTATGATTCCACAAAGTATCTCATGTCAGCAGCCGATCACTGACCGGATTTTTCCAAGGTGATCGTTCCGAAGGCGGTCTTCCCGGAAATGTTGGTTATCTTTACGTGCACCGTGTTACCCTTCGAGGTCCCCGGCACCACCACGATATAATCCAGATGCTTTCCCACGCCGTCTCCCTTCTTTCCTATGTCTGAGATGAGGATGTCGATGGTGTCTCCCACCCTGAGGATGTTATGGGCCTCCGATTTCGACGCCTTCCTGACGTTGATGGACCTTCTCGCGCCGCATGCTTCGCATTCCAGTACCAGGGTGCGGTCCTCTTTGATCACCTTCGTGTCGGGAAGCCCGCACTCGGAGCAGATGACATATGTTTCTGTGTACGATTGTATCTTCTCGTTGATGGAGGCCGTAGATATCTTTGCTTTGAACACCGCCCTTCTTCCCTCTACATTGCCGGGGGTGCCCAGCTCTCTCAAAAGAAACTGTAAAAGATGCTGGGGGTCCCTTCTGAGTTTGTCCGTCACGTCGATAAAGTTCCTGAACACAGTGGTCTTCCCTTCCTGCAATATCTCCAATTCCGGGAGTTCGAACCTCTCGTGGTTCTCTATCGTTTCGGGAAGGACCTGCTTCGCCCGGTCCAGCAAAGCCAAGTAATCGTCATCCGCCATATTGTTCACCTTATTCGAGCTAAACGTGACTTGTTTATAAAGGTTTGTCAGGTTCGCACTGTGTTCGGTAAGTGCTGACCTTTTCTTTCAGACACGCTGCGGAGGGGGCAGGGGTCTCATGCTCTTGCTTTCTTAAGGCGTTCTGAAGCGGAAGAACCATAATGCCGCGCATGCCGCACCGAGCAGCATGACTGCGATCGCCCCGTAAACAGCCAGCGAAATGCCGTCGCCGCCGGGTTCATCTTCATTGCCTTCGGGGGCGAGAGCCGTTTTGAACGATGCGGTCAGTTCGACATCTGAGTTCACAGTGATCATACGTTCCTGAGATGTGTTGTTGTCTGACCATTTAACGAAGACATACCCCTCATCCGCAACAGCGCGTATCGTTATCTGAGCGGACTTATCATACGTTCCGGCACCCTCTGCTTTACCGCCGTCTTCGGCGTGCAGGACGACGTTGAATCGTTCTTGAATTTCTGTCACTCCCGTGACCGTGAATGTGACATCCGATGTAACCCTGAACCCTGTTCCTGCCGTGTATGGAATGCTGTTAGCTCTTAACAAAGGCGTTCCCTTGTATCCGGGTTCAACGTCTGCGGATACATGTATCACGGTTCCGTATTCGACCTTCTCAGACGTTCCGCGACCCATATTGATGCCGTCACGGATCCATGTCAAGCCTTGGGTATTCGCATATGTGACATCGCACAGGACAGGCTGTTCCTGGACCTTACTCACCCCCGTGACCGTGAATGTGACATCGGACGTAACTCTGAACCCTGTTCCCGCTGTGTATGGAATGCCGTTAACTTTTAACAAAGGCGTTCCCTCGTATCCGGGAACAACCTCTACGGACACACGTATCTCAGTCTCGTATCCGATTTTCTGGGATGCTCCCCCACCCAGATCGATGCCGTTGCAGATCCATGACAGGCCCTGGGCATACGCATATGTGACATCTAACACGGTGTACTGGAAGAATAGCTCCATATGCAGGGATGCCGTGATATCGGTGAAACTTACTATCTCTGTGGTATAAATTACCGGGTCCCCCCATCCATAGAAATAATAGCCGTAATCCGCGACCGCCCTTATCAAAACATCCGCATGGTCAGGGAGCTGGACAACAGAGGCATATTCTAAAAAGGGAGAACCGTTCACACTGTATTCCGCATGTCCTTTCCCACTCGCCACATATATTGTCAGAGTTATTTGGGGCACATCGAGCTCTTTGCTGATCACATCGTCCGTATGGGTGGCGGGAACGCCGCCATCCGCACTGTCGCCGTTCTAAACCGCGATGCCGATGACTGATAAGGCCATAAGAGCGCAGACAACGGCAAGTACAGGGACCAAATTGTTTTTCTTTTTCATTTCGAAACCACTCTGATTTCAAATGGTTATGTTTTTAGTCGGTTATATATTTTGACTCTTGATTTACCGTGTCGCCGGAATATAATATATGATGCTTAGTGAATACTTCGGTCTCCGAAATTCTAATATGTGATGTTAGAATTTATGTCCCTACGGCACCATAGTCCCTCCCCGGTCATAATACAAGACACGGGGCCCTGAGTGTCAGAATGTGGGCCGACATGTGTATGCGGGACGCTTTTAACATATTTCGGCCCGTATTGATACCAACTCCGTTGAGGACAGGGCCCTCTATAAAAGGTGTTATATATCTAATCGAGTTAGCCAACCTCAGAACTAAGCTCCGCTCAGTGCATGAGCTTTAAATACGATAAGAATAATCGCAAAAAATACTTCAAATAATGAGGTGAAACGTTTGGGTAGAGGTCTATACACTGCAAGAAAAACGAGAGAGGACAGGCAGAAGTTCCGCTGGCTGGACCGTGGATACAAGAAAAGAGTATTGAAACTTAGGGAGAAGTCCGACCCTCTGGAGGGATCGGCCCAGGCTCGCGGCATAGTGCTTGAGAAGGTCGGAGTGGAGGCGAAGCAGCCCAACTCCGCCATCCGCAAATGCGTGAAGGTCCAGCTCATAAAGAACGGACGTCAGATCACAGCTTTCGCAGTGGGGGACGGAGCCATCAACTTCATCGACGAGCACGACGAGGTGCTTGTCGAAGGCATCGGCGGAAGGATGGGCCGTTCTTACGGCGATATCCCCGGGGTCCGTTACAAGGTCATCAAAGTGAACAACGTCTCATTGAATGAAATGGTCCGCGGAAGGACCGAGAAACCGGTAAGGTGAATCAAATGTCGGAGAACGTTGCACAGAAAGCGCTCATATTCGGAAAGTACGACACGTCCGAGGTCGTCATCAACGACGGCGGGTTGGCAAAATACATAGACCTAACACCCACAAACGTGCCTCACTCGGGCGGAAAGCATGCCAACAAGTGGTTCGGCAAATCCAAACTGAGCATAGTAGAGAGATTGATAAACAACATAATGAGGACCGAAAAGTACACCGGGAAAAAGATGAAGGCGTACAAGACGGTCTCTCAGGCATTCGACATAGTTGCGCAAAAGACCAAGAAGAACCCCCTCCAGATACTGGTGGAGGGATTGGAGAACACGGCGCCCCGCGAAGAGGTGACCAGACTCCAGTTCGGAGGCATATCGGTGCCCAAAGCGGTGGACATCTCCCCTCAGAGGAGGCTTGACATCGCAATAAGGAACATCTCCACAGGCGTCGTCAGGGCCTCTTCCAAGAGCAAGAAGCCCATACACGAGTGTCTGGCCGACGAGATAATGCTGGCGGCAAAGGGCGACATGACATCGTTCGCGGTCGCCAAGAAGGAAGAGATCGAGAGGGTCGCGCAGTCGGCCAGGTGATCCTAGGTGAGTTGAAATGGGACGTAAAGAAGACAACATCAAAAGAGCGACGGAACTGATGGTGGATCCGGCAAACATAAGGAACATCGGTACCGCGGCGCACATAGATCACGGTAAGACGACATTCTCGGACAACCTCATAGCGGGGGCAGGCATGATGTCCGCCGAGCTGGCGGGGAAGCAGTGCGTTCTCGACTTCGACGAGCAGGAGGCGGCCAGAGGTATAACCATCAACGCCGCGAGCGCGTCAATGGTCCACAACTTTGAGGGCAAGGATTATCTGATAAACCTTATCGACACCCCCGGTCACGTTGACTTCGGAGGGGACGTCACAAGGGCGATGAGAGCGCTGGACGGAGTGTTCATACTCTGCTGCGCAGTAGAAGGCATAATGCCTCAGACGGAAACTGTCATAAGGCAGGCCATGAAAGAGAGGGTAAGGCCGCTTCTGTTCATCAACAAGGTAGACAGGATGATAGTCGAGCAGCAGGTCACGAAGGAGATGATGATAGATAAGTTCTCCAAGATCGTCGCTGAGTTCAACCAGAAGATAAAGGACACCCTCCCCGCGCCGCTCAACAAGCAGTGGCAGGTGAGCATACAGGACGGTACGGTGGCATTCGGGTCAGCGTACAACAACTGGGCCATATCCGCAACGTTCATGCAGAGATCGAAGATATCATTCAGCGATATATTCGACTTCTGCGCAAGAGAGGGCGGCCAGAAAGAGCTGGCCAAGAAATCACCGCTTCATGAGGTGGTCCTTGAGATGGCCATCAAGCACATACAGAACCCCAAGGACGCGCAGAAGATCCGCATACCCACGATCTGGAAAGGAGATCTAGGCTCGGATATAGGCAAGCAGATGCTGGCCTGCGATCACAACGGCGACGTATCATTCATGATAAACAAGATCATAATGGACCCCCATGCGGGAGAGGTAGCGATCGGAAGGCTGTTCTCAGGCACAGTGAAGAAAGGGGACGTCCTCTACATATCCGGTATGCCAAATGCACAGAGGGTGCAGACGGTCGCGCTGATGGTAGGCGCGGACAGGATAATGATCGACGATGTGGTCGCAGGCAACATAGCGGCGGTCACAGGCCTCAAGGACGCCATCGCAGGCTCGACGGTGTCCTCGCTGAAAGAGATGGATCCGTTCGAGAAAATGGCCCACTATTCGGAGCCGGTGGTCACGAAAGCGATCGAGGCAAAGAATATGAAGGACCTCCCCAAACTGGTCGAAGTTCTGAGGACAATCGCCAAGGCAGATCCGTCACTCAACATTGAGATCAACAACGAGACAGGGGAGCACCTCATGTCAGGTATGGGCGAGCTGCACCTTGAGATAACAGAATACCGCATCGTGAAGGAGCAGGGCGTGGAGATCGTTTCCTCGGCGCCCATCGTGGTCTATCAGGAGTGCATAAAAGGAAAGAACACCAACCCCTTCGAAGGCAAGTCGCCGAACAAGCACAACAAGTTCTACTTCCTGGTGGAGCCTCTGGAGGAGGCGGTCGTCGAAGCCATTCATAAAGGCGAGATAGACCCCGACGCAAAGATAAAAGATCAGAAGGCGATGGCAAAACAGCTTGAGGAGCTCGGCCTTGAAAAGGAAGAGGCCAAAGGCATAGTGATGTTCAAGAACAGCAACATGCTGCTGGACAACACAAAAGGTATCCAGTATCTCCATGAGACGATGGAGCTGGTGAAGCAGGCCTTCGAAGAGGCGATGATGAGAGGCCCTCTCGCAGGCGAGAAGTCCGCCGGAGTGAAGGTAAAACTGATGGATGCGAAACTCCATGAGGATACCATCCACAGAGGGCCGGCGCAGGTCATCCCGGCGGTCAGGGACGGAATATACGGTTCGATGTGCGAGGCCGGAAGGACCCTCCTCGAACCGGTACAGAAAGTATTCATCAATGTTCCGCCTGACTATATGGGCGGGGCGGTGAACCTCATCAACCAGCGCCGCGGAACCATATTGGAAATGGGGCAGGACGGGACGTACTCCATAGTATCCGCCGAATGCCCCGTGGCAGACATGTTCGGATTCGCGTCGGATATACGCGGGTCTACACAGGGCCGCGCTCTCTGGTCCACAGAGAACGCGGGTTTCAAACAGTTGCCGCCTGAGTTACAGAAGAAGGTCGTCACGGAGATCAGGACCCGCAAGGGAATGAGCCCCGAGCCATATGACGCCCGCTACTACTCAAGCCTGTAAACTTTAAATATAAACATCTTATCGCAGAAAAACAGACCTATAAAGTAGGAGGTATGAAAATGGCAGAGAAAGAGCACATGAACCTGGTCATCATCGGTCACGTCGACCACGGAAAGTCCACCCTCACGGGAAGGATCCTTCTGGAAACCGGCGCTATCGAGCCCCACCTGGTAGAGAAATATAGGAAAGAGGCGGAGGAGAAAGGAAAAGGGTCCTTCTACTTCGCATGGGTCATGGACGGCCTGAAGGAAGAGAGGGAGAGAGGAGTCACCATTGATGTGGCACACAAGAAATTCTACACCGACAAGTATTATTTCACAGTCATCGACGCCCCCGGCCACCGCGACTTCGTTAAGAACATGATCACCGGAACCTCGCAGGCGGACGCAGCGGTCATAACCTGCTCCGCGATAGAGGGACCTCAGGCACAGACCAAAGAACACGTCTTCCTCGCGACCACCCTCGGCGTGAGACAGATCATCGTTGCCATCAACAAGATGGATGCGGTGAAGTACGAGGAGGCAAAATACAAAGAGGCCGTCGACGCGATGAGCAAGCTCATGCAGATGGTCGGCATCAAGACCGACACAGTGTCCTTCGTCCCCGTATCGGCAATGGCGGGAGACAATGTCAAGACAAAATCGGCCAACACCCCGTGGTACAAGGGACCCACCCTTATCGAGGCCCTCAATACACTCAAAGTTCCCGAGAAGCAGACGGACAAGCCCCTCAGGATGCCGATCCAGGATGTCTACACCATCACAGGTATCGGAACCGTTCCCGTAGGAAGGATCGAGACCGGCGTACTGAAGCCGAACATGAAGATCATGTTCGAGCCCTCTCATGTGCCGGGTGAGGTCAAATCCATCGAGATGCACCACGAACAGCTGCCCTCCGCAGGCCCCGGCGACAATGTCGGGTTCAATGTGCGCGGCGTAGCTAAGAACGATGTCAGGAGAGGAGACGTAGCCGGCCCGGTGGACAACCCCCCGACCGTCGCAAAGCAGTTCACGGCGCAGATCGTCGTCCTGAACCACCCCTCCGCCATAACCGTCGGATACACCCCCGTGTTCCACTGCCACACCACTCAGACGGCCTGCAGGTTCGTTGAGCTGGTGAAGACCATTGACCCCAAGAGCGGTCAGGTCAAAGCGGAGAACCCGCCCTTCCTTAAGACAGGCGACATCGCCGTCGTCAAGGTAGAGCCGACGAAGCCGATGGTAATCGAGACTGCAAAAGAATTCCCGCCGCTCGGAAGGTTCGCCATCCGTGACATGGGTCAGACCGTCGCTGCCGGTATGTGCATCGAGGTCCAGAAGGCCAACTGAGGCCTTCGTCCTTTATTTAAGGGATAAAACATGTCACAGCGAGCAAGGATCTCACTCAGCGGCACTGACCCGGCAAAGGTTGACAGCGTATGCGCCCAGATCAAGGGGATATCCCAGAGGACCGGCGTGGACATACGCGGACCCGTCCCTCTTCCTACGAAGAAGCTCAGGGTTCCCTGCAGGAAGAGCCCTGATGGAGAAGGAAGCGAGACCTGGGACCGCTGGGAGATGCGCATCCACAAGAGACTGATCGACCTGGATGCCGACGAACGCGCCCTCAGGCAGCTCATGAGGATCCAAGTGCCCGACGGCGTGAACATCGAGATCGTTCTTCGCAGCACCTAAACACCTTACCAACAACCTTTCTTTTATTATATATATCAAACAAGCGGCGCTTTACCGTTACGGGTGTTCATATCGGGCGTGCTTTTCATATGCCATCCGAAGCGGAAGTTCATTACACCCCCAGGTCCGGATCCAGCCTCAATATGAGGCAGGGAGGCACACATCCCGGACCATCGGCGCGACAGGCGCGCCTCCCCGCAGAGGAAAATCGGTTTTTAACGATTTTTCTATATTTTACATAATACCGCTCTTATAGATATATTAGGCACATAGTAACTATATACAAACTATTGTATCACTGGAGATTTTATATATTATTATGTGTTATTTATCTTTGTCGAAAATCAATTCGATAACAAAACCGTTCAATGTCGTGAATAAGGGACGAAACGCGAGGTCTTGTGCTCAATATTTTTGGCATGAGCAAAAACTCCTTCAGGACATTCCCGTTCCTTCCCTATTCCCCCATTCACGGCATTGTAACGGCCCCTATCAAAGACGAGGCGGCGGATCGAAATGTCAGCGGTGAAAACAGCATCTGAGAAACGGGTACTGACGGCAATAGCGGCGGCCGTATTGATGATCATACTTATGCCCGCATTAAGCCAAATGGCAGAACCGGCGGCCGGTATCGGTAATGCTGATGGGAACAACATCTCACAGGGTCAGGAGACCGCCTCGGAGCCGACAGGCAGCGGATCCCTCATCGAATGGAGAGGGGACGCAAGCGGAGAGTCCGCAGCATATTGTCTTACGAAAGATCCGGGCAATTCTGTGCCGGAGGTATCTGACGGATTACCGCCTGTGAACAAGGAATACTACATCACCGCAACCTCCGATCCCCTGACCTCCATATCTCCGGAGGGGAAGGCGGCCGTACAGAAAGGGAACAGCATAACATTCACCTTCTCCGCCGACGCAGGATCCTACATCGATGCGGTAATAGTCGACGGCATGCACCTTTCGCAGGCGGAGATAGACCGCGGGTCATATACATTCCGTAATGTGGGCATGAACCACACCATCTGGGTGAAGGGCGCTGAGTCAGAGGTGACCCTCACCATCGCTATGGTGGAAGGCAGCGGTTACGCCGAATACAGCGTGGACTACGGACCGTTCACGAAGTACACAACGATCGTCAGTCTGCCGGACCGGGCGGACGTGACCGTCAGAGCATATGCGGACGACGGATACCAATTTGAGAGATGGCGTGTGGGAGCGACCCCGCTCCCGGACCCGGAGCTGTTATTTTATCGTATCGCCGTGCCTCTGCAGGTGATGCTGTACTTCGCCGAAGAGGATGAAGGAGGCCTGATGGGAGAGAATGAAGGTAACGATATCTTAGGCGGCGGTTTCCTGCCGTTGATGATAGGCGCCCTGCTGCTGACAACTGCTGGCTTTTTTATTTTACGGAAGATATTGTGAGGTCACAGACAAACCGCCCGCCGGCGGCTATCGATCCCTTCAAACGTTCTTTCAAACTTCTCTTTTCTGCCGCGTAACACATCGTTCGGAAATGGATTCAAATACGGCATTACCGATGGATACCGCATGATAATAGCGGCCACCGACAGAAAGATATCCATGCTGCCCTTCAAAGAACAGATCGCCCTTATTGCAGAAGCCGGACCGGAAATGATCATTCTCTCCGAACGGGACCTTTCCCCGCCCGAATATAAAGAACTGGCGTTGTTCTGCAAAGCGGAGTGCGAGAAGAACGGCGTGGAGTTCTGTGCGGATAAATTCGCGGAGGTGGCGAAGGAACTGGGGGTCGGGACGATATACGTCAGCCTTCGGGACCTCAGGACCTCTAAGCCGGAAGGATTCGGCAGGATACTGACCACCGTGCGGAACGAGAAGGAGGCGGCGGAGGCAGAAAGACTGGGCGCCTCGCTGCTGATATTCCGCGATGTCTTTGATCTTTCATGCAAATCATGCAGGAACGCGAAAGGTCTTGCCACGCTCAGATACATGCTGGGGGAAGTGGACATCCCAGTCGTTGGGGCGGGAGGCATCCTTCCGGATGTTTTCCAGGAGGTCCTGGCATCCGATGCGGCGGGCATATGCATGAGGGACGGGTTCATGAAGACCAAGGACCCGGGTGCGGCGGTCAAAGCGTACCGCGAGGCGGAGAGACAGCTGAAAAGGACGCGCTGAACCATTGTGTTCAGGTAACGCGGGCCGATCCTCACGGGCGCCCGCAAAAGAGACCGGCGGCTCACATCCGGAAGGGTATTCAGATAATTATTTACGTACATTACCGCTAAGCCGGAACATAGGTCGATCCGTATGAGAAGCGACGTCGTCAGAAAAGGGATAGGAAGCGCGCCGGCCAGAAGTCTGCTGAGAGCAGACGGCCTGAAGGACGAGGATTTCGAGAAGCCGTTCATAGGCATAGCCAATTCGTGGAACGATATCGTGCCCGGACATCTCCACCTCAACGAGATCGCGGAAGCGGTCAGAGAAGGGATAATAGAGGCGGGAGGAAAGCCGTTCACCTTCGGCGTTCCGGCGATCTGCGACGGCATAGCCATGGGCCATAACGGCATGAGGTTCTCTCTCATATCCAGAGAGGTGATCTCCGATTGCTGCGAGGTCATGATCGAGGGCCATGCCTTTGACGGATGGGTCGGGGTCACGAACTGTGATAAAGTGACGCCGGGAATGCTCATGGCGGCGGGAAGAATGAACGTTCCCGCAATAATGATAACGGGAGGCGCCATGGAGCCCGGGAACCTCAACGAAGGGGATCTCGACCTCCAATCGGTGTTCGAGGCGCTGGGATCATATTCCGCCGGGACCGTGGATGAGAACTTCGTGAAGACCATAGAGTGCGCCGCATGTCCCGGAACGGGAAGCTGCTCCGGTCTTTTCACCGCAAACTCGATGGCATGCCTGACCGAGGTCCTGGGACTGAGCATGACCGGCTGCGGGACATCGCTGGCCGTGGATAAGAAAAAATTAAAGATCGCAAAGGAAACGGGAAAGAGGATAGTCGAACTCGTGAAGAAGGACATTAAGCCCCGAGATATAGTGACCATGAGGTCATTCAGGAACGCCGTGCGCGTCGATATGGCCATAGGCGGATCGACGAACACCGCCCTCCACATTCCCGCGATATCGAAGGACTTCGGGTGCAACGTCACGCTGGACCTTTTCGATGAGATATCCAGAGAGATACCCCATATAACAAGCCTCAGGCCGGCAGGGATATACTCAATGCGGGACCTGGACCGCGCCGGAGGCATGCCGGGGGTCCTGAACAGATTGAAGGGAATGATCGAGGACGCCCCCACCGTCAACGGAAAGAGCGTGAAGGAGATCGCGGAGGAGGCAAAGGTCACGGACGACAATGTCCTGAGGCCTTTGGACAACCCGTTCCATCCGCAGGGCGGGATAGCGATACTGAAGGGAAACCTTGCACCTCAGGGATCCGTCGTAAAGCAGGCGGCGGTGAGCGAGAACATGATGCGCTTCACCGGAAAGGCGAGGGTGTTCGACAGCGAGCAGGACGCGACCGCCGCGATAACATCCGGAAAGATAGTGCCCGGAGATGTGATCGTCATAAGGTACGAAGGTCCGAAGGGAGCTCCGGGAATGCCGGAGATGCTGTCGCCCACCAGCCTTGTCATGGGCAGAGGCCTCGGAGATTCCGTGGCGCTGATCACAGACGGAAGGTTCTCGGGCGCGACGAGAGGAGGGGCAATAGGACACATCTCTCCGGAAGCTTACGAAAAGGGGCCGATATCGGCGCTGAAGGACGGAGATGTTATCGAGATAGATATCCCCGGAAGGAAGCTCAGTGTGAAGATATCCGACGAAGAGATGAAAGAGCGCCTTTCCAAAGTGAAAGCGGTCGAGCATCCGGCGACAGGCGTTCAGAAAAGGTACAGGAAACTGGTAACCAACGGCGCGAACGGCGCATACCTGGAATGATCATTTGAGGGATCTCTGCAGTTCCACCGACTCTCGGATAAGGATCCTGCAGATATCCTCGGCATATTCGGGGTTCATTCCGTTGTCTTCGGCGAAAGCTCGATATCTTCCGACGACCGCTTCTTCAACGGAGGGCTCGATGATCTCCAGCCCCTTCTCTATTTTGCAGAGACCGACCTCTTTGGCAAGGTCCAGCCTTTTTTTCATGAGGCACAGTATCTCAAGGTCCGTTTCTTTTATTCCCGACCTAAGCTCATCCAGGCTCATAGTTCCCCTCTGATTATCTGGTCCGCGAGAACAAGGCAGGTCACGCTTTCGACGACGATGACCGCCCTCGGCACTATGCAGGGGTCGTGCCTCCCCTCAACGCTGACCTTGGCGTTCTCCATTAGCTCAAGGTCCACCGTATCCTGCTCTTTTCCTATGGACGGGGTCGGCTTGAAGACCGCGCGGAATACCAGAGGGGCGCCGTCGCTCATTCCCCCCAATACCCCTCCCATGTTGTTGGAGCGCAGTTTTATCCCGTCGTCATAATAATACGGGTCGTTGCTCTCCGAGCCTCTCATCCCGGCAAGCCCGAACCCTTTTCCGAACTCGACGCCTTTGCAGGCGGGGATACCGAAGACGGCCCTTGCTATCTCCGCGTCAAGGGACTCGAACCACGTTCCGCCGAGGCCTATGGGGAGACCGGTCGCGATGCATTCTATCGTGCCTCCGACACTGTCTTTGTCAAATGACGCTTCCAGTATCGCATCGGCCATCATTGAATCCAGATCGTCTGTCGCCGCCTTGGTCCGGCGCTGTTTTGAAAGAACGGCGTCATCGAAGGTCCGTTCCTCCTCATCCTTTATCTTTCCTATCGATCTCGTGAACGCCGCCACGCTGATCCCGCGCTGCGACAGGAACTGTCTTGCGATACTCCCGGCAACGACGATCGACACGGTAAGCCTTCCGGAGAATTGGTTGCCACCTTTGATCTTGTGGTCCGGGGACTTTACAAGGGCGGGGAGATCCGCGTGTCCCGGGCGGGGTGTCCTGTTGAAAATTTCGTACTTCGATGTGTCGGTGTTGGTGTTCGCGATCCTGTAGTGTATCCTTTGCCCCGTCGCCTTTCCTCCCCAGATCCCGGAAAGGAAATCCACCTCATCCGGTTCCGCACGGGGGGTGCCTATCCCTTCGGAAGGTTTCCTCAGGTCCAGCTCTCTGTTGATCTGTTCGACGCTGATCTCCGTGCCTTCCGGGACGCCGTCCAAAGTGCCTCCCACATACTCAGTATGGCTTTCTCCATAGAGCGTGAACACGATCAATTCTCCCATCCTGTACATCATATCACCTCGACTCTCATTCCCAAAGACATCATGTGTTCGGGGAATTCGGGATACGACACCGAACAGCACTCTGCGTTGTCCATGATTACGGCGTCCTCACATAATAAAGATGCTACCGCCGCGGCCATCATGATGCGGTGGTCCCCGGCGTTGTCAACGACGCCGCCCCTCAATCTGCTTCTGCCTCTGATGACGCATCCGTCGTCGGTCTCGGACGCATCCGCTCCTATGGCCTTCAGCATATCCACCGTTGTCCTTATGCGGTCGCTCTCCTTGAACCTGAGCTGCGGCGCGCCGTAGAGCCTGCTTGTGCCTTCGGCGGTGCTCAGGAGCACCGCCAATATGGGAAACAGATCGGGGCATCCCCCTATGTCTATGGCCGCCGCCAGAAGGGTGTTCTTCTTCACGGTCACGGAATCACCGCTAACGGATACCAGCGCGCCGACGTCCTTCAAAATGTCGATGATCACTCTGTCTCCTTGGGGATCGTCCATCTGCAGTCCTTTCACGGTCACCTCTCCGCCCAAGGCTCCGGCGACGAGGGGGAAGGCCGCGGATGAGAAGTCGGCGGGCACGACATAATCGTACGGGCGGTATCCGGTCCCGCCCTTTATACTGAATATGCTGCCCGCCATACTTACATCCGAACCGAACAGACCCATGATATGGGCGGTGACGTCAAGGTAGGGCTTAGACACCATCTTTCCTTCGATGATTATCTCGGAATCATTGGCAAGCATGGGCGATGTGACCATCAGGGAGGTAATGAACTGCGAGCTTATGCCTCCGTTTATGGCGACCTTTCCGCCCCGGTTAGGCCCCCTTATTTCCACTGGAGGTTTTCCGTCGTCGGAGGAGCATTCGACCCCCATCCGGCTCAGCGCATCAAGCAGCGGCCCCATAGGTCTTTTCCTCAATGAAGAGTCGCCGGTGATCGTTACTTTTTCATCGAATATGGATGCTATTCCGGAGAATATGCGGAGAGTTGTCCCGGAGTTGCCGGCGTCCACTATCCCTCCGGGAGAACGGAGGTCCCCCCCGGAGATAAGGAGTTCGTTCCCTTTCCTCTTGACGGATGCTCCCATGGACTCCACAGCCCCGATCGTGGACAGGATATCGTCGGATATCAGACAGTTAGAGACCCTGCTCACTCCTCCGGCCATCGAGGCCAGGAAGATCGCTCTGTGAGTGTGGCTCTTTGACGGCGGAGAGGAAACGGAACCTTTCAGACATCCGCCGCCGAATGACATTTTCATATTGACGGCCTCCTTGTGCGGGTGAAGATCAGTCCGACCAGCCCCGTTCTTTCAATAAAATCCTCAGCATCTCCCGGCTCCAGAACTATTGCGATGGCCGGCCCCGATCCGGAGACCCCGGCCCCGAGGGCGCCGTTCTCCATGGCGATATCGGAGACGGTGTTGTCTATTCCAGAAACGGACGCGATCAGCTTTCCGTTCTCGGTCATAGCTTTGAAGGGATCGGTCCTTGCTACGTCCACCAGAGCCCCGACCTCGGACGATATGCTCCTCAGCTTTTCCAGAGGGAGCCCCGTCTTCCTGATCTTGTATTTGGGGGAATGGATCAGAACATCGTATTCGCCGATGTCTTCCCGGAATAGTATGGTGTCTTCTCTGTTGTCGGTGATCACAAGGCCTCCGAGCCCGCATCCGCAGGCGTCGTCGAAGGACCCGGTGACGGTGACGCCCGCCTTCCTGGCACAATTGACCCCGAGCTTTATTCTTTCAATGATGTCCATATCGAACCTCTCCGAATCCATCACGGACGATATGATCGCGTTGCAGGCGGAGCTTGAGCTCTTAAGCCCGCGGGATATGGGGATCTCGGACGAGATCTTAAGCAGCCACCCATCCGGCTCTTCGATGCCCATTCTTTTATATGACTCAGAGACGCAGATATTCGCCATCTCTTTATTCTCGGAAGGGTCGTTGGATATGAGCACATCTTTCGCCTCTCCAGCAGGGTGGAAGACCGCATGGGTCCGCAGGGTGACGCCGATGGTCGAGCCGATGCCGCAGGGCATCGCGTTGATCACCGAGACCGCACCGTACGAGGTGCCCTGCCCCATCATTCCAAAGCCCCCCTCATATGTTCGAACAGGTCTTTCTTCCCGGTCCACATCTCCAGCGACGCGGTGCCTTGCATTGCGAGCATATCCTCTCCGGAAACGATCCCTCCGCCCACCTCTTTTGCCTTCTTTATCAGAGGGGTCTCGGTCCCGTAGACCATGTCGAAAACAGTATGGTGCCGGGTGAGCTGGCATATGTTGACTGGATACTCGTCATTTCCGTACATCCCCACGGGGGTGCAGTTGATGATCAGATCGTAAAGCATGAGGGCGACACTCTCCTTATGAAAGAAGTCGCAGCCGAGGTCCCGGCAGAGCGAACGGGATGTTACTTCGTTCCTTCCGGTGACGGTGACGCGGCATCCGTTGTTGGTAAGAGCGAACGCGCAGGCACGAGCCGCGCCGCCGGACCCCATGATAAGGGCTCTCTTGCCGCGAGGGTCGAATCCCGCAAGTTTCAGGGCATGCTCTATTCCCAGGATATCGGTGTTGTATCCTTTCAGGACCCCGTTCTCGTTGACTATGGTGTTGACCGCGCCGACCGTCTCGGCATTCTTGTCAACGGCGTCGAGATGCCCGAGCACCGATGATTTGTGGGGGATCGTGACATTCATTCCCTTTATGTTGTAATCAATAATGACATCCTTGATATGTTCAAGGGTCTCTACGTCGAATTTGAGATAGATACCTCTGATCCTCATCTTTTTCATCACCGTGTTGTGCATCTTTGGAGAGAGGGTCTTTTCCAAAGGATGTCCGAGGATGCCGACCACCATTGGGTCATCGCCAAGGTATGACATCTCCTCCAGACTCAGCTGCCCCGGCGCAGTTGGCTTGCCCACGTACGCGAAAGTGAATTCATTTCCCAGGATGTCTCCTCTGATCCTGGTGACCGCGCCGAGCTCGCCCATGCCCAGCAGGACATGCCTTTTTTTCACCAGGCGGGACGAGTCGTACAGACTCTTCAGGTCGGAAAGGGAGTTTATACTGAACGCGCCCTTCGAGACGTCGCCGGGCATGCTGTTCAGCAGACCCGCGATGTCTTCCCCGGACGGAGTTGAATTGAAGTTGTGGTGTGAAGATATGATATCAAGATCGACGGCGGGAACTTCGTGTTCCCCTACGTCGATCATCCCTCCGAATCCTTCGGGCAGGAGGGACAGATCGGGAAGGTCCCTGAACGTAACTATCAGGTCCTTTCCGGGGATATCGGGAACGCGGCCGAGGATATCCAGCCTTATCTCCGCCATATCTGCTTTTTTTATCCCTTCGATGTCGGAGACGGAGCTCAGGGATGCGCAGAGTCTCATCATACCTCCCTGACGGTCTCATCGATCTTCATTCCGAAGTGTCTTCCGCCGGATTCCAATCTGGCGAAAACTTTGTCCCCTTTCTTTATTCTTGAGACGGATACGGAACCGTCCGGGCCGCTGAGTTTGACGGTCTCCGCATTCTGCAGGATCGTGGAATAAACGCTCTTTCCGTCGGAGGCTTCGAGAAGCACCATCGGTCTTTTCTCGATCTTGCATCTTCCCACGGAAGATATCCTTGTGTTCCCCTCCGAGTCGACGATAAGGATGGGATCTCCGGAACGGTATTCGGAGAGGTATCTTGTTTTCCCTTCACGATCAAGGGCGTAAGAGTGGACCGCACCGGCGTTAACTCTGAAAGGCCTAGCCGCGACGTACCCGTTCTCTTCACTCTCCGACTGGATAAGGAATAAACAGGACGCCTGCGAGCCGATGAGCATGCCTTCTCCGGGGTTCATCATGCTCACCGTGTCGACGCACACCCTGTCGCCCATCTCAATGTTCCTCACAGAAACGACCTCCAGCGGGGTGAGTTCTATCTTTTTAGATGAAGATATCAAATCGGAGAACCTTCTGACATCATTTCCTGTTTCTGCGATAATGACGATCCCGTCCACTCCTTTCTCAAGCGTTTGGAGATAGACCCTGGCGTCCTCAGGGTCGGACGCACAGGCGTAGATCTTCGTGCCGGTGCCTCTGAACCTAGCTATCATGTTCTCCAGCGGTATGATGGTCCAGTCTGAATTCCCGAGGATTACGGCTTCGCATTTCCCCCCCAGGGACATGGCGCGGTCCTGATCCTCCGGCGTGTTCAGCTTTATGAACATGATATTATCGGAGATGATCCCGCCGCTGTTGAACAGCAATCTCACATTCCCGAGGGATCCGAGGTCCGCATCTTCCGGCCTGACGATGGCGGTAGTGATCCCGGACTCCAGCGCGCTCGTGACGAGTTCTTTCCTGAGGCCTTTGTCATCGGGGCCGTCGGCCATTATTATCATTTCTTTGGGCATTGTCATTCCTTTATCAGATTGTACGCGTCTTCAACGCTCGATCCGCGGAGAACGATGCCGGATATCGCGCGCATCATCATCTCGGCGTTCCTGTGCTGGAACACGTTCCTTCCTATGGACACTCCTTTTCCTCCGGCTTGAAGGGAATCGTACACCATATTCAATATATCGAGGTCGGACTTCATCTTCGGCCCGCCGGCGATGACCACCGGCGCCAAGGCCCCCTTCACCACTTTTCTGAAAGAATCCACGTCCCCTGTGTAGCTGCATTTTACTATATCGGCGCCGAGTTCGGTGGCGACCCTCGCGGCGTGCGCGACGGCATCCGGGTCGTATGAGTTCTTGATCGAGGGGCCACGGGGGTACGCCATTGCGATAAGGGGCATCCCCCACTCGGCGCATTCCTCGGCGATTATCCCCATGTCGTATAACATGTCGGACTCCGTTTCGGCGCCGACGTTGATGTGAACGGAGACGGCATCGGCGCCGATCTTCAGTGCTTCTGCGACGCTGGCGACGAGCGTTTTTTCTCTGGAGGTAACTCCGATATCCGTGGAAGCGGACAGATGCAGTATCAGCCCGACGTCTTTGCCAGAGGTACGGTGGCTAAAACGGATCAGACCTTTGTGCATCAGAACCGCGGTCGCACCGCCGTTCGCGACGTCATCGACGGTCTTCTTCATATCTATGAGACCTTCCACCGGACCGATGGAAACACCATGGTCCATGGGAACGATGACGCTGTTGCCTGTCTTCCTGTCTACGATCCTCTCCATTCTTATGCTTTTTCCGTACATAGCTTTCACCGGCCACAGCTTTCAGCGTTGTGGCTGAGGATGGTTAGTTAGGTGAAAAATATAAATCTGTTGCAGGAAGTAGGAGTTTTACCAGAATGGACAATCTGTTTCCCGAAAGGCAACATTGTTCTAGGGAACTTTTAGACTTTTAGAAACAATATAAGCCGATCATGACAGCTCCGTTGAAAACATCCGCAAAGAACATGAGGACCGAAGCAAGGTACATTTCCACTTACCCACAGTTTTTAAATAAACTTTTCTCTTTATTCAATATAGATGATTGCACATAGAAACAACATCATTCGCAATGCGCATATTATCAATGAAGTGTGGTGAGTACCAAATGAACGATGTCAAGGATATATACCTGTGTGATTTTGATGGGGAAGCATTCGAGGTGCTTTGTCAAAAATTATTGCAAAAGCACTATCGGGCCGATGTAGAACATGTACCGCTGGTGGGTGACGGGGGAAAGGACTTGATTGTTCGTTTTACTCAAACGGATGTAATGTATATAGAATGCAAGCATCACCACAAACCCATCGGAAGGCCAGCAGTTCAGAAATTACACTCGGCCATGATGACAGACGGAGTAAAAAAAGGGATGATAATAGCCACAGGCGGATTCACCGACGATGCGAAAAAACACATTCGGGAGAACAGACTTAACATAGAGACCATGGATTTCTTCGATTTGAAGTCCATCGGTTCCGAACATGGCTATAGAATTCTGTTAAATCCCACCTCAGATTACATAACGATATGCACTCTGGCACCGTACGATGTGATAGACATCGAAAACATCATTAAAAGCAACATGGGTATACGACAATCTGGAAAAACAAAAGTCGATCTTGATTTTGAGATGCTAAAAAATGAGAGGGAAGATAGATATGCATATCGCTTACATGTCTCAGCACACGAAGATTTTAAAATGACGAATGGCAGGTTGTTAAAAAAACTGGACAAAGAAATGGACATCTTGTTGGACCAGAATGGTCTAAAAACCATGCCGGAGATATCGCGCATCATTAAAAAACTGTCAGACAGAGACAAGGTTGAGGGGCCAATGCCTATCGATATGAACATAAAGCAAATTGAGTCCGATGTCAAAGAGATCATGATTCGGCAGTTCACAGAAGACATATCCTATGTGGGGAACAATGGTAGCTGTTATAACAAAACATGTAGTCCCAAACCAAAGAGCGTGATAGTGTCTTTCGAATATCTTCTTAAGTATTCAGTAGCGCATATTGCTTTCGGAGCCTTTGGGCTGAAATCCGAAATATCGTTCATAGAGAATAAGAACGATGCTCCCATAATATTATCAAAGAATATTCGAACAGATGGACTGTGCCTTTGCGATGATTGCAGGACCTTAGTCAAACAAATACATACGTGCTCCAGCTGCGGCAGGTTTACCTGTAAGAAATGCACTCTTCAATACAAAAAAGGTCTTTTTTCAAGGTGGAATGACGTGTGCAATGATTGCAGTAAAAAATATTCAGGGCAAAAAGTAAAACTTAGAAAAGCAGAATGAGCCCTATCGCAGTTAATGTGCATGTTTCTTGCGTAATACAAACCCAAACTTAATAAAAGCTATTTTGGGTGCAATGTGGGAAGAAGGAGTTTAGCATCCCAGGGAGAGAATTATATTTTCAATGCGATTCTATACTATGGAATGTTCAGTGGAGCATGATGAGAAAGGCTGCAGATTCAATCTTATGGCGGACGGACAGGCAGGAGGATACATCATATATGAGGTATGCGACGGGTGCTTTGATATTCAGCACACGGTGGTCTATCCCGAGCTGAGGGGGAATGGGCTAGGGGAGGTCCTGGTTGCTGCAGCGACGGAATACGCGGAGAGTAAAGGATTCAGAATGATGCCGACGTGTAGTTATGCAAAGAGGTTATTGAGTTTGAGGGGGCCGTAACAGTACAAGAAAAGCAAAGACATAGGCCATCTGAGCTCGTGACATTGTCAAATGCCCCCCCCCCCCGCTAGAAAATAAATACAGCACACAATTAAAAACAAAATATCTAGCTATTCTTTCGTTTTTCTTTGTAAACTTATCAAACGAAAAGAAATACTTGCGATCTGTGTGGTTTATATAACCTCTATTTATTTTATATAGAAGGACAAATATACATACTTATGGCAAGAGATTTTACTGAGAAAGACTGGATTATCGAAACTATGGCTAGATTATTGGATGTTAAACCACAAATATATAAAAAAGCAGAAAGCGTAAAAAGTGGTCTCACTAACTTCCTAAAAAATCATAATATAGAGGTGTACGCACAGGGGTCTTATGAAATCGGTACGATGGTAAAACCATGCATCAAAGATAAAGACGGAGATTTTGATATCGATTTGGTCGCACTATTCCCGGATAAAAAGTCAGCTGTTTCTGCCAAGGATATAAAAGAAAAATTAGGAAAACATCTAAAAAATCAAAACTACGCAAATAACCTTGGCAAAGAGGGAAAAAGATGTTGGACCTTGCACTTTGAGTTACCAATCAACAATATAGAAAGGGCAGTTTTCCACATTGATGTGTTACCCTGTGTCAATGATCCATCGCCGCACTTTGAATTGGGTGAAACCGCCGTCGCAATAACAAACAAAGAGGGGAATAATAGTTATTCTTGGAGGTCCAGCAATCCAAGGGGATATGCAAAATGGTTTACGGGCATCAACTCGAAATACAAAGAATATCGCGAAAAAGACAGAGTAAGAATTCAAAAAGAAAACCCTGATTTGTTCAAATCTCATTCGGATGTCAGCGACGCTTATACGAGAACACCGATGCAAATGGTAATACAGATACTGAAGCGCCATAGAGATATGATGTTTATCGGCACAGAAGGCGAAGATAATAAGCCGAGGTCGATATTGATCACAACGCTTGTTGCAAAGATTATCGAAGAAAACAACAAAGTTGTCAACAGCACGTATGACTTGCTAAATTTCATACTTGATGGTTTGGTCTTCTATTCGGGTCTTGATTCCAAAAACTATGATCAGGATTCAGCAGAGTACAGGGGAAAAAAATTGATTCAGAAGAAAAATGGGAAATGGTGTATAAAAAATCCCGCCGATCCCCTTGAGAATCTGGCAGAAAAGTGGAACGAACATCCTCAAATGGCAACCGAATTCTTCAGATGGGTCAAAAAGGCAAGAAGTGATCTTATCGATATACTAGACGGCACACCCGAAGAAATCAATAAGGAAATCGAAAAATCAATGGGAAAGGATGTTGCAGACGAACTCTTTAACAAGATGAATTCAGGTAAATCTCCGACTCCAAAACCACTTACCGTCAATGACAAGACCCCGAAACCATATTTGGAGTGAGAATGAACTCAAAAGAATTCATTGATGAGGCAAAGATGCTTTTCAGGGATTTTGAGACAATCACCGAGAGCACGAAAAAGATATCTACCAACAGATATGAAAGAGATGAGTATGGTATAGTAGGCACATACCATCTCAACCGCGATTGTGAAAAAAAATATCAAGAAGACTTCAGGCTAGAAGTAAGAGTTAGTAATAATAAAAAGAATCCTGTTCCAAGGGTTTGGATTTCAGAGGAATCAATGTCAGATGGGTTTTGTCATGTGTATGCCAAAGGGTACATATGTATGGGTACAAAACTTGAGATAATGGATGCATGGGGAGATGAACGAAGCGCAGAATCTTTTTTCGAAAATGTTGTTGATGTGTATCTTATCAATTTGATTTCATTTAGAGATACAGGAGTTACAATCACAGGGGAGAGGTCGCATGGAGAAGAGGGCATATTCGATTACTATCGGAGATATTTTCCTAACATAAGTAATGACCAAAATCTCAAGAAAGTTCTTTTATATATAAACAAAATAGCAAAAAAAGATAAGATCGTTAATGTAAAGAAACATAGAATCTGCCCATGCGGTAGCAAAAAAGAAATCAAAGATTGTTGCAAAGATGGAATCAATGAAGTCGTGAAAGTTCTAAGTTCTGATTCAGACAGGTGCGGGGCATTCAAATCGGATATCGAAGCGTTAAAGGGAGCAAAGAGTGGAAGGAAGCGTGAAAATCGTGGTGCAAGAACGTAAGACTATTCCGGACGCAGTAAAAATACACATCTTTGTATGTTCTGGCGGAAGATGTACAATTTGCAATATCGACACTTTAAAAGATTTCCGAACAGGAAAAACAAAGAAAATCGGAGAGTTTGCACATATGGTAGCATTTAGTGATTTAGGTGAACGTGCAAATCCTCTTTTAACCGAGGAGGAGAGAAATTCAACCGATAATCTGATGCTCCTTTGTCCAAACTGCCATAGTACGATCGATAAAAAAATAGAAGAAGAAGAGTACAGTGTCGACTGGTTGAAAAGGAAAAAAAGAATGCATGAAGAAAAAGTTGAAAAAATGCTTGATTCTTTAGATACAGCATATTGTCGTTTTATTAAATATTTAAGCCCTATTGGAGAAAGAGGCTTCACTTTATCGGACAGTGTAATAATGCGCGTTGCGTACGAAAACCAGCTGTATTCAAGACATAATATAATAAATCTGTGCGAAAATGGTAATGAAGAAAGCATCGAAGAGTCTCTGAAAAAGATTGATCGCGATTTCAAAAATCGCGTTCAGACACTTATTGATAATAATGATTCAGAGCCCATTTGTTTGTTTGCAGTCGCCCCTCAGCCTTTATTGATTTATCTGGGCAGTAAATTCCATGACCTTATGGAAGTAAAGATATTTACTCGGTTACACAACGCCCAATGGGTTCTCGATGATAAAGAAAAGGAACCAATCTCATTTTCAGTTGACTTTCCTGAACAAATAAATCGCGATAACGAAGTCCTATTGATTTTAGAGTGTACCAATGTAGTGACAAAAGAAAGAGTGGAAAACACATTTGGAAAAAATGTGGATATATGGAGGATATCTTCAGAATGTAAAGGCATTGACAGGATTGGGAATCAGAACGAAATCTCAAAATTTGAGTCATTGTGCGCCGAAGTCATCGACATGATAGGTAATGCATATGGGCGCGACAAAGAGATCAACCTGCTACCTGTAGTGTGTAACTCCCTTGCAATAGCATTTGGAAGAGCAATCATGCCTAAAGCACAAACCATAATCCGAATATATGACTCAACTATTGTTTCAGGTGAGATGACCGATGCATACTCATTCACACTCTACAATGGAAGATGGAAGGTCGATTCGTAGTCCTTAAATATCCCGTGGCGAACATAAAAACAATGAAACTGCCCAAGATAACAGCGTCAAAAAGGCTTTATTCTGCTTTCATCAAGAACGCACCGCCCTCCTTCTAAAATAGGTAGCGTGAAGGTACAGCTCTTCTCGGTGCCGTACGTGGTGCAACCGTAAAACGCGTTGTTGTCCTTAGTTATGACGATAAGGTACCCATCGTTGCACCTGGGGCACTTCTTCAGGTCGAAATGATATCTTCGGCTGTTCGTCATGAAACCGCATACCTCTGGCTCGTTCGTGCACATATACAGGCCGAGTCCGTACGTCTTATTGTCCTCGTACTTGAGAGGGTAGCCGCACCTGGGGCATTTCTTCCTCTTTCCCGAAGCCATCTCCTTGGGTAGCTTGTCTCCGTTTGGAAGGTCATGCTGTTTAGCCAGTTCTATGAGGAATCTGGAAGGATTGTTGGCGGGAGCCAGGATGAACACTTTGTTCTTTGTCCTAGTCATCGCTACGTACATCAGCCGTCTCTCCTCGGCGAACTCCACACTGTCGTCCTCTCTCGTGACAAGCCGCATTATTGGGTCTTTCTCAACCTGGCAGGGGAACCCGTACTTTCCTTCGTACATGTTCATTATGATTACGTTGTCGTAACCGAGTCCTTTCGAACGGTGTACAGTTAGGTATTCTACTTTGGCGCTTGGGTGCTCTTTGCAGAGAAGATTCCCTGAATCATCGCTGAAAAGGCCAGTCCTTGTAAGCTTGTATTTGTCAAAGTTGTAACGGCCGAGTACCAGGATGGAGGAGTCCTCCCCGTATTCTTCTATGATTTCTCCGATGATCTTTGTAATCTCCTGCGCCAGCGGTGTCATCACCCAGGAGCTGTCGTCGAACATGCGGATTTGCAATGGGTCTGGGAGGGACTTGTTTGAGATCAGCCGCTTCCTTATCTGAGCTGGGTTGAGCTGGACGAACCTCCCTGCCATGTCGATTAACTCCTGCGAGTTGCGGTAGGTCCTGGTGATCTGCATCTCTGTACCCCCGCCAATCAGCTCCACGAACTTGGTGAATAGTGTTACGTCAGAACCCGCGAACGAGTACACGGACTGCCAATCGTCACCAACGGCGATGATTTTGGCATCAGTGACGTTAAGGAGACTCCTCAGAAGATCGAACCTCTGTCTTGCTATATCCTGGAACTCATCTATTATTATGTACTTATAGGGAAGCGTCATACCAGCGGACCTCAAATCCTCCAAGCGTCTCTTCGCACCGTTGATCATGTCTGCAAAGTCGATTTCATTTTTTGCATACAGGATATCCTGGTATTTACCATAGACCTTCTCGGCTATATCCAGGAAGATCTCGATCCGGGGGTTGGGGGCCTTCTCATTGAAAGCGGCGAATTGTTCCGGGCCGTACCCGGAGACCTTGTACAGTTCTATGAACTTCGCTGTGAACTCGGTGAAGTTTTGGATGTACTTCTCTTTTTCAAGCTTGGCGATTTTCTCATATATCTCTTCAGGGCTCTTTGGCTTCAGCACGAAATCATTAGCCACGAGCAGTTCTTCGAGCTGAATGATCACGGATCTGCCCCCGCCGCATGCGGAATATGTCTCTATAAGCCTTGTGCCGTGTCTCCTGTGGTGCGTCCTTTTGTCTTTGATGCTTTTCCGGTACTTCTTAAGGTCGCCTTCGGTGAACCTTATGTTCTGCCCTTCTTCATTGATTCCGAAATGTTCCAGGTATGTCTCTTTCCCACCCTGTCTTATGATGAAGTCAGGGGTATATCTCTTGAACGAGCCAGGCAAGGGGTAAGGATAAGGCTTTTCGTATTCGTAGTCAATGCCGTTCAGGAAAAGGAAGTTCGCAATCTGTACTTCCTCCGCTGACCTCAGGAACTCCCCGTTGAGCGATTTCTTCTTCTTTGACAGGCTTTCCTGGATGTTCGATATGTATTCCCCGAGCTCGCTCTTCAGCGACTCATAGTCGTTCCGGCGGCGGGCGGCATGGTACTGTTCCAGCGACCCAAACTCAAAGACGCCGTCGGGCAGGTCGAAGTAATACCCCAGGAAAAGGACCACCTTTTTCAGGAGCTCGTTGTCATAGTAGATCAACTCTCCGAGTATTCGGGATATGACCTGGTAAGGGTTGTACAGTAGGTTCGGTCGGCTTTCGGCGGCCATTCCTACGACTTCTAACCCGAACGAGTGGAACGTGCTGATGTCCGCAGGTATCCCCAGCCTGTTGTTGACTCTTTCACGGAGCTCATTGGTGGCTTTGTTTGTGAACGAGAAGACCACGATGTCCTGTGGGTCGACGCTCTTCTTGTCCACCAGGTACTTGATCTTAGCGGCCATAGTAGTGGTCTTGCCGGAGCCAGCGCCAGCGACAAGCAGGCAACAACTGTCATCGGTCACGATGGCAGTCCTCTGCTCTTCATCCAGACGGATGCCAGGATCGAGCTCGCTTAGCATCGTGTCAAAGTATTCCGAATTGTTCTGCAGTTCTTTCTCCACATACCTCTCGTTGTGTTCGTCCACATCTTTGTCCAAGGAGTCGTAGGCCCTCAGGAAGCCCCCTGTGTTCTCATCCTTCAGCAGGTCCGGTACGGCTTTCCTGCCCTTTGAGTTGAGTATATCGCTGAGATATAGGAAAAGTCGGGCGTAGTCCGTTTTCATCTCGCGCTTCTGTTTCGACGTGATGTAGTCGTCGGTTTCCAAAAGGCGGCCTCTCCGTTCGAAGAATTCTTTCAGGGGTTTCCTCATTTCTTCGGCGTATCCGTTATCTGTGCTTGTCAACAAAGTTTCACCTTGATTACCCCGGTTAGAAAGGAACTGCCGCGAAGGGAGACCGCAGTGAGGACAGCAATCGGCCCGATCCGATATCTTCTTTGAACACTCGGGACACGTGATTAAGCTCATCTGATTCGACATTCAATGAGAATGGGAGGATATAACAGATTCGAACAGACGTCATCAAAACAATGTCATCGAAGTGCGATAAGCCTTTAATAATGGGTCTTCATTCAAGTGCGTGTGGGCTGGTAGATCAGCTCGGCAGATCGCCTGCTTTGCAAGCAGGAAGCCGGGGGTTCAAATCCCCCCCAGTCCACCACCGCTCTATAAAAAAATAGAGGTTTATAAGAGTCTGAAGCTTGAACACGCGCGACTTCCTGCTTGATCTACTAGGAGTAGAGATTTGATAAGTTCTGTTCTTGCCCACGATTGCGCACATAGCATTCTTATTCCCGATTTGGTTCATTCCAGTTCACAATAGAATGTATCCAGCACGATCCTCCCTTCATCGGTTAAGAAATATCTTTTCCTGAATTCATCTCGATATACCCATCCGCTGGAGACCCATTTGTCAATGAAATCTCTGTAGTAATACACAGAGTCTGATCTGGTGGTTTTGATCTTACCGTGGTGGTCGAAGATGATCTCTCCCTCCCCTCTGCGCCAAAGGTTGGATTCTTTAAGAGCCCTTATGACATCGGGGCCCTTTGTCGAGAGTTTCTTTTTATTCATTTCGTTCAATATCCTGAGTCCTAGAACAACATTCCTGTCTGGGATGGGCATTGAGTATTTAGGGAGGCATTTTGGATTCCGAACAGATTCTGTGAGGCCGACTGGCTTATCATTTTCATCGTAGAATGTTCCTTTGATGTCCTTTACCCAATAGTCAATGGTGCTGACGGAGAAAGGTATCGCCCCAGGCATCATCATAGATGCGATGGCCGCCGCTGCAGCATATTCCGATGTGCCGGCAGATATGTTGACGAATATATCAGAAGGTTCATTCTTCCGATTTTCTTCTTCGATGATACATAGAATCGTTCTCAGCATGGTTGTGAAATCGTTCACATTTTCCATGTGTCTGATTATCTCTATTGGAGCGGTCGCATTTTCACACATCAGCTCACAGACGCGTTCACAGAAGTCGATGTATACCTTGCCGTTATCGCTCGATGGGTCTCTTACATAATGTATGAGGTGGACTTTCGTGGCATCGTAGAACTTTATAGGATCCGTAATCTTCACAGTCTCGAAAGTCACACATGAGACCACTATTCTTTCTCTCCGTCCCGAATTCATATTATGGAAATGGCATACAAATTATACAAAGGTTCTTTTACTACAAACAAATGTTGAAATATATGATGAAATTTTTTCTCTATAAAAAAATATATAAACTCAAACAGAGTTTCTACATTCATGGATAGCTATGAGCAGTTTACCAAGCTGTACCCCATACAGAAAACGATCAGGTTCGAGCTGAAGCCGCAGGGAAGAACGAAGGAACACTTTGACAACTCCAATTTCCTCGAAAAGGACAGGGAAAGAGATGATAATTATAAGATTCTTAAGGAAGTAATTGATGACTATCATAGAGAGTTCATCGATGAATGTCTCTCCAACATCCAACTGAATTGGGACGATCTCAAAAAATTTTCGGAGGAGTATCGTAGAAGTAAAGAGAAAAAGAACAATAGAGATTCGGAGTCAGAACAGAAACGTATGAGTACAACATCAGAAACCCGGGCCATAAATAAGAAAAACCTAGAGGCTGAACAAAAACGTATGAGAGGAGAGATAGTATCGGCGTTTAAGAAAGATGACCGGTTCAAACATCTTTTTAGCGAAAAACTGTTCTCCATACTACTCAAAAATCAGATCTACGAGAAAGGCACCCTTGAAGAAATAGAAGCATTTGATTGTTTCAACAAGTTCTCAGGTTACTTCAAGAGTTTCCATGAAAACAGAAAAAACATGTATTCTGACGAAGACAAAGAAACAGCGATTTCTTACCGCATTATTAATGAGAATTTTCCAAAGCTTTTGGACAACTTTGAAAAATATCAGTATGTGTGCAGAGAATATCCGGAACAAATTCGGGAGGCGGAATCTACGCTGGCAGAGGCAGGATGCTATATCAAGATGGATGAGATATTTTCCATTGATAATTTCAATAATGTTATGATGCAGGGTGGGAAGGAAAGCGGGATAAGCAGATACAATCTGGCCATTGGCGGCATCGTACAAGGTACTGGCGAAAAGCCGAAGGGACTGAATGAGTTTTTGAATTTAGCTTATCAAAACGAACCGAATGGCAGGAAAAAGATTCGTATGGAGCCGCTTTACAAACAGATACTGAGCAAAGAAGAATCTTTCTCCTACAGATTAGAGGCCTTCACTGACGACTCCCAATTGTTGTCGGCGATTCGAAGCTTCTTTGACATCGTTGAAAAGGATAAAAATGGCAACATATTTGACAGGGCAGTGAATCTTATGTCATCATTTTCAAACTATGACACCTCAAAAATCTACATCAGGAAAGCATATCTGAATCAAGTATCTAAGGAAATATTTGGTTACAGGGGGAAATCAGATTCTAAACCCGCAAAGACTGCAGATGAATCTTTGAATAAATCTGGTGGCTGGGAAAAATTGGGACAAATGCTTAGAGATTACAAAGCAGATTCAATTGGTGACAGAAACCTTGAGAAGACATGTAAGAAGGTCGATAAATGGCTCGACTCAGACGAGTTCACACTGTCGGATATATTGGGGGCAATTTCTTTGGCAGGTTCAAATGAGACATTCGAGGCGTATGTTTCAGAGATTTGCGTAGCCAGAAGGAATATTGACAAGGAAAAAGAGAAAGAAAAGAACATTAATGTGGAGAAAATATCAGGCGATACTGAGTCAATCCAAATAATAAAAGCATTACTAGACTCTGTACAGGAGTTTTTCCATCTGCTCAGCCCTTTTCAACTACATCCGAACACTCCACACGATTGGACGTTCTATGCAGAGTTCAATGATATATATGACAAACTGTCTGCAATAACTCCATTGTATAATCAAGCAAGGAATCATCTTACAAAGAAAAATCTTGACACTAGTAAAATAAAACTGAACTTCAATAACCCGACTCTGGCCAATGGCTGGGACGTAAACAAAGAATACGAAAACACTGCGGTAATCCTCATACGCGATGGAAAATACTACTTAGGCATAATGAATCCAAAGAACAAAAGGAAAATAAAGTTTGATGAAGGATCAGGTGCAGGGCCATTCTATCAAAAGATGGTGTACAAATTACTCCCCGGGCCATATAGAATGTTGCCGAAGGTCTTCTTTGCCAAAAAGAACATCGACTACTATAACCCATCACAAGAGATAAGGGAAGGATACAAAGCTGGAAAGCATAAAAAGGGCAAAGAATTTGATAAAGGATTCTGTCACAAGCTGATTGATTTTTTCAAAGAATCGATACAGAAGAACGAGAATTGGAAAGTGTTCGATTTTAAATTCTCTCCTACAGAATCATATGACGACATCAGTGAGTTCTATCAAGAGGTGGAAAAGCAGGGATACAGGATGTACTTTGTGAACATACCCTCAGATACGATTGACAGATACGTGGAAGGAGGCGATATGTTCCTCTTCCAGATATATAACAAAGATTTTGCGAAGGGTGCTAAAGGCAATAAGGACATGCATACATTATACTGGAATGCAGTTTTCTCAGAAGAAAACCTTCAGAAGGGGGTAATGAAACTTAGCGGAGAGGCTGAACTTTTCTATAGAAAAAAGAGTGATATCAAAGACCCCCCACACAGAGAGGGAGAGATATTGGTTAACCGCACATACATCGACAGAACGCACGTATCGGGCGTTATGGGGGAACAAAATACGGTGAAAGAAAGCAGGATACCTGTACCGGATGAGATACACAAAAATCTCTTTGATTATTATAATCATGGCAGAGAACTCACCAAAGAAGAGAAAGAATATTGTGACAAAGTGGGGTCATTCAAAGCGTATTATGGCATCGTCAAAGACCGCAGGTATTTGGAAAATAAAATGTACTTCCATGTTCCCCTTACGCTGAACTTCAAAGCTATCGGAGAGAAGAGAATAAACAAGATGGCCATAGAAAAATTCCTCACAGACGAAAATGCATGCATAATAGGTATAGACCGCGGAGAAAGGAACCTCCTATACTATTCCATCATAGATCGTAATGGTAAAATCATCGATCAGAAAAGTCTCAATGTAATAGATGGATTCGATTACCATGAGAAGCTGAGTCAAAGACAAACAGAAAGGGAAGTAGCGAGACAGAGCTGGAATTCAATAGGAAAAATAAAGGATTTAAAGGAAGGATATCTCGCGAAAGCTGTTCATGAAATATCTAAAATGGCAATAAAATACAATGCCATAGTTGTACTGGAAGATCTCCATTTCGGATTCAAAAAGGGACGTCTCAAAGTGGAGAAGCAGATATATCAGAAGTTTGAGGAAATGCTGATAAACAAGCTGAATTACCTTGTATTCAAGGATGTATCTGACAGTAGCGACGCTGGAGGAGTCCTCAATGCATATCAGTTAACCGCTCCGCTGGAAAGCTTCAGTAAACTCGGGAAGCAATCTGGAATCCTGTTCTATGTTCCCGCAGCGTTCACTTCGGTTATTGATCCAACAACGGGGTTTGTGGACTTGTTCAACTCATCCAGCATAACAAGCACTCAAAAAAAGAAAGAGTTCTTACAGCGGTTCGAATCAATTGTGTATTCTGCCAGGGATGGAGGAATATTCGCTTTCACATTTGACTATCGGAACTTCTCAAAAATAGCAACTGATCACAGGAACATGTGGACAGTGTATACTCATGGCGAACGCATCAGATATGTCAGAGATGAAAAATGTTACAAAACAACTGACCCTACGAAGAGGATTAAGGAAGCTCTATCGGGTATCGAGTATGATGATGGGTCGGATATACGCGATAAGATCACCCAAAGTGGGGATAATAATTTGATAAACACAGTATACCACTCGTTTATGGATACCATAAAGATGAGAAACAAAGATGGGAGAATAGACTACATAATCTCCCCAGTAAAGAACCGCAATGGAGAGTTCTTCAGGTCGGATTACAAACACAGAGATTTTCCAGTGGATGCGGATGCTAACGGCGCTTATCACATCGCACTCAAAGGTGAGCTACTTATGCGCATGATTGGCAAGACGTATGATTCTAACTCGGACAAGATGCCGAAGTTGGAACACAAAGACTGGTTCGAGTTCATGCAGACAAGGGGGGATCAATGACAGAAAACACAATCCTGCTATCAAACATAAATGACTTTATTTTCTGTCCCGTCTCAATATATTTCCATAATCTTATGGAAGACGCGGACAGAATGATGTCTCAGTCTACATGTCAAATCAATGGAACGCATGCGCATAAAACAATAGAGGATGGGCGATACACATCAAGAAAGGATGTATTGCAGGGGATTGAGGTCTATTGTGAAAAGTATGATCTGATGGGGAAGATAGATCTGTTCGACATAAAGAAGGGATTGCTCACCGAGAGGAAGAAAAAGATATCCCAGCTGTATGACGGGCAGGTATTCCAGATATATGGCCAATATTTTGCGCTGAAAGAGATGGGATATAAGGTCAATAAGATCAGAGTGCATAGTATGGACGACAACAAGAATTATGATATATCTATCCCGGAGTATGATGTGGATATGGTGGACAAGTTCGAGGAAACGATTCGTGACATGCACGCCTTCAACCCGGGTGATTACATCCAGACAAATCCCTGCAAATGTTCTAATTGTATATATGAACCAATGTGCGGGAGCTCATGTCTGGAGTAAAGTATGATGTCGGTTGATGCCTTCAAGAAAAAACAGATAGTGTTCGTTTTCACAAGGGAGGGGGACAAAATCTCTTTCAGTAATGATAATCTTATTGTTAAGAATGGAAATGAGGTGCGTCTGCAATCCACATGCTATAGGATATTTGCTCTTTTCATCGTGGGGGACGTAACAATAACATCAGGTATAATCCAGAGATCAAGGAAGTTCGGTTTTCCGATCTTCCTGATGACAACAATGCTCCGAACTTATGATGTCATTGGTCACAAGACAGAAGGCAATTTCATCCTGAGGAAGATTCAATACGACTATGATAGTTTAGACATCGCAAAACACATTGTGGAAAACAAGATCCGCAATCAAATCGATACGCTGAGTCTGCAGAGATGGAAAGACAACAAGATGCGGGCAGACATATCTTCGCTGGAACGCTATGCGGGATCCATATGGGGTCTCAATGAGGACTTCAGAGAGATCATGGGCGTTGAGGGATCCGCTTCAAGAATCTATTTCCGAAATAATTTCAATATGGATGTGTGGACAGGAAGGAAACCAAAGATAAAGCCTGATTTCATTAACAGTACTTTGGATATAGGGTACACTATTCTGTTCAACTTCATTGATGCAATGCTGTGTTTGTATGGGTTCGATACTTACAAAGGAGTATACCACAGAGAGTTCTACATGAGGAAATCACTGGTATGTGATATGGTGGAACCGTTCCGCCCTCTCATAGATTGGCAAGTAAGGAAGGCAGTAAATCTGGGACAGTGCAAGCCTGAGGACTTCAATGTTTCTAATGGAAGATTTTTGCTGGATATATCAAAGAGCAAAGACTATGTGGAATTTCTAACCAAACCCTTATTGGCATCGAAAGAAGAAGTATTTGTCTACTTTCGAGACTTTTATCGGGCAATCATGAAACACAGGTCGATTTCCGATTTTCCGGTATTTAGGATACGTGAGGACCAATGATACTGATAAGCTATGATATCCAAGATGACAAATTGCGCACAAAATTCTCAAAATACATAAAAAGGTTTGGGCACAGACTGCAATATTCTGTCTATGAGATAGATAATTCAGAGAGAATACTTGACAATATAATTGCAGATATAAACAACAGGTTCATGGATGAATTCTCAGAGGCAGATTCAGTACTTATAATGAAACTCTCAAAGACATGTGACATCATAAGGCTTGGATATGCCAAACATGAAGAGTCTGAGATTGTAATGGTCTGATGCAAACCTCTGTCATAATTTTTTTGAACATCATTTTTTGCGTATTTACGTAACCGAAACAGTTAAATTATTCGTTGTTGTTATTGTTTAATAGAAAATAATAGGCTAAATAAGCCCTATTATTCACTATGAGTGTCAAAACTCATTTGAATCTCTACTGTTTGTAGATTAATATCGGAGAGAGAGAGCTTAGTGAGTCAAAACTCATTTGAATCTCTACTGTTTGTAGATACCCCACAGGCCGCAACTTGGAGGTTGTCAAAACTCATTTGAATCTCTACTGTTTGTAGATGTGGAAAGCCCGCTTGAGCCGGCGTAAGTCAAAACTCATTTGAATCTCTACTGTTTGTAGATTGATCGCTCCTGCCGGCATGGCGACCGTCAAAACTCATTTGAATCTCTACTGTTTGTAGATTACTCTGTGTAGATAAAACAAAGATTGTCAAAACTCATTTGAATCTCTACTGTTTGTAGATGGATGTCGCCGTTGTCACCGGTGAGCGTCAAAACTCATTTGAATCTCTACTGTTTGTAGATAGCTCTGTATCTGCGGCTTTCGCACAGTCAAAACTCATTTGAATCTCTACTGTTTGTAGATCTGTTCCTCTGGACAAACTCAACGGGGTCAAAACTCATTTGAATCTCTACTGTTTGTAGATCGCGAAGCGTTGAAAGCTCTGTCTGATGGTCAAAACTCATTTGAATCTCTACTGTTTGTAGATTTGTTGAGGATGGCATTACTGCCATTGTCAAAACTCATTTGAATCTCTACTGTTTGTAGATGAGAATGGAGAGCTCCCCAGGTCCATTTGTCAAAACTCATTTGAATCTCTACTGTTTGTAGATACCAATCTGATACTCTCCGCACGATGGTCAAAACTCATTTGAATCTCTACTGTTTGTAGATTGGAGCTCTTTGCGGGTATCGGCGCTGTCAAAACTCATTTGAATCTCTACTGTTTGTAGATCTGCACCGCCGCATCGGTGTTGCTCTGTCAAAACTCATTTGAATCTCTACTGTTTGTAGATATATCAGTGTGAATGCAGCGCCGATCGGTCAAAACTCATTTGAATCTCTACTGTTTGTAGATATGATGCTGTCGGCCTGTTTTTGTGCGTCAAAACTCATTTGAATCTCTACTGTTTGTAGATCCCAAGGCATTATATATTTCCCTCCTCTGTCAAAACTCATTTGAATCTCTACTGTTTGTAGATCGGCGCAGGATGGGCGGCGGGGTGGAGGTCAAAACTCATTTGAATCTCTACTGTTTGTAGATATTCTTTCTATTTCGTCATGGAGAATTGTCAAAACTCATTTGAATCTCTACTGTTTGTAGATAGAATCTCCTAAATAACTCACTAAGGTCAAAACTCATTTGAATCTCTACTGTTTGTAGATGATCCAACCATAATAAACGCCGATGGGTCAAAACTCATTTGAATCTCTACTGTTTGTAGATCACGGCGGTGGACGTATGAGCAGAGAGTCAAAACTCATTTGAATCTCTACTGTTTGTAGATGTCATGCGTTCCTCTCATCATCATAAAGTCAAAACTCATTTGAATCTCTACTGTTTGTAGATGTGCACGATAGGCAATCCGTGAAAGGTCAAAACTCATTTGAATCTCTACTGTTTGTAGATGGATAAAATTCAGGGCGGCCAGTCAGAGTCAAAACTCATTTGAATCTCTACTGTTTGTAGATAAAAAGGCCTAACATACTAACTGTAGTGTCAAAACTCATTTGAATCTCTACTGTTTGTAGATACATGGCCTGCACGTCCTCTATTGGAAGTCAAAACTCATTTGAATCTCTACTGTTTGTAGATATCAACGGCGCGGCCTTCTACTCCCTCGTCAAAACTCATTTGAATCTCTACTGTTTGTAGATATGAGCCAATGCAAACCCCTCTTACAATGTCAAAACTCATTTGAATCTCTACTGTTTGTAGATCGCTGCCTGTGCACGAGCCTGCAAGGGTCAAAACTCATTTGAATCTCTACTGTTTGTAGATGCTTCACCCCCTCCTCCTACCTGTCGTCAAAACTCATTTGAATCTCTACTGTTTGTAGATCCTTCACACTCAGGACACTCGTCAGGGTCAAAACTCATTTGAATCTCTACTGTTTGTAGATCCGCAGTACAGCAACGTTTGGAGGGTCGTCAAAACTCATTTGAATCTCTACTGTTTGTAGATCCAAGACAATAGCATGTCATCTCCGCCGTCAAAACTCATTTGAATCTCTACTGTTTGTAGATGAGGGTGTGAAGGCAGAATCGAAGAGTCAAAACTCATTTGAATCTCTACTGTTTGTAGATTGCGAAAATACAGCCGTTAGTAAATGGTCAAAACTCATTTGAATCTCTACTGTTTGTAGATTGCGAAAAACCGCCCAGAAAAAAGACCGTCAAAACTCATTTGAATCTCTACTGTTTGTAGATTGGTGTTCCGCTCTGCGATAGAGTATGTCAAAACTCATTTGAATCTCTACTGTTTGTAGATGGGAACCAGGAAAAGATCATCAGGGGGTCAAAACTCATTTGAATCTCTACTGTTTGTAGATGATTATCAACTCTATCATCGCGGCGGGGTCAAAACTCATTTGAATCTCTACTGTTTGTAGATTTCCCTCCGCCCTTGGAGTTTTGAAAGTCAAAACTCATTTGAATCTCTACTGTTTGTAGATTGGTACTGCGCGATCAATATCCCGCGGTCAAAACTCATTTGAATCTCTACTGTTTGTAGATGATACATCTACACAATATCGGCACCGTCAAAACTCATTTGAATCTCTACTGTTTGTAGATCGGGCCACTATGAGGGCGGAGGGGTATGTCAAAACTCATTTGAATCTCTACTGTTTGTAGATTAGCTGTCGCCAAGTTGCCGCGAGACAGTCAAAACTCATTTGAATCTCTACTGTTTGTAGATTTTTCATAGGGTATTTTGCCATCACAGTCAAAACTCATTTGAATCTCTACTGTTTGTAGATACATCCTGGCCCTCCGCATTATATGCCGTCAAAACTCATTTGAATCTCTACTGTTTGTAGATTCGAGCAATTGCCACAGCCTTTTTCGTCAAAACTCATTTGAATCTCTACTGTTTGTAGATGGCCGTATTCATAGCGAAATATACTTTGTCAAAACTCATTTGAATCTCTACTGTTTGTAGATTGAATTATTCCCTCGGAGAAACCGTGTCAAAACTCATTTGAATCTCTACTGTTTGTAGATGTAAGAGAAAAGGTAAGAAGCGCGGGAGTCAAAACTCATTTGAATCTCTACTGTTTGTAGATGATTGTTGCCGCCATTTTGACAGCAGCGTCAAAACTCATTTGAATCTCTACTGTTTGTAGATGAAAAGAACCCCATCAGCCTTTGCCTGTCAAAACTCATTTGAATCTCTACTGTTTGTAGATCCGGTGATAGCCCAAGCCAGCGTATCGTCAAAACTCATTTGAATCTCTACTGTTTGTAGATCGAACGAAGTCACACCGCGACCTCGCGTCAAAACTCATTTGAATCTCTACTGTTTGTAGATGGTACCGTCCCACAGCCGCGCCCTCAGTCAAAACTCATTTGAATCTCTACTGTTTGTAGATGGATCATGTGATCACAACGGATCTATGTCAAAACTCATTTGAATCTCTACTGTTTGTAGATATATGATCAGGTGTCAATTCTTTCACGGTCAAAACTCATTTGAATCTCTACTGTTTGTAGATGAAGGCACCACGACAGCGACCTGATGGTCAAAACTCATTTGAATCTCTACTGTTTGTAGATAGGAGGACTATGATACGCTTATGTCTGGTCAAAACTCATTTGAATCTCTACTGTTTGTAGATTGCTACGGCGTACATTTTTTGGAAGTGTCAAAACTCATTTGAATCTCTACTGTTTGTAGATTGGGTGAAGCTGATCGCTGCATTCATCGTCAAAACTCATTTGAATCTCTACTGTTTGTAGATCTTTCTCCCCGTCAACTCCTCTGTCCGTCAAAACTCATTTGAATCTCTACTGTTTGTAGATTTCATGGCTGATCGCTATGTCTGTTAGGGTCAAAACTCATTTGAATCTCTACTGTTTGTAGATTGTGATGTGGTGTCACTGTCCCTTCATCGTCAAAACTCATTTGAATCTCTACTGTTTGTAGATCAAGGAGCCTCGGCCACTCCATATAGTCAAAACTCATTTGAATCTCTACTGTTTGTAGATTAATGCGTCATTCGACCCGACCAGAGCTTCATAGTCAAAACTCATTTGAATCTCTACTGTTTGTAGATAATCACGACTGTGCGTGCTACCATCCGTCAAAGCTCATTTGAATCTCTACTGTTTGTAGATTTGTCGTCAACCAGATCAACGACCAAAGTCAAAACTCATTTGAATCTCTACTGTTTGTAGATATGAGGTAATGAGGTCTGCCCCAGGGTCAAAACTCATTTGAATCTCTACTGTTTGTAGATGTTGGGTGACGAACCATCAGGGTTATGGTCAAAACTCATTTGAATCTCTACTGTTTGTAGATACAACACTCTCAAACTCACAATGAAGCTATCATATCCATTCCACTCTTTATAGTACGTAGTCACTTATGGCAGGATACATAACCGAGCGTCAAAACTCACTCTGGCAGATATGGGCAAGATAACAAATTATTTTGATATGTGTTTGCCACACTTATTCAACAACAGCCTTAATCCTTCTCACGCCTGCAGCAGAACTCTCTTCCTTAGTGATCTTGAAACAGCCGATTTCCCCGGTGCTGCGCACATGGGGTCCGCCGCAGAGCTCAATGGAAACATCACCTATTGAGTATACCTTCACGAGTTCTCCGTACTTCTCATGGAATACGCCTTCGGCGTTCCTTTCTTTGGCCTCCTCATAGGGGATCTCCTCACATACCACTGGGATATCGGCTTTTATGACCTGGTTGATGTAGTCTTCAATAGCCTTAAGCTCGTCAGGCTCAACTTTCCTGTCAAGATTGAAATCGAACCTTAGTCTCTCGGCTGTGATGTTCGATCCTTTCTGCTTGATGTTCGGATCGACGAACTTCTTCAGCGCCGCGTTCAGGAGATGTGTGGCTGTGTGTAATCTGGTGGTTTGATTGCTCGCATCCGCCAAGCCGCCTTTGAATATCTGGTCGGAACCCGCGCGGGATTTTTCCTGATGTTCTTTGAAACGGTTGTTGAAATCATCGACGTTCACGGTGTAGCCTTTCTCCGCCGCAAGCTCCTGCGTAAGCTCGATTGGGAACCCGAACGTGTCGTACAGCCTGAACACCGCTTCGCCTTCAAGCTCTTTTGATCCCCCACCCTCAGAGATCATCTCGTCGAACCTCCTCAGCCCCTTCCTCAGGGTCTTGTGGAATTTTTCCTCCTCGGCGGTTATCTGAGCGCAGATAGTGTCCTTATTCTTCTCTAGCTCCGGATACGCCGCCGAGTATTCAGAGATGATGACCTCGGAGACGCTCCGCATGTTCACCCCCTCGATCCCTATGTTCGACATGTATCTGCTCGCTCTTCTGATCAATCTCCTGAGGATGTATCCCTGTCCCATCTTCGATGGGACCACTCCGTCCCCCAGGAGGAACGTAGACGCCCTCAGGTGGTCGGCTATTATCCTGAACGACCGCATATCGTCCTTGTACTTCTTTCCGGATAATTCCTCAAGCTTTCCTATTATTCCGGTGAACAGCGACGTGTCGTACACCGTTTCCAGACCGTTCACCACACAAAGCACTCTCTCCAGCCCCATGCCGGTGTCCACATTCTGCTGCTTCAGCGGTGTGAACTTTCCGTCCTTATCCTTATTGTACTGCATGAAGACGTTGTTCCATATCTCCGTGTACTTGCCGCATCTGCACGCCGGCCCGCAGTCAGGGCCGCATTTCTTTTGGCCGTTGTCGAAGAATATCTCCGTGTCCGGTCCGCAGGGTCCGGTCTGCCCCGCGGGACCCCACCAGTTGTCCTTCCTTCCGTAGAAGAATATCCGGTCATCCGTGAACCCGTGGCTTCTCCATTGCTCCGCGGTCTCATCGTCCTTGGGAATGTCTTCCTCCCCTTCGAACGCCGTGACCGCAAGCTGATCCCTTCCTATTTTCAAAACATCCTTCAGAAGGTCATAGCTGAATTCTATCGATTCTTTTTTGAAGTAGTCCCCCAGGGACCAGTTCCCGAGCATTTCGAAGAACGTAAGATGCGAAGCGTCGCCCACCTCCTCGATGTCCCCTGTCCTTATGCATTTCTGGAAGTTCACCAGTCTCTTTCCTCCGGGGTGTTTCTCCCCCAGAAGGTACGGGACCAGAGGATGCATGCCCGCCGTTGTGAAAAGCACGGTGGGATCGTTCTCCGGTATCAGCGAAGCTGACCTGATGTAAGTGTGCCCTCTTTCGACAAAGAAATTCACATATGCGTCCCTGAGTTCCTGAGCGTCCATGATATGCCTTCTGAAAAAGGAAATAAGGTGGTGATTAAAAACGTTACGTTCATTTTTTGAGCGGAAAACATCAATCCGTTCCGAACGTTCCCTTTCCGATCTCTCCGGAGGAAATACGCACGGTCTTGCCCCTTTCCGCCAGCAGTCCGGACGGCATAGGGCCTATCTCCTTCACAATGATCACCGAACAATCGTTCAGAAGGGCCGCTGTGTTCTCGATGTGCTCTTTGTGCGAGCCGCCGGAGACCTGCCCTGACGTGTCGATATCGACCGTCCTGATGAATTCCGCCTTGCCGTTAGATACGGAGTAAACATCGAAACGCGAAGCGTTCCCGAACCCGCTGTCGATGTTCTCCCCGTCGGAAGTGGCGACCGCCATCCTTACCGGGCCGTCCTCCTCGATCCTCATCAAGGAGGGCATCGAGTTCTCCGCCGACGGGCCGCATGCCGCCTGGCAGGAACCCATCCTTGCGAACTCCGGTGACCTGTCTTCCCCCAGAAGTCCGACCGCGTCCGCCCTGCATTGTTTACAATGTCTCATCATCCTGACGTCAAGCTCGCATCGGTCCATCAGTTTCTTCCTCTCTTCCGGGGTCGGCGCCCTCCTGCCGCTGAATTTCGTACCGTCCACCGGTATCAAAGGGAGGATGTTCACGATGTATACGCCGAGGGACTTCACCTTCTTCACCAGCTCCGGGATATGTTCGTCGTTGATCCCCGGTATCATGACGATGTTGATCTTCACCATCATGCCCAGATCGACGCACATCCTGACGCCTTCCAGCTGGTTCTTCAGAAGTATCTCCGCGCCTTCTTTCCCCGTATATATTTTTCCCTTCCAACGCACACTGCCGTAGACCGATTCTCCGACCGAAGGGTCGGAGGCGTTCATGGTGACGGTCAGGAACCTTACGCCCAGGTCATACAGCCGCTGTGCGTTCTCAGGGAGAGCCAGACCGTTCGTCGAAACGCATAACGTCAATTCGGGGAACTCTCCTCTGACAAGCTCCAGAGTACGGAATGTCTCCTCGTTCGCCAGGGGATCCCCCGGGCCGGCTATGCCTATAACCTTCAGATAAGGTATCTTCTCTTTCACGATCCTTATCTTCCCCACCGCCTCCTCCGGAGAAAGGACCTCGCTGGTCACCCCCGGTCTGGACTCGTTACTGCAGTCGTACTTCCTGTTGCAGTAATTGCATTGAATGTTGCACTTCGGCGCGACGGGGACATGCATCCGCGCGAACTTTGTGTGAGCCTCCTTGTTATAGCAGGGATGCTCCCTCATCATCTCATCGAGCCTTGGATCCACACGAGAGGTATGGGGTGCGAATATCTATTGTTTTTCTCGCTGCGGTCCCGCAGACCTCATTTTTTCTTTTTCGCGTCTTTCTTCCCGGCCGCAGGCTCGCTCAGCGTGCGGCTCAGTTCAAGCATCATTTTCATATCTTCGTCGTTGTGACCTAGATCTATGCATTTTTGGAAGTGTTCGACCGCCTCATCAGCCGCTCCGGAGAGGAGCAGGGAGGTCCCTATCGTGATATTCCAGGGGATGTCGTCCTTTCCTTCGTCCTCTGTTTCCCGAAGGAGCCGGACCGCCTCTTCTATATGGCCCAGACTGGTCAATGATGCAGCATATATGACCGTGAGTTCGAGACCCCGTTCATCGGCCGGTACGGATTCTTCGATCGCTTCGATGATCACGCCGTATTCGTCATAGTCCTGCAGGAGGAGGAGTTCACTGCGCAGGTCCGCGCCGTCCCCGGTGCCCAGATAGATCGTTCCGCGGCCAGGTTCGAAGTTCCCTATGCAGAAAACGTGACCCAAGGGTTTCAGCGCGTCCATTGCCCTTTCCTCTATGAACTCCCACTCGTCGAAAAGCATCATGTCTATGTAGCCGCACATATCCCCGACGGCATATCCCAGGATGATCCCGATCTCGTCCCCGCTCCCCTTTCCGCCGAGGGCGTTCTCTTCCAAAGCCTTTGCTACAGCCTCGCATTCTTCCAGCAGAATGTCCCGATCCTCTTCTTTTGTCATGAAGAAGACGAACGCAGGCACCGCTCCGCACTTCACCGAGTTGAAGTAAGCGGTATGATCCTCATTGCGGTAGTCATATATCAGTTCCGGATAACAGGTGATGCCCTTTGAGATATCCGACCTAAGCTCCGGTAAGCCGGTCGGGTCGAGCTCATACTGGACGAACGATTCCGACGGTTCCTCCAGCACGCCCTTCTCCTTTGCGATCTCCTCTAACCTTTTCTCAAGTTCGGTCAGGGGGAACATATCGTCCGCCGGGGCGTCCGGACATCTTATGTCCGTTACGCATATGTGCGGCAGCAGGTCTCCTGTGATTTCGCACATAATGGAATAAAGGATCGGATATTTCACGTCCTCATCAAGCGCGGCGAACTCCTTATCATGGAAACATACGGCGGTACCTTCACCCTCGCAGTCATCCTCCAGCGAGATCATGATCTCATCGGAACTTACCTTGCGGCCGGCCGCCTCAAGGACGTACGGTTCTCCCCCCGTACCCGGCGTATAGGGGTGGACCTTCCATTTGCCTTTGTACCTTTCCGGCATTTTGGATACCAGGTACGGAAGGAGATAGAACAGGCACTCGTTGCCTTTGACCTTGAAGGCCATCTCATTCTTCCCCACGATACCGCAGACAAGGTCCCCGGAGATCAGCCCGGCCCCCTCGGCCAGAGAAGAAGTTATGTCATCGGCTTCGTACAGGGAACGGCCATCGTTCACCTTTGAGAGAGCCTCTTCGTTCTCCGAGAACCAGCCCCAGAACATCTTGACCCTTGTCGTGAACGGCGTCATATCGTCTATTGAGCCGGGCCCTCCGCAGATGCTCTCTCTGCCGATATCGATCACGCCGAGATCCTCGTCGGATTCAGCGGACTCCCAAAGTTCCAGGAAGGCTTCGAACCCGTTCTCTTCCAGGTAGTACATCTCATCGTCATAGATCGGCAGTATCTGGAGGAAGTTGATCCCCTTGCCGTCGGGGAGCCGGCATAAGATGGCGTCTTCGTCGAACAATGCGGGAGGTATGAGCACGGTGTGACTGAAAGCGACGTCGTCGGGAGCGGCCCCCCACAAGGGCATGGTCTGCCCCCACCAAAGCCAGATCTCCGGTTCAAAAGAAAGTCTGGCCGATATTTTCAGCCACTGGATCGGCCAATGCCACATCTCTTCCTCAGAGTCGACGTCCCAATCGGGCGGGAGGCATATCATGAATTCCGCCCGGTCGAGATCGGCATCCGCCATCTCAGGAGGAACATCCATCCTGTGTGCGCCTGCCCCGATCGTAATTAAAGTGTAGAAGTTGCGTTCCGGCGTAGGGTCGATGATCGCAATGTCCACGCGGGCGCCGTTGGGGAAGGTCTCGCCGAAAGCGGTCCTGTATTTTCCGAACCTGTTCCCGATATGATCCCTGACCGCCGCGGCCTCATCATCACCGTATGCATCGGGTGAACCTTTGCCCTTTCCCGCCTTATTTTGGGAGGGTTTCCCGCCGTTCTTCTTTTTTGCCATGCAGTTACCACAGCGTTAATGAATATATTAGAGGGAGCACACTCGCAAGCAAGGTAAGGATCTTAGGCGCCATTCGCTGAGCGCGCATATATAGGAATTCATCACCATTTGAGCAGACGCAAGTTCATATAGAGAAGGACCATCCCGAATGGTAAAGTCTCTGTTCTCAATAGCATTTCTATATATCTGGCTATGTGTATTGCCGTTCGCTCAGGCGTCCGACCCGGACCTCGGCAAAACCTCTGTTTTTTCTAAGAGATTGAGAATGCGCTTTTTTCCGCTGCGGCAAGCTCGGACAACAAGCTTCTATTGTTGACGAATATAGATCGGGGTTTGCGCCGGCGCTCGCGCTCAAAAGAAGACAGCACACCATATATCCACATGCGAACACATTCCTCCTCTTTTCTTTCCAAAAAACCAAAAGTAAAGGCGTTTTTCTCTATTTGTACAAACGCTGCAGGGAATTTGACACTATATTCTATTTATAACTCAATACTTATACTTATATTGGGGTTGAAAAAGTTGTCTACAGGCAATGCGCAGTTGGATGCCTACTTTTCCGATTTGAAAACACTCGCCCAAGATGAAATCACGCGTTGGGTGAAAACATGGCCGCCGATAACCTCGTCCAAGGCGAACCTGATAAAGGTCAGACAGATGGTGGCGGCAGCGGCGTTGAAAGTTGTGGACACCGCAAAATCGGCAGGGATCGACGTCCACGACAACGTGAAAGCGCTGGCCAATAACACCACTGCTGAAAGTGCAACGGCAGCGGTGGAAGAGATATACAGTTTGATAAGCTCAGGCAAAATGAGCCAAGATCAGTTGAAGGAACGCTTCGTGTTCGACATGGAGGACGTCTCGAAAAAACCTGCAACACCTGTCAAAGAGGCAACCCCAGCGTCGGCAGTAGCGGCCAAAACAGTCGAAGCCGCTGCAACACCTGTCAAAGAGGCAACCCCAGCGTCGGCAGTAGCGGCCAAAACAGTCGAAGCCGCTGCAACACCTGTCAAAGAGGCAACCCCCGCACCAACCCCTGTTGCTCCGGCCAAAGAAGCAGCACCCGCACCGACGGTAGCAGCCAAAACAGTCGAAGCCGCTGCAACACCTGCCAAAGAGGCAACCCCAGCACCGACTCCTGTTACTCCGGCCAAAGAAGCAGCACCCGCACCGACGGTAGAAGCTAAAAAGGCCGCAACTGCAACTGCGGCCAGAGAAAAGGTGACAGCCACACGTGTGACGGCTGCGGAGGCAGCCAAAACAGCCGAAGCCGCTACAACACCTACCAAAGAAGCTACCGTACCTTTGGCAACAGCCAAAGCGGCTGAGACCGTTGCGCCGGCCAAAGAAGCTACCGTACCTTTGGCAACAGCCAAAGCGGCTGAGACCGTTGCGCCGGCCAAAGAAGCAGCAGCACCGACGGCAGAAAAAACGGAAAAAATAGATGCAGCCACCGTAACCCCTATGGCTGCAACCGCTTCGGCAACCCCTGCGAGCGCAAGTGCAACCATTCCCGAAAAAGCTACTATGGCCACAGCGGTCCCGAACCCCGGGATAACGTTAAAACCGCCCGATGACCCGAAACCTCCCTCAGGGAATGCGAGCCCATGGGACACTCCCTCAACGGCCGTTGGGGACTTCTATGCAGATATAACAGACATACTCACCAGCCTCGGGCGGGGCCTGGCCAATGCCCAAAAAGAATTGGACATAGGCGCGATACAGATGCAGAAAGCGATCCTGGAGGATGAAACGCTCTCAGGCTATGGGCTTTCCGCCAACTGGTTTGTGATGCCCGAAGCGGAGTTCAACATGAGGATGGAACTCGGCGTGTCCGAAGAAGAGAAGATCGAAGGCACCGTATCTGGGAAAGCCCAGACGCGCGGTGTAAAGATGATGGCCGCACTCTCCAATGCAAAATACAACAGTTTATACGAATCAGAAAGCAAACAGGAAAGCTCGCTGAGGGTAAGATTCGTACCTGTCCCCATGCCCACGGTCGTAAAGATACCGAATGTCGTCGGAAGTCCGGTAGCATCCGCCAGAGCTGCTCTGGCAGGAGCCTCCGTCAACGCGATGTTCATAAGCGAAAAGGGAGAGGCATGGACTGCTGACAGCGGCAAAGTGGCGCTTCAGTCCATACCGGGAGGGGAAGTGATGCTGGCCGAAAAGGTACTCGTCGTAACGGTGAACACGACGGGTGTACCGCCCGCTTCACCAAAGCCAAGTACGCCTGCACCAAGTACGCCTGCACCAAGTACGCCTGCACCAAGTACGCCTGCACCAAGTACGCCTGCACCCAGCACACCTTCAACCCCGCCTGCGTCACCTGCACCAAGTACGCCGGCACCCAGCACACCTTCAACCCCACCCGCACCACCGACACCAAGCACTCCTCCGGCGTCGACCATCAATATGGACGACGTAGATCCGAAGTTGCGGGCTCCGCTTACGGATCTGATCAGCGCCGGCAAGGATGAGCTTACGCGCTGGGTTAAAACGTGGCCGCCGATAAACTCGTCCAAAGCGAATCTGATAAAGGTCAGACAGATGACGGGGGCAGCGGCGGCAAAGTTCGTGAGCGCAGCCGATTCGATAAAAGCAGAGATCTCCGACTACGTAAGAGAGGTCGCTGGCCAAAGCGATCCGGATAAAGCCAAAGCGGTGGTGGAAGGTATTTACGATCAAATAAACAAGGGCAAATTGAGCAAAGAACAGCTTGAAGCGCTCTTTGTATTCTATGTGCCGGGAGGCACAGGGAAGTAAGCGACATGACCCCAGATAATCTGGTAACCCCGGATAATTCCATCGGAGAGTTCTACTCGGACATTGAAAGTGTACTGACCAGCATCGGGGAAGGGCTGGCAAGTGCCCAGAGGGTGCTGGACATAGGCGCGATGGAGACACAGAAGAAGATCTGGGAGGACGACACGCTTTCAGGGTACGGTCTGACGGCCACTTGGTACGCCATGCCTGAAGCGGAATTCACGATAAAAATGGAGATCAGCACGTCCACGGAGGAGACGGTCGAATTCGACGCCAGCGGCAAAGCTACAAGGGTCCCGAGGACCAGGATCAAGGCCGCAATGTCAAATGCGAAATATAACAGCCTTTACAAGACGGACACCGTGCAGGAGAGCACGCTGAGGGTAAGATTCGTCCCGGTGCCTATGCCGGAAAGGCTCCAGGTACCGAATGTTGTCGGACTTGATCTGGAGTCCGCAAGGGCGGCTTTGGGCGAAGCCTCCGTCAATGCATTTTTCACTGACAAGAGCGGAGAGGTATGGACAGCCGGTGATGGCATGGTGATCGCCCAGTCAATACCCGGAGGGGAGCTGATCACTGTCGAAAGGATGATCACAGCGATCGTCCGGGATAAAACGGCGGCGGAGAAGGCCGCAGGAGTCCATAAATGAGACTAATCAAAGGCAAAGGAGAGAAATGATATGGCAGTAACGCTCGACGAGCTAGAGGAAAGGGTAAGCACATTGGAAAAAGAGAATGCCGAGCTGAAAGCAGCGGTAAGTACGCTGTCGAAGAACGCCGCTCAAACAGTAGCACAGCCGAGGAGCCTCAGCCCCAACGGCACCGCAGCGGCAGCGTCCATTACGGGCGATTCTGTCGCAGATGTTCTCGGAGGGTTCATCACTAATTTCAATTCAAAGGCGGACACGGGCAAATCTCCCATCGGCTATATGATGAGCGAAGTGGAGGTGGATCTCAAGACTGTGGTGGTGACTAAAGCTGACGGGCAGCTCGCGCTCGAACCAGCCGACGTCAACACACCCGCACAGGCAGTGACCCCGCTGAAGCTGTCGGTGAAGGCGGTGCCCCGCGCGACAGCCGTAACCCGACCAACCCCAACCACCAGATAAGTAAAGAGAAAGAAAAAAAGGAGAAAAAAAGAAGAAAGAGAAGGAGAAATAAAAAATGACAGATATAGGAAAAGAATTGTTGAACGTGCCCTTTCCGGAGATGGTGGTCAAACTGGCGTCTGCGATAGCGGAAGGACAAATGGCGATGGACAAAGTCTGCTGCGACATAGCAAAGATGATGGGCGACTCGAAGAAAGTGAGCATCGAGCTGCCCGATCTGACCAAAGACGACAACTCCGTGATCAAGACGTCGCTGATAGGGGCGGGCTTCCAGCCGACCTTCTACCAATTCACGGACACCATCATCGAAGTGAAGATGGCAATGACGATGGCCACCAGCACGCAAGCGTCCGTATCCACGACCGCCAAGGGAGGATTCGGTTGTTTCTCCGCGTCGGTGAACGCTTCGTATACGGGCAAGTACTCCTTTGAGGCCAGCGGATCGAGCCTCATCAGGACGAGGATCACCCCTGTTCCCCCAAGCACGTTTGTCCAAAAACTGCTTGAGATAAAGGGGCAGATGATACAGCTGGAATACCAGCTCAAGATAAAAGAGGCCGAAATAAAGATGCAGGCCGAAACGGATAAGATAGCCAAAGAGGCGGAGAAAGCAGCAGAAGAGAGTTCGAGTTAATGAGGTGAATGAAAATGGGAATAGGACAAGAGATATTGAATGTACCCTTCGGGGAGATGGTTTATCAGGTTGCGTCAGCGATCGCTAAATCACAAGCGGAATTAGACTCGTCGTCGGTCGAGATACTGTCGATGATGGGAGACAAGAAGAATTACCCGGTGTCCTTGCCGGCATTGGATCTGGCAGGCAATGAGACCGAGATCGAGACTTCAATGATAGGAGCGGGATTCCAGCCGGCTTTCTATCAGTTCACGGATGCGATAATAGAGGTCAAAATGGCGATCTCAATGACACGCGAGACCGAAGCCTCGACCGACTATAAGAGCGAGACCAAATCCACCAGCGAAAGCAACAAGAAAGCGACATGGTACAACAGGAACAGCACCAACTCGTCGACCGTCAGGACAACCACCGTGAACGCCAACTATACTAACAGGTACAGCTTCAACGAGGAAGCATCAAGCACGCTCCGCGTCCGTCTGGTGCCGCTGCCTCCGAACCCGATCATACAGCGTCTCATCGACCTCAGGGCACAGAGGGAGCAGTATAAGTTCGAAGTACAAATGAAGAGCATGGAAGAAGCGGCGAAGAAGGAACTGGAGAATCAATCATCATCTTCTTACTGATCACGAATGTGAACATCGGGTCAGAGAGCATGCATGTTTCGGGCGGGTGTGAGATGGTATAATGAAATTGCTCACGCACGCCTATCTCGCCAACATCATCATCGGTGAGCTGGAGAAAACAGGCAAGCTCAAGATACCCGACGTGAAAGGAAGCTATTCCTCAGGCAGCCTGAGGGAGCCGCTTTCAAAGGAAGATAAGGAAGAGGAGTCCAAAGCCTCGAAAGAGGAGACGAAGTCCTCCGGAGGGGGAGTATCCGAAAAGACCGAGGACAAGAAAGTAAAATCTTCGGAGGAAAGCGGATCAAAGGCCTCGGAGGAAAGCAAGACCGAAAAGGCCGAGGACAAGACAGCTAAGTCCGCTGAGGAAAGCAAGACCGAAAAGGCCGAGGACAAGACAGCTAAGTCCGCTGAGGAAAGCAAGACCGAAAAGGCCGAGGACAAGACAGCTAAGTCCGCTGAGGAAAGCAAGACTGAAAAGGCCGAGGACAAAGACTCAAAGTCTTCCAGAGAGAGCGGGCCGAAGTCTCAGAAAAAAGAAGAGCCGCCGCTCTTTTTCCCCCTGAAGGGCGGCGAATATACCCCTCCCGATGAGGTAAAGAACCTTATTCTGAACAAAAAGGAGTTCTTCAGAGGCGGCGTTGTATACGGGACGCTGCTTCCCGACATCACTTTCAGCATGTCTGTCATCCGCCCCTCGGATTCCGGCATATGGCTTGAATATCTTTTCGAGCGCCTCAAGACCATCCCGAAAGGAGAGGAACGGAACGAGGCATACGCCTTCGTGCTGGGAGTGATGGTCAATTTTACTGCGGACATGTTCCTCCGCGCTTACGTGAGCGAATATGCCGGGGGGTGGTTCGACTCCTACACGGGGGACAGAGGCAAGAAGCATCTTCTAATAGACGAGTACGTGGAGAGGAAGATATCGATATACTTCACAGACGACGACAAGAAGATATCGGTCCCGTCGAAGTTCGTGGCATTGTGCTTCGCCGACGGCCAGGGGATCGAAGACCAGATAAGGAACATAAAAGATAAGAAACGGTCGGAGAAGGTCCTCGCCGTCTATAACGGAGCATCTTTGGCGCAGACGCGCGCCCAATCCTCCGGCGCGAGCGTCATTGTTGCCGACGGATACAGAGCGGCGTCCAATGTACTCTCTTATCCGGAGGACATAGCGAAAAAGCAGGCCGAGATGGTAGAATGGGTCAAGACGTGGGAGAAACTGGCGCAGGATATTCTGAATGGCGAGTCTGCCGCCGAATGCATACCGGCCGACAACGTCTGGCTTAACGACGAGACCCTTAAAAAGCTGATTGTGGCGGTCTACGGGCCGAGGAGGATCGAGAGCAAGATCGAGTCAGACCTCGAGGAGGCCTTCAAGAAGAAAGAAGGCGAAGAGGATGAGGAGCCCGCCGAATACAAGATATACGAAAGGATCAGCGCGGACCTCAAGGGATTCGGCGAAGAGAAGGACTATCCCCTGGGCGAAGAAGGAAAGGAATTCAAAGCGTTCTCCCTCGCTCTCGTCGCGTCCAAATTCTGCCTGTTCGGCTACAAAGAGCTGAACAAATACATCAACAGAGCGGAGTTCGCCGAGGATAAATGCACTTATGTGCTCCGCAAAGTGAAGCTGGCCGTGACATCGGACGCCAAGCTCATAGACTCTTTTCCCGACGGTAGGACCCTGTGCGGCCTTGAGATATCCACCAAGACCAGGACCGCGGCGTACACCACATTGTTGTCCGGGGATTTCGCAAAGACCGGGCAGGCGGTGATCGAGCTCCCCATACCCATACCTTATGAGGATATCACGCGCTTCACGCTGTTCAACACAAGCGCCTTCGAGTGGAAGATCTCAGGCTTTGAAATAAAGGACGAAGAGGCCGGGAAGGTCCTCGGGAAATATGATGCGAAGAAGGCTGAGGAAGAGGTTAAGAAAGAAGAAGAGGAAAAAAAGAAGGCTGAAGAACAGGAAAAGAAGAAGGCCGAAGCACTAGGATCAGTTGCTCAGACATCCAAGACCGAGAAGAAAAAAGACGAAACGCTGTCCGAGGAAGAGAAGATCGAGGCGCAGATCCGCGAAAAGCTCGAAGCGGAGAAAAAAGCAAGCGAAGCACTGGCGAAAAAATTGGAGGGATGTTCCCTCGTCGTGTCCGGTACGGACCATGGCGCGGACATCGATGCGGCCGTGGTGGCGGAGATAACCAAAGGGACGAAAGATCCGCTGACGATAGAAATACCTCACCGGCTGATGTCATGGCTGTACAGCATCGATGGTAAGGACTCCACAGAAAAACCGATACCGGAAAAGAAACCCTGGGAGTATGATGAGTACGTCATATACCGTATTCTTACGGCCGGGTTCAGGCCGACCCTGCTTGATGAGATATTGTCAGAAAAATACGATGACGCAAAAAAAGAACCGGAAAAACCATCGGTGAAACCTTCCGAAGAAAAACCGAAGGAAAAGAAGAAGGCCGATCTTTCCGACATCTTCGACGTGGCAGAGACGCCGGAAGGGAACATGATGAACGTCACCTTCGAGGACGCGTACGTCCGAATGAGGGACAGGATACTTCCGAAGATCAAAGACGCAGTCCCCAAAGAACTCGCTGAAAGCACGGACCGCGTAATGAGTGCGGTCGACGACATTATGAGCAAGATCCTGGTCGAAGCAAAGGACCTCATGAACAAGACGATGGAGAAGGACGACTCGGAGAAATCCAAGAAAGATGAAATGGACGAGTCCAAAGGCAAGGACCCCAACGCTGACGCCATGAAAAAGGACGACTCGGAGAAATCCAAGAAAGATGAAATGGACGAGTCCAAAGGCAAGGACCCCAACGCTGACGCCATGAAAAAGGACGACTCGGAGAAATCCAAGAAAGATGAAATGGACGAGTCCAAAGGCAAGGACCCCAACGCTGACGCCATGGAGAAGGACGACTCAGAGGAGCCTAAGAAAGAGAGTCTCTTTGATAAGCTGAAGAAGAAAGCCGGAATGGACGAGTCCAAAGACAAGGATCCTAACGACGAGGCCATGGAGAAGGACGACTCGGAGAAATCCAAGAAGGATGAAATGGATGATTCCAAAGACAAGGATCCTAACGACGAGACCATGGAGAAGGACGACTCGGAAAAAGAGGACGAAGACAAAAAAGATTCGGGGGACAGGTCTGAATTAAGCAAGGACAAAAAGAAGGACAAGGAAGATGAAGACGAAGAAGAAGATTCGGGCTTAAGCAAAGACAAGGAAGATGAAGACGACGACATGGATCTGAGCAAGGACAAGAAGAAAGACAAAGATGAAGACGACGACGAAGACGATGATGACGACGATGACGACATGGGTCTGAGCAAGGACAAGAAGAAAGACAAGAAGAAAGACAAAGATGATGACGACGACGAAGACGATGATGATGATGACGACATGGGTCTGAGCAAGGACAAGAAGAAAGACAAGAAGAAAGACAAAGATGATGACGACGACGAAGACGATGATGACGATGATGACGATGATGACGACATGGGTCTGAGCAAGGACAAGAAGAAAGACAAGAAGAAAGACAAAGACGAAGACGACGACAAAGACGATGATGACGATGATGACGACATGGGTCTGAGCAAGGACAAGAAGAAAGACAAAAAGGAAGACAAGAAGAAAGACAAAGAAAATGACGACGACAAAGACGATGATGACGATGATGACGACATGGATCTGAGCAAGGACAAGAAGAAAGACAAAAAGGAAGACAAGAAGAAAGACAAAGAAAATGACGATGACGACATGGACCTGAGCAAAGACAAAAAGAACAGCTCCAAGGAAGAGTCGGGGTTGAGCAAAGACAAGAAAAAAGAGGATCGTATATGATAAAGGGGGAACGGGATGGATGAGATAACATTTTTAGCGGAAGGACTCAAAGCACTGAACAACGCAGCTGTCGACCTTGTCCTGAAGGGAGAATATGACGACGCCGAAAGGGCGTTCAAGACGGTCGAGGACATGTCCAGGCTGTTCTGCTATGAGGAGGGAGTAGGTATGGCGAGGGTATCCTTGGCAAATCTGTCGATGATAAGGGGGAATATCTCTGAGGCGGTCGATCACATCGAGACAGCGATAGAGTATTTTCCCTCCGGCGACGGCAAAGAAGAGGCTTACGCCCTGCAAAAGAAGATATCCATCGCAGCGCTCGAAGCCGGCATCGAGAAGGAAAGGTCCGGCGACCTGAAAGGCGCGCTGGAACTGTTCGAAAAGATAATCCATATACTTAACGAGAAAAGGGCGGAGCTTGTCGCCGCCGAGATAAAGAACATAAAACAATACCTGGGAAACGGGGAGGAATGAGCCAGTGCTTGAAAACAGGAGGGGTAAATGAGACCGCTTACGCACCTTTACGCTGCAAATCTCATACTGGATGAGATAACGAAAGGCGGAAAACTGAGCATCCCTCCAATTGACGGCAAGTATACTAACGGTCCGCTGGCAGAGCCCTACACAGACGCCGAGGCGCTCCTTACCGTCAGCCAGAAAGCGGCGGCGGAGGCAGCTCCGAAACCGCTCGTGTTCCCAGTAAAGGGCCGCACTTTCCAGATGCCTCCCAAAGCTATGAAGGCGATCACGGAGAACAAAGAGTATTTCAGAGGCGGTGCGGCGGGATTCGGCGCTATGCCGGATGCCGTCTTCAACAAAACGATTATCCGCCGTTCCGACTCTGGGATATGGCTGGAGTACATGTACGGAAGGATGCTCGCGCTCGCCGCAGGGAAGATGCGCGACCAGGTGTACGCATTCATATTAGGGACGATGGCCCACTATGCGGCGGAGATATTCTGGAGCGCTTATGTCAACGAATATGCCCCCGGTTGGAAAGGAGAGGCGGCAGAGCAGCGCATCGCAGTGGAAAGGTACATAGACACTAAGATATCGGACGCGGTAGCGAAGGACGACCGGAAGATATCGGTGCCGGCGGAATTCCTCACTTCCTGTTTTTCAGACATCGATCGCATAGAGGAGAAGATGAAAAGTACGGTAAAATATACCGCGATCACCCAGAAAGAAAAGCCGAAGGAAAATGAGACCGAGAAAGCGGTGACAGGGGGAGAAGAAGCCACATCCAAGGGAAGTGTGGCCAAGGATAAAGAGGCCGAAATGGCAGTGGGCAAGACAGCCAAGTCCACAGAGGAAAGTAAAACCGAAAAGGCCGAGGACAAAACAGCTAAATCCGCCGAGGAAAGCAAATCTGAAAAGGCTGATGACAAAACAGCGAAACCTTCTGAGGAAAGCAAATCTGAAAAGGCTGATGACAAAACAGCGAAACCTTCTGAGGAAAGCAAATCTGAAAAGGCTGATGACAAAACAGCGAAACCTTCTGAGGAAAGCAAAACCGAAAAGACGGAATCCATCAATATAGAGACAGCGGACACAGGCCGGGAAAAGCGCTCGGAGAAATATCTGTCGCAATACAGAGCTGGGTATATGCTCATACGCAACATGTCAAAGATCCGCGACACAGTGCGTGGTTTCGTTCGCTATGATACAAAGAAAGAGACGAGCATCGATAATGTGCTTCATACATCGGCAGACAGGTTCGGGCTGATCATGGGATGGGCTGACGATATCGACAAAGCTATAAAGGAATGGATAACGGCGTGGGAAGGCGTTGTGCAGGACTCCCTGAACGGAGAGGGCACCGAAGCGGTCAAGAAGAACATTGGCAAATGGTACGACGACAACTGGAAGAACATCACCGGTGCGGTAGACTGGCTCGACTCTGTCCAGGAGCTTGATGCCACAATAAAAGGGGAGATCCAAGAGATATTCCATTCTGTTAGGGAACTGCAGGAATCGTCCACGATAAAAGAGTTGGATGCCGGCAGCGGGAAGGAGCCGTTCGAAAGGCTGTTTCCGGAACATTACAGTTCAATATACAAAGAATACGAAACGGGGAAAAACACAGACAAGGAGATAAACACGGCCTTCAAACAAAAATACGAAAAGGCATCCGACCTCTACAAGCTACTGGACAATGACATGAGGGATTTCGGTAAAGATCCGTATCCGTACGGGGATGCTAAAAAAGAATTCCGAGCATTCTCCCTAGGCCTTACCGCCTCCAAGCTGGGTATAATGGGCCACAAGAACCTGTACCACTATCTCCACAGGGATGAGCTCAAGGTCAAAGACCCGGAAGCTTTGTCTGCCGTCAGAAGGCTGAGGGTGAAGATAGTGGTAAAATCGGATGACATCAAGGAACCCGAACCCGGTATATGCATCCCCGCCAAATTTGACATAGTAGCGGTCGACAAAACCGAATTGAGGGTTCTCATCCGTCGCAGATCAAACCCTCAGGAAAAGAGTCCCGCAGAGGAAGAGAGTGTTATCGTTCTGCAGAGACCAATGCCTTACGACCAGATCAAAGAGTTCAGGATATCCAAATTCGGCCTGGACGACTGGAGCATCGAATCTTTGGAAGTTATCGATACGGACACAGGATGGACAATAGCGTCGAAGAAGAACTTCATCCTCCCCGACGAGAAGGCCGTCAGTTTATCCTTTAAGAAGACCGCAGTGAAATTCAAGGAAGAGAAGATGGAGGTACCGCATGAGATGATGTCCTGGAGGTACAGCCTGGAAGGTGCAGAACCGGCCGGGAGCGACCCTCCCGTCATTAAGCCATGGGAATACAAAGAGTATGCAATATACTACGATATCTTCTATCCCAAGTCAGATCCGGAAAAGAAAACTGAAACCGAGAAGAAGGCCTTTGCTGTGGAGAAGACAGAACCTGAAAAGGAAGCTGAGTCTGAGAATAAGGCTGAGCCTGAAAAGGAAACCAAACCAGAAAAGAAGACAGAACCTGAAAAGGAAGCTGAGTCCGAGAAGAAGACTGAGCCAGAAAAGGAAACCAAACCAGAAAAGAAGACAGAACCTGAAAAGGAAGCTGAGTCCGAGAAGAAGACTGAGCCAGAAAAGGAAGCCGAGCCTGAAAAGAAAGCTACTTCTAAGAAGAAGGCCGAGTCCGAAACAGAAAAAGATGAGGTGAAGAAGTGAAACTGCTCACCCACCTTTATGTCGCAAACCTTCTGATAAAGGAAATAGAAGAAAAAGAGGGCAAACTAGAGATCGCCCCCATCGAAGGCGAATATCAGATCGGAACGCTCAAGGAGCCGGATTCCAAAGGGAACAAAGAAAAGGACGACTCTAAAAAGGACACCTCGGAAAAAGATACTAAGAAAGAAGATACCAAGGAAAAGGAAACTTCGGAAAAAGATACCAAGAAGGAAGATACCAAGGAAAAGGAAACTTCGGAAAAAGGCACTTCCGAAGACAGCACCACTAAGAAAGAGACCTCTAAAGACAATGCCGAGAAAAGTACTTCCGAAGAGGGCACTTTGAAAAGTAGCACTCCCGAAAAGAACACTTCAAAAAGCAGCACTTCAGAGGACAGCACTCCAAAGGAAGAAGCCAAGGACGACAGCACTTCCAAAAAGGACACTAAAGAAGCTGATGCCCCCAAGGAAGCCAAGGACGACAGCACTCCAAAGGAAGAAACCAAGGACGACAGCACTTCCAAAAAGGACACTAAAGAAGCTGACACTCCCGAAAAAGACGCTAAAAAGACCGATGCCGCAGAAGATGAGAAAAAAATGTGCGGCGGCAAGAAATGCGAAGATCTCAACCCCGTGCTGATATTCCCTTTCAAAGGCGGTACGTTCGAAGTGCCGAAGAAAGTTCGGGAAGCCATTGTGAACAACAAGGAATATTTCCGCGCGGGCGCGGCGGGGTGGGATATTTTCCCCGATATGCTGTTCAGCAGACTGATCATCCACCCAACGGATTCAGGGATCTGGCTGGAACACATGTACGAGAAACTGCTTACTATGCCTCCGGGAAAAGAGTTCGACCAGTCATATGCGTTCCTGCTGGGGGCGATGACGCACTATGCTACGGACATGTTCGGTAACTCTTATGTAAATGAATACGCCGGAGGCTGGTCCGCCTGCCTGACAGGCACGAACGACATCGCGCAGCGCCATATTGCCATAGAATCATACATCGACAGCAAACTCACCGATAAGATAATCCCGGAGTCCGAGCGCATACTGCGAGCGCCGGTGGACTTCTTAGTTTACTGCTTCGCCGACGCCGAAGGCATCAAAAAGAAGATTGGCAAGATCGAAAGCCGCACCTATACGCCGCCCGGCGGATTCAGAAAGGGCGAGCCTATTCCCGATGACGCCGCCAAAAAGCGTTCCGAAGAGTGCTTGGCCTTGTATCAGGAGAAATACATGCTGCTCTACCAGATGTCAAGGCTGCGCGAACAGGTATGCGGATATGTTCAGTATGACACCAAGAGCGAAACACCGGCGATCAGAGCGCTTCAGGAGGCAGGGGCGAAAGGCGAACTCTCGCAGTGGCTGGAGGACATAGACATAGTGATAAAGAACTGGGTGATCGCATGGCAGTTATCCCTTCAGGGCCTCATAGAGGGAAAGAGCGAATCCCACATCGCCGACTGCATGGACAGATGGATAAAGAACAGCTGCATCGACATAGTTGTCGGCATTCCTCTTTGGTTCAGTAAAGTGGCGGCGACGTACCCTGAGGAACTGGATCTGAACTGGCTCTCCGAAGTGCCGCTGTTCAAGAGCCCCGGTCCCGCTTCCGGAAAGGACCTTCTGAAGGCCATCTCGCCAAAAGATTACGAAGGATTTGAAAAGACGTACGATCCCAAGAACTCCAAACTCGATGATAAGAAGATAAAGGCCCTCTTTAAAGACAGATACAAGGACGCAGAAACGTTCTACGGCCGTCTGGACTCAGACCTCAAGAAGTTCGGCAAAGATAAGGAATATCCCTACGGTAAAGAGGGAGAGTTCAAAGCGTTCTCCCTTTGCCTCTCCGCATCTAAGCTGTGCCTTATCGGCAGCGAGAACCTGAACCAATTCACAGGGCTGAAAAAGAAAAAATTCAAAGGCTCCGCCCCGAAAAAGATCATCAGGAAAATAAAGGTTAAGATAAAGGCAGGATCGGAAGAGAGCGGAGAAGGGGGGTCGGGCACTTACCGGCAGTTGCGCATGGACATCGTCAAGAACGATTCCAAGGTCACGAGAGTGGTCTTCGGCTCCAAGTTCAATGATGATAAAGGATGTGTGGTCGCCCTTCAAAAACCGATAAATGGTGAAGACATCATCCGCTTTGAGATATCGAAGACAGGCGCTGACATATGGGAGATTGACTCTCTCGTGATCGAGGATGCGGAGACCGAAAAGCAGCTTGGTTCAAAAAACGGGGTCATTCTGGGCGAGATGCACGCTGACGTGATAATAGAGAGGAGCCCGTCAGTTAAAGAGGACAAACCCGGAGAGATCGAGGTCCCTCACGCTATAATGTCGTGGATGTACAGTCTGGACGGGGCGGACCCAACGAAGATAAATCCGGCGGTCAACATGCCGTGGGAGTATGAGGAGTACTTTGTCTTCTATTCGGTGAAGAGCGGGTCCGACGAATGGGCGAAATATTTCGATCTGAAGGAGATGGTGGAGATAAACTACACCCCTCCCCGCGTTAAAGAAAAAAAGAGGATCTTCCCCCTAAAGGATATACCTGGCGCCGAAGAAAAGACGAACAAGGGCAAGCAATCGGATGGCGGCAAAGAAATGAAGAGTACCATGGAGAAGGGGAACAAGGTCGCATGAGGAGAGCACCGCCCCCTCCTTGTTCTCTATTAATCATAATGTAATAATATAATAAGGACAGCATCGATTGCGAAACGTGGACATAGAGAACATCATCCGCGATATGAACCGCCACATCCCGGTCTCAAGAAGGACGCTCCTTGAGTATCTGGAGTCGGGAGAGGACACTTATGAGACCAAAGACGGTCAGAAGTGCTCACTCGACCGGAAGGATCTGGAGCTCCTTGCCGGAAAGTGCACGGAGATAGAGAAGATGAGGCTGAGGGTCCCCATCTTCGTAAGCACGGATACATCATGCGACGGGGGAGCATGGAAGGTCGAGGGTAAGACCGAAGTGGCCGTGGTATCAAAACTTCTGAACAAAAGAGCATACAGGGATGACTACATGAGGCTCTACCATCCGGACCTGAAAGACCTCAGAAAGATGCTGCCCAGCATAATCTCCATAGTCTTCATCCCCTGATGCTGGCCCATACTGAAAAGGTTTATATACAATTCCTGAATACAAGGGTCTGCGCGATGAGACCCATCGTGTGATTCGTGTTAAAAACATGAATATTCCGCTCACAGAACAACAGTTCGTGACGCTTGTTCCTGCTGCAGTAGTAGTGATTATATACTACCTCTCCATCGGGAATATCCTGCGCCGGGCCTAGACGCCTGGGCGATTACAATCATGCACCCGGAGAGAGGTCCTCTTTCGGGGAAGAGGTGTAAGGGCTCCGCAATGGAGGATGAGATCGGATAAAGCCCGGTGATCACCGATCATACGCAACCTGGACGTGTGCTAGATCATACGCCAGCGGCGATGCTACGCCGCATGGGGGATGGTTCGGCTAGAGCGCTGAAGAAGGTCGTGTCAAGCTGCGATAAGCGTCGGGTAGGTGCAAGAAGCCTATGATCCGACGATCACCGAATGGGACTTCCTATTCTTCGGAATGATCAGTAATGATCGGGAACGCGGGGGATTGAAGCATCTTAGTACCCGCAGGAAAAGAAATCAATCGAGATGCCGTTAGTAAAGGCGATCGAACACGGTATAGGGCAAACTGAATCCCTTATGGAAACATACGGGAGATGTGGTGTTGAAGGCTCTTTTATTCCTAAGTCGGAAGATTCAAAGTTGACTGGAAAGTCACGCCATAGAGGGTGATAGCCCCTTAGAAGAAGGTCGATATGGAAATTTTAGATGTCCTTGAGTAACGTGCGTTGGATATCGCGCGTGAATCTGGGAGACATTCACTTCCAACCCTAAATACGTCTCTAGTCCGATAGCGCAGTAGTAGTGTGAACGAAAACTGAAAAGTACCCTTAACGGGAGGTTAAAAGACCTGAAACCATGCGGTCAAAGATTTATATAGCATCAAAGGAAAGAAACCATTAATGGTGGACCAGTGTTATATTATTCGTTTAGAAAAACGATCCAGGGAGTTCTGATCATTGGCGAGGTTAACTATTCAATTAGGAAGCCGAAGGGAAACCGATAAGCCCGCAATTTTTTATGAGGGGCAAGGTGTGCTCGCCTGAAGTCAATGGTGCGGATACCCGAAGCCGGTCGATCTATGCCTGAGCAGGATGAAGCCTCTCGAAGGGGAGGTGGAGGTCCGAACCAGTACTGATGTGCAAATCGTTTGGATGACTTGGGTATAGGGGTGAAAGGCCAATCTAGGCCGGAAATAGCTGGTTCCCCCTGAAACTAGTCGCAGCTAGATCTCGATGGAGGTCGAATGTGAGGTAGAGCACTGATTGGACGTTTAGGGGAAGAAATTCCTCGGCGTCCTGTCAAACTCCGAAATTGCGTTCATCGTAGAAGTCGGGAGCAAGGCCACCCGGGGTAAGCTTGGTGGCCATAAGGGAAACAACCCAGACTAAAGTTAAGGTCCCTAAGTTTCGGTCGAGTGTAATATGAAATGGCGTCGGCAGTCCAAGACAACCGGGAGGTGGGCTTAGAAGCAGCCATCCTTTAAAGATAGCGTAACAGCTCACCGGTCGAGATTGTGGGCCCAGAAAATGGACGGGACTAAACCGAACACCGATACTTTAGAGTGCAGAAATGTAATTTGGTAAGGGGGCGTAGTGCATGGGCAGAAGCCGGGCCGTGAGGTCCTGTGGACCGTGTACTAACGAGGATCCTGGAGAGAGTAGCAGCAAAGCACGGTGAGAATCCGTGCCGCCGCAGGGGCAAGGGTTCCTTGGCAATGTTCGTCAGCCAAGGGTTAGTCGATCCTAAGGTAACTCTTAATCGAAGTTATCGAATGGGAAACAGGTTAATATTCCTGTACTAGAATCTCCTTTGTCCACATCGTAAGATCGAGATAGTCATTGTACATTTGTCTGTGTATCTAATTGTATAAGCCCATGAAGAACCGTAATGGTGAGAAGTAGGCGAAAGCATGATGGGGCGGGAGTAATCCCGCTTATGATGAGTCTCGGTTTCCGTGAAAAAGGTGTGGTAACAGTTATTCTATTCGTACCAAGAACCGACACAGGTGTCCCTAGGTGAGTAGCCTAAGGCGTGTTAGCATAATCAAGGCGAGGGAACTCGGCAAATTAGCCCTGTAACTTCGGGAGAAGGGGTGCCAGTAGAGAGATCTACTGGTCGCAGTGACAAGAGAACTCCGACTGTTTAATAAAAACATAGGTCTCTGCTAGTTCGAAAGGATGTGTATAGAGGCCGAAGCCTGCCCAGTGTCGGCATCTGAAATTCTGTTTCAACGGAACGAAGGACCGATAAACGGCGGGGGTAACTATGACCCTCTTAAGGTAGCGTAATACCTTGTCGCTTAATTGGCGACTTGCATGAAGGCTCAACGAGAGTTCTACTGTCCCCGCCTTGACGCTAGTGAAATCAATCAGTCTGGTGCACAATCCAGACCCCTCCATCTGAAAGCGAAGACCCCATGGAGTTTCACTACAACCTGTTGTTGTTGTAAGAGTTGGTATGTGTAGCATAGGCGGGAGACGTTACCCAGGAAGGTGCGCTAGCATCTCTCCGAGTCACCGGTGAAATACCGCCCTTATTAATTTTTACGACTAACCTCTTCGGAGGAACAGCTATAGGCAGGTAGTTCGGGTGGGGCGCCACGCCCTCAAAAAGATAACAAGGGCGCCCAAAGGTTAGCTCAGGTAGGTCAGAAATCTACCGAAGAATGTAAGGGTATAAGCTAGCTTGACTCGGAACCAGACAATAGGGTTCGGAGATAGGAAACTATGGCCTAGCGAACCAATCAACCTCCTGAGTGGGGGTGATTGATGTCAGAAAAATTACCCTGGGGATAATTGAGTTGTCACGAGCAAGAGTTCATATCGACCTCGTGGCTTGCTACTTCGCTGTCGGCTCTCCCTATCCTGGTGGTGCAGCAGCTGCCAAGGGTGGGGTTGTTCGCCCATTAAAAGGGATCGTGAGCTGGGTTTAAAACGTCGCGAGACAGTTTTGTTGCTTTTTGATGGAGGTGTAGGTACCTGACGAGAAGGACCCTTTAGTACGAGAGGAACAGGGGTTCGTCGCCTCTAGTTTATCAGTTGTCTGACAAGGCATGCTGAGTAGCCACGCGGCAGCGGATAAGAGCTGAAGGCATCTAAGCTCGAAGCCGCCTTGAAAAAGAGGTACCATTGGACGCTCATAAATGATGAGTTTGATAGAAGCCGGATGTAAGCATCGAGGTTCGCCGAGGTGTTCAGTCCTGGCTCACTAAAGTCCGTATACGTCGCTGGATGTGGTCTAGCAGTTAAACAGGTTGCGTATGAAAAATCTCATCCTCAGATATTTTTTTCATAAATGATCGCATGAAAAATTCTCATCCTCAGATCTTTCTCTATTTCGTAAATTATCACATGAAAATCTAAACAAATCGGGCCCCGCTCTCATCCGGGCTACTTAATATAGGCGAATATAGAATATATATAATAAATACGACCATTATATATAAAAAGGTTGTATCTTAGAAAAATATTTATTTCACAGACCTATAATCAATATTGCAGTTAGTTTAGAGACGGGTTCATTATCTTCATAAGAGATCTGAACAGCATAAGATTCTGTTCGGTCGATGCAAAAAAGGGGGGGATAGCATGAGGCCGTTTGGAGTGATTGAGAATTTTATGTGTTCCGCCGTTACATTGGGCGTGATTGGATCCGCATGAATATTGCAACTCCCCCGGAGTTTTGATTCGGGCTCGTCAAATGAAGCTAATATGCAATACAGACGAATGAAAGCATACGATAATAAAAGAGGGGATGACCATTAGGAGCAGAAATAAAACATTGATAGTTGCCATGTCGCTCATGGTAGTGACATTATCTGCATTTTTGTTAACGGACAACGAGTCGACCGGCGCCAGTTATGACGTGACCGGATATGTCGACGGAACGTTCACATACAGTCTGGATACGACTGCGAAGGAGGCGATGATCTCAGACTACAGCGGGATCGGGAATACAGTAAGCATTCCAGATTTCATTGTCCCGACCTCCAGCAATCCAGGCTCTCCTATCTATAACAATACGGCCCAATATCCGGTAACGGTTATAGGAACAAGCGCCTTCGAACAAGAGGTCAATATTACTGTACTCACAATGGGAGCAAACGTAAAAACGATCCAAGAGAAAGCGTTCAGAGAATGTACGGGGATAGCAACCCTCGACCTGAAAAACGTCGAGGAGGTAGGAGCTCAGGCATTCGTACACTGCACGTCCCTCACTCAGCTGAGGGCAGACAATCTTATAAAGATCGGGGACGGCGCCTTTGCGATATTGAATGTCATCAATACTATGCCGTACACGGGCTCCATTCCGTACATGAACTCGCTTTCGCTCCCGAAAGCGGAGATCATAGGGGCAGCGGCTTTCGGAACCGCTAACACCGGCTCTCTCTACTTCCTCGCGAGAGATTTCGGCACCGTCAATCTGCCATCCGCAGTATCCATAGGCGACTATGCGTTCTCTCAGGCACAGATAGAGAATTCGCTGAACATAGCGAGCGCCGAGACGATAGGCTACCGCGCATTCTACTGGGCGCCGCAGGGATACACCGACGTCAATAATTCCGGAAATGCGGTGAGCTATTCGATATCCATACCCGAAGTGAAAAGCATAGGCTCCGGAGCATTCATGGGAAGAGGAATAACAGGCGTGACATTCCCGTCAAGTACCCTTTATACAATAGACACATACGCGTTCGCCTTCACCCAGCTGCAGACAGCGGAACTCGGAATGGTGAGCAGCGTCGGGCTGTCCGCTTTTGACGATATAAGGGAACTGGAGTATTTCGCGGTCGATCCCGCCAACACAAAATATGCATCACTGATATCCAGCAACCCCGCCAATAATGGCGAAAGGGGCGCGCTGTATCAGCTGGACGGCTCCGGCGACCCGTCAATACTTATCAAACTGCCGCCGGCGATAAGGCCGCTGCTGTCAGATCACGGCTATAAGTTCACGGTTGCCAACGGAGCGACTGGAATGCTGGGCACAGCATGCAAGTGGTGTCCGTCCATATCGGTGGACCTTAACGGGATAACAGATATCCCTGCGTCAGCATTCTCTAATTCAGAGGTCCTTCAGGTAACTGCAAGGAATGCAAATCATGTGGGCCATTCCGCATTCGCATACTGTACCTCTTTGTCATCATTCGATTTCCTTGACGCGGGGGGTTCGCTGCTGATAGAAGAAAATGCTTTCCTGGGGACATCCCTTGAGGTGATAGATCTCCCGAAGGATACCACGATAGGTAACAAGGCATTCTCGGCGCTGGTCCCGCGTGACATAACACTCAGCATATGGGGAGACACTGTCATCACGGACGGCAGTCTTAACGGTTCGTTCCTCGGCACATATCTGGCCACTCTCAGGGTATCTTCGGACGCCGCATTCCCTGCGACCGTTACGGGCGCAGAGAACATATATGATAACTGGAACGTCTCGGGATGCTCATATGGCGGATCGAACAGCATCGGGCTGCTCATAGTTGATAATACCGGAGATGTTGATATCTCCGAACTCAAACCGAACGGAACATATAACCTGCAGATAATCAGCTTCGCCGACTTCTCGCCCGCTTCTTTAGGGGTCCTTCAGTTCGTAGAATTCAAAGACAGTTTCGGAGCGAACCCCGCATATCACCGCATGTCCGCCAAAGGAGGCGTATACTCTTCGGAGTCCCATCCGGGTCCCGGGCCTATAATGCTTGATCTTGCCGGCACGACCCCCAGCGGAAAGAGCTGCGCGGCAGGAGACGGCATGACATGGGAGCTTATCCACGAATATTATCTGATCAATTTCTATTCATTCCCGACCGACACCATCGGCGGCAACGGCATTCCCGTCGGAGATGATCCCGACTATACCAACGCCTTCATCGACAGCGAGGACATGAGTGCAGGCGCCCGGGATTATATCGATACAAAGATGTATCTTTCAGGGCAGGAACTGAGGTCCCTGCTGTATGTTACATTTGTCAGATATCATTTGGAAGGATGGTATACGGCAGACGATCCGAATCATGCTCTGGCGACCATGCTGACGAACAACAAGGTCATGGCGAGCAACGGATTCGCTGTGGCCGGCCCGCAGAATATACCGGAAAGCTGGATCTACCGCGACCCTGTCACAGATCAGGGCATACTCAACCTCTATGCGGTATTCGGAGGAAAAGAATACAGGATCGAGGTGGAGGTCAGACAGACGGGAGGCCAGCAGACATCCGGCAGTTTCGGCTCTAACCCCGACGGTACGGGCGGAACGATAAATCTCGTCCTGGATACGCCGCCGATGGGCTACTTCGGATTCGGCACGACCACGTCAAATGCAAGCGGTTACGGAGATTACCCATACGGTACCCAGATAACCCTTCAGGCGATCCCTCAGCCGGGATATGCCTTCGTAGGTTGGGCACTCATCGATATCGGGGAGGAACAGGTAGTATTTGACGCAAGGAACGACAGAAGCTATGTCAACAGCATGAGCGGCACCGCCACATGGAGCTTCACCATACCTTCGGCGCAATTCAAATTCGTGGCATATTTCGCAAAGGTCACGAATGTTGTTTTCGATTTCAATGACGGCAGGCCGACCGCCAACGCTAACTTCGTCGTCGGCGACAGGCTCACCGAAACAAATAACGCCTACGGCAGTCACAATTACGGCGTCTCGCTTAACAACTGGCTCGTCGGCATCCCCACAGCGAATCTCAACACGGCCGGTAACGGAACCCCGTACTATCCGGGCGTCCCCGTCAATGCAATTGACTCGGGGCTGGCATTCGGCGGATGGTACAGCGGCACAACGGAATATAATCAGATACCCTCTGCCCCCAACCCCCTGAACATCAGGGCGAAATGGCTGGCGACGATAGACTTCTATACCAACGACGGCACGAACGGCAATTCGACACTGACCGGGACCGGACTGGTCCTTAACTCGCCCGGCGTCTACTCATATCTGCACGATGTGGGTGTGTTCGCCTCAGGCAGCTACAGCGGAGTATTCAGTTACGGCGCAAGCTATTCGCCCGCGATACCGGACATAAGCTTCAACGGATGGTATGTCTTGGCCAGCACAGGCACCGGCTTCGGCGACATCGTGGCGGACGGATCGGGAAACAGCGGTACACCGTACCAGAACCTGTATCCGACCCTTAAGAGGCTTGAACCCGGAACGGTTGTGGGAAGCAACATATCCCTGATCGCTCTGTACTCCGCGGATGTGGAAATTTACTTCAACGGCGGCGTTGACAGCACAAGCGTCATAGACACAACAATACCCTATACGGTCGCCGTCCCCGTATCCAAGCCGACATATTTCGACGACGCCTTGTTCAGTACGTTACATGGTAAGATGCCGGCAGTGAACAGCTCGACCGGCGACATAACCAAGGATGATGTAAAAGGCGCCGGCATGGCATTCGTAGGCTGGTTCGTGACCGCCGACGGCAGCACAATGCCGGTCGCGTCAGATGCCACGTTCATAACATCTCCATCGGCGACAGCGGTCGTAAAGAATGTTAAGCTGATTGCCGGATGGGGACTGACCGTGTCTTTCGACGACGGAGGACAGACAGGGATACTGAAGGGGGCGGTCCCGTGGGTCCCGGCCTCCGATGAGTTCTATGTTCTGGAGGGGACGGCATTCAGCATGGCTGACATGCCGGGAATAACCTCCGGCGGGAACTCCCCCACCGCCTGGTACGATGCGAGCACCACTCCGTATACGTGGTTCGATTCCAGCGTCGAGTATACATACAGCGTGACGCTTATCCCAGCTTTCGGGAGCATCTTCGCTTTCAACATGATGGGAGGCACCCCCGCATTAGGATATGTGTCATATATGTCGTCCGATACATTCGGCGATGTGCTTCAAAGGTTCATTGACAGCCTGTATGACAACTCAAGCAGCAGCTATGTAGACCTGTCTAAGGCCGGATTGTATTACATGACGGACGGCGGCAGCTACGGACTCGGCCCGGGCATGCCGGATGCGGCATGGTACAAAGGCGACAGCGGCTCTGCGCCTGACTACATCAACGGTACTCCGGTGAAATGGAACCTGAGCGACAGCATCAATCCGGCCAACAATACTGCGTATATCAGATGGCTGGCGGATGTGAGTTTCGACAGGAATGTCGATGTAGCGGACGTAGACGCAGGTACGACTGCAATTCCCGCTAAGATATCGGGCGTTGATGAGAACACCCCCTACACAATGATAGATCCCTTCGATGTGCTGCAATACAATACCGATAAAGACAGAACGTTCAAAGGATGGTACAACGGAACCTCGATGTACGCGGACCAGAACGGGGACGCTGTCACCGGACTGCTTGTAACAGGCAGCGTGACGCTTACCGCAAGGTGGGTCATTGAGGTCAAATACTACTATACCGGATTGCTTGCAACGGTTCCGGCAGGAGCGACGCTAAGCAGCGATGCGGACGGCAACTATGTCATAGTCGAAGTAGGAGCAACCGGCAGCGTCGCCGCCCCCACCCTGACCAAGACAGGGTTCACCGCCAATAACATCCTGTGGTACGAGGGCGGATGGACCGCCTCAGCCCCGGTATATCTGGACGGAGCCTTGCCTTCGACCCCGATCGGGAATTTCGACCCCCGTTTTGATATGGTATTCAAGAACAAAACGGTCTACGGCATATGGTATGCTAAGGTCGAGTTCGTCACAGACCCGTTGATCGGCGGCGGATTCTTCTCTTCGGTCAAGTATATGATGGAAGGGCTGGACCTTTCGGACCTCCTTGACGAGCTGAGATTATCCGATCCCAACGAAGACCTTGACCCCTTCAGAGGAGACCCTATGAGGACAGACTGGGTGTTCGTAGGTTGGTTCCACAGAACTTATATCTCTGTGCCGCTGGGCTATAATGACGTTGGGCAGCAGTATTACAGGACAAGCTTCAACTACGGCTCGCCCTCTAATCCCCCCTCGGCACCAAGCACATCGATCATGGGGGATGTGGTACTGTACAGCGAGCATGTGGTCGAGGTGAAATTCGAAGCCGGATACGATCCGAGCGCCCCCATTGATACGAGATGGCTGCGCGTCAACATGCCCATCCCCGGCTCCGGCCACAGATTCACGCCTATGCCGGTCAGACCCGGCGCGACATTCGTCGGATGGATAGACATGTCAGCGGGCAAGTTATATTCCGACTTTAAGACCGACCAGCCCAACAGCGAGTTGGTGTTGCACGCAATGACCCTTACCGCCGGATGGCTCGTGGAGGTCCGCTTCTATGACCCGAACCAATACCTGGCCGACGGTCTGGTGCTGAGCTTACACGGGAACATAGTTATGAACGACGGACCGGACGGAATACCAGGCACAGCGGATGACTATCTGGAGATGCCCGCAGGCACTAGGATCAGGGAGTTCATCGCAGTAGATCCTTCCCAGCCGGGAAAGACCTTCGTTTCGTGGTTCGTCGAACAGGGAACGCCGGACGGAATTTATTCGAGCGGAGATGTGTCGTTAGGGATCAATGACATGATACTCACAGACACAATATTGACCGCCGGATACGGGTTTGAGTTATCTTTTGATACCAAAGGCGGCACTCCTTCATCCATCCCTAACATGATGGTCATCGAAGGGCAGAGCGTGGACCTTCCCGAAAAGCCGGCCAAAGGCAGGCTTACTTTCGGCGGTTGGGACGACGGTTCAGCCTTATTCAATGCAGAGGACACCGTGACGCCTGCCGGCAACACCGTATACACCGCGAAGTGGATGGTAACGGTCATCATATACGACGGCGTTTCGATGACCCCCGTCACTACTGTGGAATGGGATGAGGACGCCGGCCCGCCGGCGGTCAGCCCGACGCCCACCGTAAGCCCGGATTACGACAACAAGGTCATTTCCCTGACACTGAGCACCGCTTCCGGCAACGTAACGGTAGAAAAGTTCATCGACAGATATGATCCGTCAGTCCTGGGTTGGGTGCAGTACTATTCCGTACTGAGCGGATGGATAGATCCGTTCACAGGCACAACATGGGGCCCGGATATGGCGGGGCTGTTCAGCAGCGCCTCCGATTCGACGGCCGTGTTCGCTAACTGGCAGGAGAGAGTGAGGATAGATGACGGTAACGGTTCGTCATGGACAGGATATCTTGACACCGGAACATACCTCTTGTCCTCGCTGACCCTTTCAGGACTCACGGCGAACGGATGGGCGGAGATGTTCAACCCGACGTCCCCCGTGAATCCCGACACGTACAGGATACGCGACAGCACGGATTTCGTTGCTATCACGTACATAACCCTGACACTCAACGCGAACGGCGGAACACCGCAGCAGCAGGTGATCCCCAACATAGCGGCGGGAACGATGCTGGGCGCGGTCCCGGCAACGGAGCCTACCCGCAGCGGTATGTTCTTTGCAGGATGGTATGACGGCAGCACGAAATATTCCTTCACGAATAAGCTGTACCAAGACACCACGCTGACGGCAATGTGGCAGTCCACTCCGCCGGAGGTGTATGTGATATTCGCTACCGCTTACAGCAATGCTTTCATATCCCCTCAGGGCATGATCAGAGTAATGGCCGGAGACAGTGTCACGTTCGACTTCTATGCTTCGGTAGGGAACAATCCTAAAGTGCTGATAGACGGCAGAGAGGTCAATGTGACGTCGCCCTACACATTCGCCAATGTGAGGGGCAACCACAGTATCGAGATCTCGGCGGACGGGACATTGAGGGACATTACGGGCTTACTTACCGTTAACGTCAACGGCCACGGCGACGTGCTCTACAGCACGGACGGCGGGATCCATTTTGCGTTCTACGACTCGCCTCTTCCGCTGTTCAGCGGCGCGGAGTATGTCCTGAAGGCTGTGCCGGGTCAGTCCAGTCAGTTCGTTAACTGGAGCGGGGACGCTTCGGGAAGCGATCCGCAGATAACGATCGTCTCGGACGGAACGTCTGACCTGTATGTCAACGCGAACTTTGAGAACCAGTCGGGAATCGGTTCGGGTTTCTTCGGGACTCACAGCGGCGGCGGGCTTTCCATAGCCAACCTCATATGCATGATACTGGCAGTCGCGATAGGCATTGTCGCGCTTACCGTTGCGAATAACAGGAACTATGAAGGGACCGGGACTGGCAAAGGACTCAGGCTGGGCGCCGTGATTATAGCCCTGATATCGGTGGCCCTCTTCTTCCTGACCCAGGGATTCAACGGAACATTTGTTCCGACGGATGAGTGGACCATTGTCATGGCGATACTTACCCTCGTGACGGCGGCGCTGGCGCTGATCAGCTTAAGATATGATTACGCAAAAGAGGAGGATGCCGGAAGCGGCAGTTCCAAAGGAATGGCCGAATGATGAAACAGGGGGCGCCGCCCCCAATTTTTTTTAATTATCCGGAGTTTGACACTTACGCCTGACTGATTTCTTCAGATCTCCATGGAGTTCGCGACCAGCGCGACCGCCTCCTTGGAAACGCTGTCCCCCTGATCGTGTTTCAGGGAGTCCAGGAATACGTCCAGCCCCATGGATGCGAACACTGAATCCACCAGGATCTTGTTGCCCATCCTCATCGTGGTGTTGTCGTTCGGCTTCGGTATCTTTGCTCTTATATTCTCGATTAAGGGAATGAACCCTATGTGAAAAACGGCCTTTCGGCCTGTTTTTTGTTTAGCGACAAAACTTATCGAAAGGCCGCCCTTATTCTTTTGCCCAGACATCCTGAGCCTTCGTAAAGAACACAGCACCCGCTGTCTGCTCAAGAACTGTATGTGTCAAACTCCAGATTTAATCTAAGAACACCATGATGCGTGCGCCTGTGCTGAATGCGGTGTTCGTGAAAGGGTATGCCGAAATGCGCGGCCGTCAGTTAACGATCGCCTTTATGCTGCCTCTGAGGCTGTCTGTATCTATCTCTATTTCTGACTCGATGGGCATACTTCACTGCAAATGGAGGGTTTCTATTTCCTCATCTGAAAGAGGATCGCCTAAGATGACATGGGGCCTCCCGTTATCATTGATGACAGTGCAGTTCATCCCGTAAACGCATCTTATGTTATCTTCAGTGATCACATCTTCAGGCCGCCCCATGCTGTATATGATGCCTGGATCAGACATCATTATGACTCTGTCTGCATATCTTGAAGCAATGTTCAGATCGTGGCTGATCATTATCACAATCATCTCTTTCTCTTGGGCTAATGCGTGGAGAAGATTTATTACTTGCACTTGGTGCCTGATGTCCAGGTTCGCGGTCGGTTCGTCCAATATGAATATCCTTGGCTGCTGCGCCAATCCTCTCGCGATAGATACCTTCTGACGCTGGCCTGCGCTGAGCTCATTGTAATTCCGCATCGCAAGTTGGGTTATGTTCAGTTGTTTCATGACCTCGTACACAATATGCATGTCTTCTTTTTCTGAACCTATCTTTTGAAAAGGATGTCTTCCCATAAGGATCGTATCTATGACCGTCATCGAGAAATTATTCGATGACGATGCAGGAACGAAACCCATTATCTTCGACAGTTCTTTGAGAGTATACTCGCTTATGTCCCTCTCATCGAGGAAGACCTCCCCATCTGTTGGGGTCAGCAGTTTGTTCATGCATCTGACAAGTGTAGATTTGCCTACACCGTTTGGACCGAGGATGCATATCAGCCCGGGCTTGTTGAAAGTAAGGCCGATGTCAAAGATCACCGGCCCTTTAGAGTTATATCCAAAACTAATGTCGTCTGAACGCAGTTCCATTTACCAGACCTCCTTTTTTTGCCTTATGAGAAGGTATAACAGAACGGGGCCGCCGATGAACGCAGTGATCACTCCCACCTGCAATACGGTAGGGGCTATGACCGTCCTCCCCACAAGGTCTGCTATGATCAGGAACACTGCTCCGAACGCCGCAGAGGACGGTAGCAGGAATTTATTGTCCGATCCGACGAACATTCTGCATATGTGCGGACATACTAACCCAACAAATCCGATTATTCCTGTAAAACTGACGATCGTCGCCGCTATCAGAGATACTATCAGCAGGCTTATCAGCCTTAATCGGTCGGCATTTATCCCGAGAGACCTGGCGCTTTCGTCCCCTGACGTAAGCACATTGATCTTGCTTGACAGCAGTTGTAACGCGATTCCCCCTATGAGGGCTACAGTGAACATGAACGGGATCGAGTTCCATTTTGCCAGACCCAGCGTTCCAATCTGCCATGTAAAGGCCTCTGCCAACGAATTGGGATTGGCCATGAGCATCATCACCGTGGTCATTGCATTGAATAGGTACATGACCGCCAGGCCGGAAAGGATTATCGTCGTAGGCGATGCCCGCCTTACAGTAGAGATCAGCAAGATCACTGCCATCGGTATAAGAGAGAAAAAGAACGCGTTCACTACTATTGCAAAGTTGCCTCCGATGACAGAAAGCCCCAGTACAATGGACAGGGTGGCACCGAACGCCGCGCCCGCAGATATCCCAGTCGTATAGGGGTCCGCAAGAGGATTCTTTATCGTGCTCTGCATCGTGGCTCCTGCTATAGCCAGCCCCGAACCGGCAATGATGCCCGCAAGTATCCTGGGGAGACGCACGTTCCATATTACGTAGTCTTTATTCGCGTCCTGAATATTTCCGGTTATGTGGTCGATTATTATCCGGAACGACTCAAAAAAGCCGATATCATACGGCCCTATCGTAGTAGCGAACCCTGCGACAATTACAGCCCCAACTATGCATATGGTAATGAAAAGATATTTTCTGTAAATGAAGGTTCCATATTCCTTCATCAGCTTTTCTTCTTCATCCGAACTCGCATCAGCCCGACCGTGATATTTATTCCAAGGCAGATCCAATTAATCTCTCCCGTTTCTGAATTGATAGATAGATTGTAAGAAGGGAGCTGGGCCCCTGGTTTCATTTATTCGGATAGTATACAAAGTTATACATCTGGAACTCGTATCCGTTCGTTTCGCAGAACTTGTTCACGTAGTCCCTGAGTATATCCTCCACCTCACCAGTGCTGAAAGTTCCTGGGAAGAATATCGAGCTCCCGATAAGAGTATGGATACAGAACGGCAGATCGTAGTTGATCATGTAAATCTCGTTATTCTTATATCCGTCCGTAATGGCGAAACTGCTGAAGTCCGTGCTTTCATATATCGCTTTAAGTTCGGCCTCAGACTGGTGGGTGTAGATATACCTTCCAGCGACTATATACTGCGGATTACTTGCCAGAATACTCTCCAAGTAGGTGGGTACAGACCCGCCTGCTGAACTTGGTGTTGTTACTATTGTATTTCCGACATTGGTGGCTCCGGAAAGAGACAGTGCTGTAGACACTCCGTCCGATTGGGCATACATGTAGGTCGGTGTCCCGATGTAGAACTTTGTGGCGCTTCTGTTCGAGATCTTGTCCAATCTTTCGTTGATCTTGTTGTTCAGGTCGTCCATCCACTTGACATACTCCTGAGCTTCTTTGCTGTTCCCTGTGAAGAAACCAAGCATGAGCGCCCCCTCAGCAAGTCTTCCGTTCTCCCATGTTGTCAGGCGGACCACTTGCTTGGTGCCGACGGTCGAGCCGTCTATGTTCACACCATATGTCGATTTGGTACCGCTGTAAACTGTATCGGCATCTATCTTCAGGATCTCTTCAATACTGGGTTCTCTTCTGTCTCCCACCGAAGGAAGGCCTCCGTAGTTTTTGAAGAGATTATTGTCCCAATATTGCTGTATGAAGTCGTTGATCCCCACAACTCTGTCCGCTGCGCCTATCGCGATCGCAAGGCTGAGGGACCTTTGCGTGTTCAAAACGATCATCTTGAAAATAGGTATCTTAGCAGAAGCCACGGTGCCGTCAACGGTGATGTAATTTATCGTCATGGATTTTTTCTGGCTGTCTGACTTCCCGTCATTATACTTTATCAGCTCGATAATGGCGTTCACCATATCGATGTCCTTCTGATCGACCACACCGTCGTTGTTGGCATCTGCGAGCAGTGAGTATTCACCGTTCTCGATCAAGCTCTCGAGTTTGGCCACGTCCTCGCCGTCCAAATAATCATCCTCATTCGCATTACCAAGAACGGCCAGTCTTCCGTCTGTATTTGTCGATCTGTAGCCCGTATCTTTGTTGTTCAGTATAACGAAGATACCTATCGCAGCGACAACAATAATGACAACGACCGCTACGGCGTATATCTGTTTACTTTTCATAATATCCTCTCATTTATAAAAGTTAGATTACATTGTTGGATGTATATTCCAATACTTTTGAGCGTATATAATAGATTCTATTTGATAGCCCTTCCAGAAAGAACATCGGGATTCCTCTGAAATTAAGGAAAAGATAAAATCTCTCTATCTTGATGCAAGAGGCCATAGGGGAAGTTCCAGATAAATCTGGGCTTTCAGGAAATCATCACCACCTTGAGTCCGGTCTGAGTTCTGACAGTCAGCGGCTGTTCACTGTGTCCCCCATCTTGCGTTTGACCATCGAATTAACAGTTTCTACCAGAGCTCTTTTGTTATATGTATCCTGATCGAAGAAGAACTTCATCCTTCCGCGGTTGAATCCCCTCGTCCTTACTCTGGATGGTTCCTACCTTGGCCTGTTCCTACTTCCTTATCGGTATCATCGCATCGGCGCCCAGCCTTTCATGGATATCCCTGTGGACATACTCGGCATCATATCCTTTGTCTGCGACCACACACCTTATGCCGAACCCTCCCCTGACAAGACTGGTCACCGTATATTCCATTCTCTTTATGTCATGGCTGTGCTTGTCCGTACAATCGCAGGACAGTATCATCTTCGTATCCGTATCCACTGCGAAAGTCGTCTTGACGAAATCCTTCTTTTCGCGCCTGACCCCGAACTCCCTTACTCGCTTCTCCATGTGCCCGGATATGTTGGTCAGCGAGAAACCTGTGGAATCTATCGCGACCACCATGTCTTCGGAAAGAACACAGCACCCGCTGTCTGCTCAAGAACTGTATGTGTCAAACTCCAGAATTATATCCATTAAACAATGCATAATGAATGCCGTTATGGAAAAGGGTCCATGAAGCCGAACGGGAGCATCTCGGCAACGGGGCGTCCCCCTGCGGCCTGTTCCATACGCAATGTTATATATCCTTATTAATTCCGTTTTTCATGGCTGTCCATCAGATCAATTCCGGCATGACTCCAGATTCGAACATGTATCTCGTAATCGGCAGCAGAACGGTATTGATCGACGCAGGCACGGGCATCGAAAGCCGCAGAAACATCGCAAAGATAAAGGACATATTGAAAGAGAGGAGGCTTGATATGATAATACTCACACACTTCCATTTTGATCATGTCGGCGGTCTTGCGGATCTGCTGGATGAGTTCGGGTCCGAGGCGTTTGCGGGCGCCGGTGATGCTCCCTTCATAGCAAACGGAGATCCGGAGTACATCCTCCCGGGATTGTTCGGCGGGGATATAGGGCCGGCGGAAGTGACGGAGCTCATGGAAGGAGACATGATCGATCTGGGAGAGCACAGGCTCCGTGTGATAAACACGCCCGGGCATACATGCGGAGGGATATGTCTGTATGATGAGGTCACTCACTCTTTGTTCTCGGGGGACACTGTGTTCGGCTATGGCGTGGGAAGAACGGATTTTCCCTCAGGCTCGGCTGAGGAGCTTATACGCTCTCTGAAGAAATTAAGCGGCATTGACATAGGGACGCTGTACCCCGGGCATATGGAAACGGCGCCGGACGGCAACAGGGCGATAAGAAGCGGCCTTATGATGATGGGGGTGTTCAATTGAAAATAATGAAGTGCGGTCATGAGGATGTGTCAGATCACAATTTCGGGAGCATGATGGACGAGGTCGCGAAAGAGGTCGCCGCCGGAAATCTCATCGTGTACCCCACCGAAACAGTATACGGGATAGGCGCAGATATATTCAACGAGGTCGCGGTTAAGAATCTCTTTCTCGCAAAGAAAAGGCCGTTCGACATGGCCCTGTCGGTAAGCGTAAGCGACAGGAGGATGATGGAAAGAATAGCAGTTCTGGACGACAACGCCGAGAAGCTTGTCAAAGCGTTCCTTCCGGGACCCCTCACGATAATAATAGAAAAGAACCCCAACGTGCCGGACCTAGTGACGGCAATGTCGAAGAAGGTCGGAATAAGGATGCCCGATCACCCCGTTTCGGCGGAGATCATAAAGAGGACCGGGCCAATAGTCGCGACCTCTGCTAACTTGCATTCGCATCCGGACGCCACCGATATAGACTCCGCCGTCAGGGACCTGGGTCAGTCGGTAAGCATATATGTGGATTCCGGGCCGAGCAAGCTGAAGAAGCCCTCCACGATCATATGGATAATGAACGGAGAGGTGGAAATAATAAGGCAGGGCGCGATAACGATCAAAGACATAGAGGACGTACTTCAATGCTGACGGATGAAGAACTTTCCAAGCTCAGAAAAGCGGGGGAAACAGCCGCGGCTGCAAGGTCCATAGGCATGGACATGGTAAAGGAGGGCGTGAAGCTGTACGATGTAGCGCAGGAGGTTGAAGGTTACATCAGAAAAAAAGGGTGCGGCCTAGCATTCCCCTGCAACATAAGCATCAATGAGGTCGCCGCCCACTATACTCCCAGCGTCAACGACAAGAAGGTGTTCGAGACCGGGGACGTGGTCAAAGTGGACTGCGGCGCCCATTTGGACGGATATGTCGGGGATACTGCCGGAACAGTGGAGGTCGGCACGAAAAGATACCGCGGCCTGATAGAAGCGTCGAAACGCGCGAGGGACACCGTGGCGGAGATCGTCGGCGCCGGGACGCCCATATGTGAGATAGGAAGGGTGGTTGAGATGTGCATGAACCAGGACGGTTTCAAACCCATCAAGAACCTGTGCGGACATCAGATAAAACCGTACAATCTGCACGCTGGTCTTTCGATACCCAGTTTCAACAACGGCGACACCGGCAGGCTGACGCCGGGTATGCTGATCGCGATCGAGCCGTTTGCCACCAACGGCGAGGGAGCGGTACTGAACGGCCCGCCGGGCAACATAGTGAGGGTACAAAGGGAAAGAAAACTGGCGGATCCGAAAGCCCAGGAGTTCTTTGAATACATCAAGGGGGAATTCAGGACGTTCCCCTTCTGTGCCAGGAGCTGCGATTTCCCAGACGCGGAGAAGTACGTGAAGGACCTCACAAGACATGGGGTGCTCTCCAGCTATGCTCAGCTGATAGAGGCGAAGAAAGGGATGGTCTCTCAACATGAGCACACCTTCTACATCACAAATGAAAGAACGGAAGTTATAACCCTCCCGTAAAGGTTTATCTATCATTCGGCATTACACAGTAAAACAAGCCGATGTTGCCAAGCCTGGTCAAAGGCGATGGACTCAAGATCCATTCTCGTAGGAGTTCACCGGTTCGAATCCGGTCGTCGGCACCTTCATCATTTTTGTGGGAAGAACGCTGCAAAGTGTGAAAGAGGATCGTCAGGGCCGCTGTCGAAAAAACGTTCGACGGCAAACGGTCGGTAAAAGGAAAGCAGAATATGGACATAGCTACCGAATTCCAGTTATATACAAATAGTGGTTCGTAATACAGTATATCATAAACCACTTAATGGAGACAGTATGTTCATAGGCAGAGAGAAGGAAATGGAAATACTGAACCGGCGGTATGCGAGCGGAAAGTTCGAGTTCCTGACGATCTACGGGAGAAGGCGTGTAGGGAAGACCGCTTTGATCAGAGAATTCTGTAAAGATAAGAAAACGATCTTCTTCCCGGCCATCGAGACCGATGCAAGGAACAACCTGGATCTGTTATCTATGGCGATCTATGCCTGCACGGATCCGAACAGTACCGCCCGCCCGCCCTTTGAAAGGTTTTATCAGGCTTTCGACTACATAGCCGAGTTCGCGGAAAAAGAGAAGATAGTATTCGTAATTGATGAATTTCCTTATTTGGCCGAGTCGGAACGTTCTCTCATGTCAGTGCTTCAGCAAATGATCGACCATAAGTTCCAGAACATGGATATGATGCTGATCCTCTGCGGATCGTCCATGAGCTTTATGGAACATCAGGTCCACGGTTACAAAAGCCCGCTGTACGGAAGACGCACCGGACAGATCAAACTGCTTCCTTTCCGTTATAGTGATATGACAAAATGGTTCCCCTCGTATACGCCCGAAGATCTGACGCTGGTCTATGCGGCGGTCGGCGGCATACCGACATATCTCAGGGAGTTCTCTGAGGGAAAAACAGTTCGCCAGAACATATTGGATGCTTTAATGGGCAGCGATGCTTTGCTTATCGAAGAGCCGTCAAACCTGCTGAAACAGGAAATGCGCGAGCCTAAGATATATAATGCGATTATCACCGCCGTCGCCGTAGGCAGGACGAAACTGTCCGAAATATCTGCCGCAGTGGGTATGGATACAGGCTCCGTAACTAAATACATAGACAATCTGATCTCGATAGGCATCATAAAAAAAGAGGTACCGCTGTTATCCGAGAACAAAAAGAAAACGGTCTATCTGGTCGCAGATAACTTCTTCCGTTTTTGGTACAGGTTCGTCCCCCCGAACATGGGGCCGATACTGTCAGGCAGAATGCCGGAGGCGTTCGATGTTGCTGTGGCGCCCCGCCTTCCGGAATTCATGGGGCTTGTCTTTGAGGACATATGCAAAGAATTCCTGATGTACAACGACCATTGTAATCCCTTTATAATTACCCGGATAGGGCAATGGTGGGGCGGGGATCCGGTTACAAAGGAACAGCGGCAGATAGACCTAGTCGCCCTGCCGCATGATGATAGGGAAGTGATAGTGGGATCCTGCAAATACCGCAATGAGCCGGCATCGCTGAGCGCCCTCGACAGACTTAAGGAGGACGCGGAAGCGATGGGAGGAAGATTCAAAAGAACCTATTATTACATATTCTCCAAAAGCGGGTTCTCTTCTTCCCTTATCGACATGGCCAGGTCCGATGGCCAGATCCGTCTGATCTCACTTGACGAGCTCTACGGAAGACACCTCAGCTGAAAAAGGACCGCGGGAAATAAATTAATTACTCCAGAAGATATATAGGAATGAAAATGCCGCTGTTATCGCTCTTCTGGACACACGAGTATTACAAAGACAGAAAAAACGTCAAAAGGTCAAGGGAAGAAGCAAGATCAGGACCGCCGGAGACAAACAAGGCGATCGTGCAAGATCTCTACACGAACCCGTCCTTCAAGAGGATGATAGAGAGAGAAAACTTCTCAAAAGAAGGAAGAGAAAGAGAAATAATGAGAGAACTTGAACTGAGAGGATTCAATTTCAATATATCGGACATCGAACTGGTCTTTAAAAGAAGGAAATGGACAGCATACAGGATCACTGATTATATTGAGACAGAGTCAACAGACCTCTGATCTGACGCAGATGTCCAATTAACCTTTTCGGAAGAATTCATGCGGTCACCAGCATTGGTATTCACTATTTTTATCGATTTGTTAAACAGGGTTGCCTGTAATAACCTTTAATAAGGAGGATACAATCCCAGCCGTAACGTAAACTCAGGACCCGTCACCGACGAACACTGAGAGCGCGTCCGGAAGGACAAGGCGCTTGAGTACATCCCCTCGGGGAACATTTACGGAGGAATCAACATGGCGAAACCAAAAAAGGACGCGCCGGCAGCTGAAGACGAGAACTTCAACTTCATAGTCCGTATCGCAAACAGCGATATCGACGGTCATAAGAGGACGGTCATCGGGCTTCAGAGCATCAAAGGCGTAGGAAAAAGAGTATCACAGATCATAGTCAGGAAAGCTGACGTCAGCCCCACAGTGAAAATAGGAACGCTCACCGACGAGAAGGTCAAAGAGATCGAGGCGCTTGTAACATCATATGTTGAGTATGCACCGCACTGGGCAGTCAACAGGCAGATGGATTATGAGACGGGAGCGGACATGCATCTCATAGGCAATGAGCTGGACATGATCCAGAAGGATGATGTCAACAGAATGAAGATGATCCGCTGTTACCGCGGAATAAGGCACGAGACCAAGCACAAGGTCAGGGGCCAGAGGACCCGTTCCAACGGAAGGAAGGGGCTCACACTCGGCGTCCAGAGGAAATCATCCTGAGGTGGTATGAATGGGAGATCCAAAATTCTCACGCAGGTCGTATGACACACCGTCCCACCCTTGGCAGGGCGAGAGGATAAAGAGAGAAGTGGAGATCGTACGCGAGTACGGCCTCAAGAACAAGACCGAAGTGTGGAAGGCGCAGACCATCCTGAGGAACCTCAGGAAACAGTCCAGAGAACTGCAGGCCCGCCTCAGGGGAGGCGACGCGCAGGCCAAGGTCGAGGCCGACGCACTTATCAAGAAGTGTTCGCGCATGGGTCTGCTTCCGGTCACGGGCTCGGACCTGAACGATGTGCTGACGCTTTCGGAGAACGACATCCTTTCAAGAAGGCTTCAGACCGTCGTATACGACAAAGGCCTGGCGAATACAATAAAACAGGCAAGACAGATGATAACCCACGGCCACATACATGTAAACGGCCACAGGGTCACCGTTCCGGGGTATATTGTCATCAGGGAAGAGGAGGCATCCGTCGTTTACAACAACGTGTCTCCTTTCACGGATGATATGCACCCGATGAGGATATCGGCGGAGCAGGCAGCGGCCAACGAGGCGTACAAAGCCGAAGCGAAAGCGAAGGCCGAGAAGGAAGCCGCGGCAAAAGCTAAGGCAGACGCGGCAGAAGCGGGAATAACACTTGAGGACGGTGAGGTCTGATGGCGGCGAAATGGGGAATAGCGAACATATACGCAAGCTACAACAACATAATGATCACCCTTACCGACATAACCGGCGCGGAGACCATAGGTAAGGTCACCGGAGGAATGGTCGTCAAACAGGCGAAGGATGAATCCTCTCCCTATGCGGCACAAAAGGCCGCTGAGAAGATCGCCGAGGTCGCCAAAGAAAGGGACATAGTCGGGATACACGTGAAGGTGCGCGCACCCGGCGGAAACAAATCGACATCGCCGGGGCCGGGCGCCCAGGCGGCGATCCGCGCCCTCGCAAGGGCCGGTCTGAAGATAGGACGCATCGAGGACGTCACACCCATCCCCCACGATGGCACCAAGAAGAAAGGCGGTCGCAGAGGACGCAGGGTCTGAGGAGGCATTCCTATGGAAATAGAGATACGCGAAATGGAGGCGACGAGGGGCAGCTTCATACTGAAAAACTCTTCTCCCACCATTGCGAACGCGATCAGAAGGACCATGCTTACCGAGATCCCGAAAATGGCCATCGACAAAGTGGAGTTCCATCTCGGACCCATAATGGTGGATGATAAGGAGTATGAGAGCGTGACCCCTCTCTTCGACGAGATCGTGGCCCACAGGCTCGGGATGGTTCCCGTGCCAACGGACCATCAGCTGTTCACCTTTCAGGAGAACTGCGTCTGCGGAGGAGAGGGATGTCCCAGCTGCACGATAATGTACAGCCTTAACAAAATAGGGCCGTGCACGGTCCTGTCCGGAGACATGATGCCCCTCGGGAACCCCGATCTTGCGGTCAAGGACCAGTTCATACCGATCGTGGAGCTCACCGACGGACAGGCTGTCCTCATCTACGCCACGGCGGTGATGGGTAAGGCCAAAAAACATGCGAAATGGCAGGCCGCTTTCGGCGTAGGATACAAGTACTTCCCCATAGTGAACATCGATGAGAGTAAGGCCGGAGATCCCGCCGTGCTCAGCTGCGCCGAGATATGTCCCAAAGGCGTGTTCGAGATCAAAGGCGGCAAGCTCAAGGTCAAAGATGCGCTGTGCTGCGGCATGTGCAGGGAATGCGAGGACGTATCCAGAGGAGCGGTGTCTGTCGATGTGGATGACACCAACTTCTTCTTCAGGTATGAGACCGACGGCTCCCTGACGGCAAAACAGATCCTGGACAAGGCGCTGGAGATACTTTCCAAACAACCGGAAGAAGCACTAGCCAAACTCGGAGAGATCTGAATTTTCATAAGGGCGAAAGCCCGTTTTCACTTTTTAATAGAAATCAGAAAGCCTGCACTTCTTTACCTTATCGTTGTTGAAGACCGAGTTCATGCTCATCTCAAGTATCATTATCCTTTCCTTGATGTATTCGTCAAGGTTATAAGTGACGCTGATCTCCTTCGACACTTCCAGATATTTCTTCACGCTTGCTTCGTGTACGGTGAGCGTAAGGGAGTTGGTGCATTTGCACAGGCCGGATAAAGGTATTCTTCTGTATTTCTCCCCGCATTTTGTGCATCTCACCGTCTGCGTGCTGAAGCTTCTCAGATTACCCGCCATATCAGGCAGGAAGTGCTTGTCTATGACCTTTGCCGCAACGTCCCTTTCGTCCACCGCGCGTATCTTCTTTCCCAGGTACAGCTGGGCGTCCATCTTCTCGGCCATGGTCTCCAGGGTCGTGTAGGAGGAGCTCTTCGGACCTTCGGATATATCGTCGGTGTCGTGAGTAAAGCCCAATCCCTCGTATTGCAAGGGGGTGCCGATGCGCCCCGATATCAGGTCCATGATCTTCTCCAGTTCCTTGGGGTCGCGCATCTCCATCGCCGCTTTGTAGAATTCCAGCGGGTAGCGTCTGAGGCAGTCGATATTATGGGCCTCTTTGTCTATCTCGTTGGGGTCAAGTCTTGTGGTAAGAACGAGCGGAGCATCCATGAGTCCCCCTCTCCTCTCGGGAAGATAAAGCCTTGAGAAGTTCAGGAGACCGTCCAGCGCCAATATTACGCAGTCCTCGTCCCCGTCGCAGTTCCTTCTCTTTGCGGCATGGAAGAAGGGGTGGCCGTAGCATCCCCTTATGTCGGAATATCCGATTATCCGGCACAATATGCAGCCGGACGTGTGCGGCGCCAGTCCGAACGTCAGGTGCCCGATGAGACCCGCCCTGTCTTTGACGCAATAGTATCTCTCAAGGCCGTACAGTTTTTCCAGTTCGTCATCGAGGAACTTGGCGATCTTTACCAGAAAGTCCCCGCAGAGCTTTGACGGGATTATGTCCTGGACCTTGAGATCGCAGATCTGATCCTCACTGGTGAGCAGTTCCCCGTTCCAGTCATGCGTGTATCCCAGCTCTTTCGCTTTCTCAACGCTTATGCCTATCTCTCTCGGCCTGAAGTGGGTCAGGGGCATGTCGGTCATATCGAACCTGATAGTGCCGTCTTTGAAAACGGACACATCGTTCTTTGACCTGAGTATCCCTTTCTCTATCACCTCGGGAGTTTTGGTCCTGGATATCAGCCCCTCAACGCATTTGAGCTCATCAGGGGCTCTCTCGCCCAGATTGCGGAGGGCATCCTGATATTCCTCGGAAAGGTTGATGTCCATCATCGACTGCCCGCCGCCGTAGGTCCTTTTCGCGGTCGACGCGGCGGTATGTGCCAAGCATTTCCTGCACCATGTGCGGTGCGTGATACACCCGCACTGTGGACACATCCTTTTTCCCACCTCTATGCTCAGCGTCGGCCCCGCGCTCGGACCCAGGCCGACGGCCTTGGTCCTGGACGCTTTGATCGCAGAGTCAATGTCCCTGCCGTACTGTCCGTCCCTTCCGACCGGGAACAGGGAATGCACCTTCGGCGACATCTCCCTCTCCCTCGCTTTCTCTGGACGTGCCATCCTCGTCCCGACGCGGGTCGTTGCCTTCGCGCGGATCTCTAATCCCGCCGCCCCGCTTACCGCAGAAAGAGGATCTTTGCCTTCCAACTCTCTTAAGGACACGATCTTACCGTCTTTCACTCCGAGGCCGAGCCCGTCGATCAGAGGCATAGAGTAAAGGCGGTCCACGACCACCTCCTCTCCTGAAATGCGGTGTGTCGCGCAGAGTTCCTCCAGGATCCGCTTCGTCCCCGGCTCTTTGGGGAGTATGAGGCCGCCGTCGAATCTGCCGCCCGATAATACCTTTGTCCTGAGGTCCTTAAGCTTCTCCACGGAGACATCATACCAGAACATGTTGTATTTCGGATGCAGGGGGACCCCCAGCTGTACGCACATCTCCTTTGCCCGCTCATAGGAAGGATCCTCCCAGTCGTCCGGGAGCGCGCCCTTGGAGACGATCTCCTCCCGGTGCCATTCCAACGGATATCCGCAAGGAACGAGAGTATGGTTGTTCTCGGAGAATTCTCCGTACGGGACAAGTATCTCTCCGTTGTCCACGATCTCCGCGATCTCGTCGCGGACGGCAAGGACCTCCTCTTTCGTATTGCAATGGAGAAGGTCGCCGTTCTTAAGCAGCACAAAAGGCCCGTCCAGTTTGTCGCACGGCGTGGCCACGCAGGCCTTGCCGGGCCTTTCTATCTTGATCTGGGTGCCGAGCGCCACGAACTCATCCATCACATACATGCTTGCGGGATTGAATGCCAGCGCAGCAAGGCCGGTGGTCCTGGCCCTTCCGTACCTTAATCTGAATCCGCCGACCGCGCAGGGGTGCCCGAAGATGGGCCTCCCGGCCACAAGGTCCTTCAGGTAGGTCTTTGACGGCTGCACCTCTTTCTTTGTGCCCTTGTCCTCGTCCGGGGTCTTATGAGCTTCGATATACTCTCCGATAAAATCCCAGCCTTGGATCTTCAGATTGTCCACGTGCTTTTTCAGCTTGGACGCTTTTTGACACATCCCTTCGGCGATGACAAGGCAGGCGCCGCCTCTTACGCGGTTCGTCTCGATCCTGGGCAGATCCCTGTATCCGGATATCTCTACTGTCTCCGTCCCTTCTCCGTCGATGCATATGGGACAGTTCCTCACAATAAGGTCGATCTCCTGCTGTGTCGGCAGGAACTGAAGGTGCTGGCATTGTTTGTAAAGAGGTATCTCTTCGTTGAATCTTGCTATCTCTTCCCTGGTCGGGACGTACTTCCCGATGTTCAGCGCCTGGCGCACCATATCCGCGATGAGGACGCTCATCGCCTGCGCCGTACCGCCGGCCGCCCGGATAGGTCCTGCGAACATCAGGTCGATGTATGAAGAGCCGTCCGTATTGGTCCTGATCTTGGTGTCCGCGATCCCCTCAAGGGGCGCCACAAGTATTCCCTCCGTCAGAACGGCGAGGCCCACCCTCACCGCCCGGTCCACGGCCATTTCGAGGCTCTCTGCCGGCTTGCCCGCGATCTCCCCCGCGATCATCAGCGCGACGATCTCCCTGTTCCCGTGTTTCTCGGTAAGCCTGCGTATGTCGTCGGCAACCCCGTCCACGTTGTAATCTTTCAGAAGCTTCTCCACGCGGGAGGCGAGGTCCTCCGCCTGAGGTATCTCAACGAATGTCTCCGGATCCAGACCCCGCTTTCTCGCGGCCTCGGCTATCCTGTAGCATTCGTCGTTCTTTTTTGAAAGAGCTTTGAAATACTCCTTCATTTCGTCGCTTGCGGCAACCTCCGCCATTCTCAGACCTCCTCTGCTCCGGCGGCCTTCTCTCTGAACAGCGCCCTCATCGGGACCAGTATCTTCTCTCTAAGAGCATCCACCCCCTCGCCGGTCTCCGCAGAGAACCCTATGTTCTCCCCGTGCCTGTTGAGCATGTCGCTTTTACTCTCGGCCACTATTATGGGGACGCCGGGGAAGTTCTTTCTGACCGCATTCAGAAGGGCGGTCTGCCTTTCCATGTCATAGCCGCAGGCCTCAGATGGATCAAGTATGAACACCATGATGTCCGTCAGGTATCTTAGTGCGAGGACCGCCTGCTTCTCAATATCGTTCCTGTCCTCGAACTCCCTGTCGAGCAGACCGGGGGTATCGATCATCTGGAACATCCTCCAGTCATCTTTGATGTGCCCTATGACTATGCCCTTGGTGGTAAAAGGATAGGGAGCTATCTCGGGCGCAGCGGTGCTCAGCTTTGCCACCAGGCTGCTCTTGCCCACGTTAGGGAAACCGGCCGTCACTATGGTCGGCACGTTCGGGTCGATGGCCGGAAGTTTCCTGAATTTGTTCTTTGATTCCTGCAGGAAGAGGAGGTCATCGTTTATTCTTTTTATAAGGGACGACATCCTCCCGTAGAAGCTGTTCTTGATGCCCTCTATGATCCTGGGATCCTTCGTACCCTTTATCTCTCTCAGGGAATCGTTCTTGAGCTTCTCTATCCTGCTGGAGGCCCAGTTCAAGGCGCCCAGCGCCTTTTTGTATCTGTCGATGCCGATGACCAGGTCGATCAGTTCCGGAAAGAAATCCTCTTCCTTATCGATCCTGGGAAATTTGCTGATGTATCCGTTCAGCGTTGATATGACGATATCTCCGGAGGCGGTCACCTTTGCCAAAGCAGTCTTCTTCTTGCCGTCAAGCGCATCCGACCCCTTCTTTGAGATCTTCGATGCCCTCTTGAACGACTTGTCCATAAGCTCGTCCGCGGAGAGGACGGTAGGTACTCTGAGACTCACTCCGGCCATGTAAAGGTTATATGCATCACTTATAATTAAACATGGACACAATCATTTTTCTGCGGCACATTTCCGCCCTAATAGGATGGTGACGGTCTCCTTTAAAGGGCATGTTCGTAACGGCCCCCGTCGAGCGTAAGAACACCTCTACCGTAGAAAGAATGAACATTTCCATAAGAACGAGCTCTGCAAGGTTCAAACGTAAAACTCTGGCATTCTCCAAGGATGTGGAGATGATGAAGAGTTCGGTCGTTCTGTTGAGGGTCTTTTTTTAGCTTTTGTAACGATCATATAAGTCTGAACAAGATCCGGAGCAAGAATTGGATATGTAAAAGGTAACTCTGGTGATGAAAATGGGCCTGACAGATCATGTGCGGACAGTGCGTGAACTTATGGGGCCCCTTTATAGAGATCACATCAACTAATCATCGGATATCACCCAAAAACGAATGCAGAAGAACCGCGTGATATCAAAGACTGTAATAAGAAGACAGTTGGATTTATATGCCAACTATGCATTGCGTACTCCGTGAGCCAATGAAGAAAAGAGCAGTGTACCCATTCACAGCCATAGTCGGCCAGGAAAATATGAAAGAAGCGTTGATACTGAACACCATCTATCCTTTGATAGGCGGCGTTCTGATACGCGGGGAAAAGGGAACGGCGAAATCGACAGCCGTAAGGGCCTTGGCCGATCTCCTCCCGGAGAGACATATAGTTACGGGATGTGCGTGCGGATGCGATTTCGACGACGCGAACAGCCTATGTCCCGACTGTCAGGAGAAAAAGGAAAGGGGGGATCTGACAGGATCAATGTCTCCAATGAGGGTCGTCGAGCTTCCGCTGAGTTCGACCGAGGACCGTGTGGCGGGTACATTGGACATAGAGCATGCAATAAAGACGGGGAAAAAGAAGTTCGAACCCGGAGTCCTTGCAAAAGCAAATGGAAACATACTTTATGTGGACGAAATCAATCTGCTTGACGACCATATCGTCGACCTGCTTCTCGACGCGGCCGCCATGGGAGTAAATTACATCGAAAGAGAGGGTATTTCATACTCGCACCCGTCCAAATTCATTTTGGTCGGGACTATGAACCCCGAGGAAGGAGATCTCAGGCCGCAGCTTTTGGATAGGTTCGGCCTTTTGGTGGATGTCGGGTCCGAACATGATGAGACCCGCAGGATGGAGATTATACAAAGACGCATGGAGTTCGAGAAGGATCCCGAAGGCTTCAGAGAGGATTATTTCAAAGAACAGCAGAAGCTGAGAGATATCATAACCGAAGCCCGCTCTCTTGTAATGGGAATAGAGCCCGGGGCTGATGTTATCCGGGCTGCGGTCAAGATACCTCTGCATCTTGGGGTCGATGGTCACCGTGCCGATCTAACCCTGATCAAAGCCGCTATTGCGTATGCTGCCATGAACAAACGGACCGCTGTCACACCGTCAGATGTTGTGCACGTATCCAAACTTGTGATGCCGCATCGTATGAGGAGAAATCCTTTCCAGGAATCCACTTTGAACACGGAGGAACTGGACTCATGGCTTCAGACAGCGTTCGGAACAAATTAAGGCCGGATTTCCCGTTCTCTGCCATAGTCGGCAATGACAATGTAAAGAAGGCTATCACGTGTTCCCTTACGTCCCCCGATATAACTTCGATGCTCATCTGCGGTCCAAAAGGATCCGGAAAATCTGTCATGGCAAGGTCCATGTCCTCGATTGCCGGGGACAGGAACATAATAACGCTTCCTCTTAATGCCACTGAGGACCAGATATTCGGCGGCATGGACATTGAGAGGACCATGAAAGATGGGAAGAAGGTCCTGTCTGACAGCATCCTGCTCCGCTCCGACAACAACATTCTGCTTGTGGAGAATATCAACCTCATACCGGAATATCTGCTTTATCAAATATTGAATGCAGCAGGCACCCGTTACAATACGGTTGAAAGAGAGGGCATATCCGAGACTCACAGCTGCGAGCTCTTGCTTGTAGCTACCATGGACCCCGAGGAGGGCGGGCTTTCGGAACATCTTTTGGACCGCTTTGATGTGTGCGTTTTCACCTCTAACATTGAAGAGGAAGCACTGAGAGAAGAGATCATAAAACGGAGACTTGCTTATGAGGCTGACCCAAAGGCATTCATAGAATCCTATTCCGAAATGGATGCTGAGATCTCAGCGAGCATCGATAAAGCCCACGACAGGGCAAGATTCACAAGGGTTCCCTCCGGATACTGCAATGCAATATCCGAGGTATGCAATGAGCTGAACGTAGCTGGGCACAGAGGAGATATTTCCGTAATGAACGCGGCCTGCGCGATAGCGGCATTGGACAACCGGGACATGACGAACCTCGACGATCTGAAGGATGCTGCGGCCATATGTCTGGAACACCGGAGGAATGACCGTGATCAAGACCAGCCTCCGCCGGAACCCCCCGAGCCTCCGGAGCCGGAAGAACAGGAAGAAGAGGATCAGGAAGAAGAGGATGAGCGAGAGGATCCCCCGGAGGATGACCAGGAGCCGCCACCGCCGCCACCTCCTCAGTCAGATGAAGACTTCCAAGAGGAGGTCTTCTCCATAGGGGACACATTCAGGGTCATCGACTTTATGCCTAATGCCGATAAGATCCAAGATACAGGGAAGTCGGGCCGCCACAGTCAATCCAAATCCACTGACAAATCAGGAAGGTGTATAGGATACAGGATACCAAAAGGCAGGGTCAACGACATCGCCTTATGTGCCAGCATAAGGGCGGCTGCGCCTTACCAGATACTCCGCGACCACGAGGATATGGCCATCGTGCTCAAAGTGGATGACCTCCGGGAGAAGATAAGAGAAAAGAAACAGGGGAACAGCGTTCTGTTCCTTGTCGACGGGAGCGGTTCTATCGGTGCGCAGAAGCGCATGGTGGCTGTGAAAGGCGCCATATTGTCAATGCTGAAGGATGCTTACCAAAAACGTGACGAGATCGGCATGGCGGTATTCAGAATAGATAAAGCGGAAGAAATGCTGCCTCTCACAAAAAGCACATTGAAAGCTTACAACATATTGGCCGAGATACCCACAGGGGGGAAGACACCCCTGATACACGGACTGCTGAAAGGTTACGATATCCTGAAGGACAGGATCGCGAAGAACACCAGCCCGGTCATGGTTATTTTGTCAGACGGCAGATGCAACGTATCGTATACTCCAGGCATGAGGGCCGTGGAGGAAATGCTCATGACCGCCGCATCGCTTTCTGAATCCAAAATAAGATTCATTGTCATAGATACGGAAGTAGGCAGACTGAGGTTCGGTCTTGCCTTGGAATTATGCAGAGCGCTGAACGGCACATACCTGTGCCTGGAAGATCTGAATGCAGAATATATTGAGAGTTCTGTCAGAATGGTTATGAGAGAAGTGTGATTTTTATGCCAGCAATATTCAAAAATAAACCCAGTGATCCTAAGAAGACGATCAATGTCGTCAACCTGAGCGTGGCGAACCAAGACAGTGTATTTTTGGGAAGAGTATGTTCTGAACTGAACGATATCCCCGTGCAGATCGAGATGTATTGCGCCGACTCCAATGACCTTGATGCGGACGAACACGCATTCATGGATTTCTTAACAGCGGTAAGGAAAGCGGATATCGTACTTGTGCGGCTGCATGGGGACGAATCCATGTTCAAAAAATATTCTCGTATGAAGGAAGTCACGGACAAAAAGGATATTGACCTGTTATATTGGGGCGGCCTTCCTGAGTCGAACATCGAGAATAGGCATTTGTTTAAGCATTCTGATGAAGAATACAAAAGAGCCGTTACTTTGTTCCTAATAGGTGGGGCGAACAACCACACATCTTTTGGACTCTGGCTATGTAAAGAGATAGGGGGCATCTCCGAGATCGTAGTTCCGGAACCTGTTTTCAACCGCACCGACGGCCTGTTCCTTCCCTGGCTTTCAAAGCAGCCGGACCTTGATGAATACCTTAGGGGCCTGGACCCCTCAAAACCGACCATCGGCGTCATGTTCCATCATTCCGGCGTTATCAAAGAACGTATCGGGGCGATCGAAGACCTGGTATTGGATCTTAAAAAGAGAGATGTGAATGTCATACCCATATTTTTTGAGTCCTCCTCCAGCCCGATAACCGGAAGTCTGGGGGTCAGGAAGACAATAGAGAAATATCTGTTCCTGGACGGAAAACCTATTGTGGAATCCGTCATAATGTGCGTGGGGTTCTCGCAGATCTCCTTCGGCGGTCAAAGCAGCGACATAGAAGCATACAATTTCTTCAGAGACCTGGACGTACCTGTCCTTCAGGGCATAACCGTGATGAGGCCCCCGGACAAATGGGATGAGGACATAATAGGTTTGACCTCAGTGGAGATCGGGGTCAACGTCATATGGCCGGAGTTCGACGGCCAGATAATAACCGTCCCTCTTAGTTTCACGATCAGAGAAGAGGACGGCAGCTATCAAACGGTCTCGGTCCCGAACAGGATAGAGAGAATATCCACTCTTGCGATCGCGTGGGCAAAACTTCGCCGCACTCCTCCCCGGGAGAGGAAGACGGTCATACTACTGAACATGTACCCTCCCACCAACGACCGTGTGGGCGGAGCAGCAGGCCTTGACACCTTCGAGAGCATAAAGAATTGCTTGATATCTATGAAAGAGAAGGGTTACGTCATAGACCATATCCCGGAGAACGGCAACGAGATAGTCAATGAAGTACTCGCCGGCGTTACAAGCGATCTCGAATGGGTGCCCGAAGATGAGATAGAGCAGCGCGCGGCCGATCTTCTCGGACTTGACCGATACATGAAATGGTTCAATTCCCTCTCCTCTAAAGCAAGGGAAGGTATCGTCAGAAGCTGGGGAGACCCGCCCGGAGAGATATCCGTTCACGATGGTCAGTTCATAATCCCCGGCGTCACGAACGGTAACGTGTTCATAGGCATACAGCCAAACAGGGGGCAGCACGAACAGGCTGAGACACTCTATCACGATCCGCGCGTCGTAATGCCCCACCAATACCTTGCATATTACAGGTGGATACGTGACATCTTCAAAGCGGACTGTGTTGTCCATATGGGGACGCACGGCACGTTAGAATGGCTTCCCGGAAAAGGCAACGGTCTTTCCAGGGACTGCTATCCAGATGTGATCCTGGACACCATGCCTAACGTCTACCCCTACATCATTGACGACCCCGGAGAGGGGATACAGTGTAAAAGGAGGACCAACTCCGTTCTCATAAGCTATATGTGTCCTTCTATGACGCGCGCAGGCAGTTATGACGAGCTGATGGACCTGGACGGTAGCCTCCAGCAGTATCTTTATTTCAAGGCCACTGAACAGACCGAGAAATACATACCCCTTGAGGAGAAGATATTCGAACTCGTACGCACCATGGACATGTTCAAAGAACTAGGCCTGGACAGAGACTGCTCCAGAGAGGATGTGGCAGAGAAGATGGACTTGATCTACGACTACGTATCAGACCTCAAAGATGCGATGATAAAGGACGGTCTGCACATATTAGGCGACGTTCCTGAAGGCGAGCGGATGATAGAGATGGTGTACAGTCTCTGCCGTTTGAGGAACGGGAACATACCGTCGTTACGCGTCTCCGTGGCCGAGTTAAAAGGCCTGAATTTGGACGAGCTTCTTGATAAACCCTCAGTTTTCAACACGGAAAAAGGATGCCTCAACGGGGCCTTGGTCGATGATGTGGACAAAGACTTCAACACGCTCCTTGACCGTATGTACGGGGTTGGTTTCGATATAGAAGGATGTTTCTCAATTGCGTCCGAAATGTTCGGAATACTTACGAAGGAGATGAAAGAATCGATCTCTTACGTTTGCGAACACATCTATCCGAGCATAAACAGGATGACCGACGAGACAGACAACTTCGTCATAGGTATATCTGGACAATATGTCCCTCCGGGACCTTCAGGTGCCCCAACGAGAGGCAACGCCCACCTTTTACCGACCGGTACCAATTTCTATTCGATCGACCCGGATGCCATACCTTCCGAGGCAAGCTGGCGCGTTGGAAAGCAGATGGCCGAAGATATGGTCAACCGTTATGTGGAGGACAACGGCAATTACCCGGAGAATGTGGGGATAGTCGTGTGGGCTACCGATACGATGAAGACATACGGCGATGACGTCGCATACATTCTGTACTTAATGGGAATAAAGCCGAAGTGGGGTGCCGTCGGAGGCAAGGTCCTCGGCCTTGAGGTCATACCGCTGGAAGAGCTGGGAAGGCCGAGGATTGACGTACTGTGCCGCATATCCGGCCTTTTCAGGGACTCTTTCCCAAACCTGTCTGACATGATAACGGACGCCACGAATATGGTTGCCGCTCTGGACGAGTCCGACGAAGAGAACTACTACAAGAAGCATCTTAACGAAGATATCAAAAAATACATCCGCGACGGGTTGTCCGACGAAGAAGCTTCGGACATGGCGAGAATAAGGATATTCGGCGATCCTCCCGGACAGCACGGCAACGGGGTCTCTGTTCTGATAGCATCCTCCAAGTGGGAAACTCTAGATCAAATCGCTGAGACGTATGCCACATGGGGCGCGTACGCTTACGGCGGAAAATGGAAGGGACAGAAGGTCACAGCCGCGTTCAAGAAACGTATCGGAGAACTTAACGTAACCGTGAAGAATCATAATGACAGGGAGTTCGACATGCTGGACATCGACGACGACTATGACTCGCTGGGAGGCATGAATGCAGCCGTAAGGACGTTCGGAGGCCATAAGCCGTACTCAGTAATGGGGGACAGCTCCGATGTGGATCGTCTGAAAACCCGTACTCTCGAAGAGGAGACCGCCTATGTTATGAGGAGCCGTGTCCTCAATCCTAAATGGTTTGAAGGGTTGAAGCCACATGGGTATAAGGGAGCTATGGAAGTATCCAAGCTTACTGAATACATACTCGGGTGGAGCTCAACGTCCGATAACATAGAAGATTGGATGTTCCAGGCCGTGACCGAAAAGTACATCTTCGATAAGGAGAACAGGCAATGGATCGAGGAGAACAACCCATACGCTATGAAGGAAATGATCGAAGACATGCTTGAGGCAATAGATCGCGATCTCTGGGATGCTCCCGAAGATGTAAAAGAAAAGCTGAGGGAACTCTATTTGGATGCGGAAGGAAAAATGGAAGAGTTGGGCTCGCTTAAAGGATGACCTCTGGCGCATAATTCGATCAAGTGAAATGTGGAGAGCATACCTCTCTGTGTTCCCGGCATTGCTGCACAGCGCAACCAGCCGGAATAAGCGATGGAAAAAAGGCCGGGTCGCTATGAGAACAGAAGATTGAGAAAAAAGAGCCCGGGAGGGCGAACCCTCCCTTTTTTGTTTATTGAATAAAGTTTGACCGTGATGTCCTCAGATCCTCCTGGACTTCATCAGATATATGTTAAGCAGAAGCAACGCCAACCCCATTGCGATCAATATTATCAGGAACACCCAAGACATCGTATCGAAAGGCACTACTCCGTCAACCCGGATCAGGGATTCCCTCATAAGGGTGCTTGAGTACGTCAGCGGAAGCACATACAAAATAGCCTGGAACCATCCGGGCATCATCGATATCACAAAGAACGTACCGCACAGGAATGTCATGGGGAGGATCACCAATGTACTGAATGTTGCCATACTCGCATGCGATTTTGCCAAGAACGCGGCGGTCTCACCCAACATGGAGAATGTGAAACAAGACACCAACAGGACGATCACGAAATGAAAACTGAACTCTAACTGCATACCGGTAGTGCCTGTTAGGTGCGTGAACACGAAGCCTAGGATAAAGATAATTGAACAGCTCAAAAGACCGCGTATTATTCCCATCATTGCCTTTCCGATGGCGATAGAAGAGAATCTGAGGGGGCACAACATCATCTCATCGAAGCTTCGGTAGTATAATCTTTGAACATTCATCCTTCCGGATACTGAGGAGAACGGCGCGGACAGCGCTGTCAAAGCAATTATACCGGGTATAATGAAAGTAATGTATGACATGATGCCATAGTCGGTCTCAATGTCATTAACGAATGTTCCAACCCCGTAGCCAAAGGCCAGAAGATAAAGGAAAGGGGTCATCATGCTCATAAGGAAGACATTCACCCACGTGTGCCTCATGAAGCGTATGTCGGCCCATGCCACGTTGCTTATTTCTCGTACATTGTCGATCATTTCTGATCACCAACGGAGTCACCGGTTATCTTGACGAAACAGTCCTCGAGGTTTGTGTTCCTGATCACAACCGTATATCCGTAGCCAAGCTTGCTTGCATATTGGTTGGCCTCTTCTCTGTCGTCGAAATAAGAATAATCTGTCTTTTCCCCGTCAAAGGCTTCAACTGCCGTGGATCCGACTTTGACGCAAAGGTTCTTGGGCGTATCTGTCTCAATGATCTTCCCATTGTTAATGAATGCGACCCTGTTGCAGAGCGCTTCCGCCTCTTCTATGTAATGTGTAGTAAGGAAAATGGTGGTTCCGTCGCTGTGCAGTTTCTTTATTATGTCCCAGATGAGCCTTCTTCCGGCGATGTCCAGTCCTACCGTCGGCTCGTCCAGGAACAATACTGGGGGGTTGTGGATGAGCGCGCATGCGATGCAGACCCTTTTCTTCCAGCCTCCTGACAGTTTTGTTGTTTTATAGTCACGGTACTCTCCTATCCCCAGATATTCGATCAGTTCATTTATTCTCTTCATCCCGACCTTTTTTGGGATCTTGTGGTACTTGGCATGGCATATCATGTTCTCGATGACCGTCAGGTCGTTGTCGAGACTGATGTGCTGCTGTATCACCCCGATACTCGTTTTTGCTTTGATCGTTTCTTTATCGATGTCATATCCGTTTATGATCACCGTTCCGGAGTCCTTGTTCAAAAGAGTGGTTATAAGCCTTATGGCAGTGGTCTTCCCGGCACCGTTGGGCCCAAGGAAACCGAACACCTCTCCTTTCATTATTTTTAAGTCAATATTGTCTACAGCAACCTTCTTACCGAATGTCTTCGACAATCCCTCAACCGATATCACTTCCTCCAATTAATCACCTATTGGAATATATGTCCAACATACATAAATCGCGAACTTATGTATAAACCTGAGGGTCAGCTAGACCCACGATCATCCATTTAGTTGTACTGTGGACGGTTGGCCTTCTCGTCAAAGATCAAGACTGTTCTAGTTTGCCGTCTGATATGCTGAATCGAGTACCCATTTGTTTCTCTGAACCGATCTGACGTTGGATGTATGTGCCAATCTATATTACACAGTAACCCGTTAAGAGCCCGGAATACAGCATGGCCGGAAAACACTATGACATCAGCGCTGGGCCGAGGGATCCCGAATATATCACGATCAAAGCAAAGAAGTGCATTATAGCATATCCCGTAAGGGCATTAGGGGAGAAGAGCACCGCCCTGAACATTGTCAAAGGGGCGGTGGACCTTACCGGGAGGAGGATCGAAGAACTACTCTCTAAAATGGGTCCCCACCCTTCCGTTATGGAGAGCAACTGCCGCGATGCCACCGAGAAAACGGCAACCATGGTCACCGATAACAGGTGTTGACATGCTTGACAGGTTCAACGACCCTATTGAAGACATCGGGCCATCCGATCCTTTCAATCTTGCTTTGATCTCAACGAGCGAAACCGAAGCAGAAAAATTTTACAGAGAATCCGTCAGGCATGGCAACACAATGGCAATGGTCAATCTTGGAGTGATGCTTATCGACCGTGAAGGGCCGAATGAGGAGGCAGTATTGCTTTTCCGCACGGCCGCTGAGAACGGAAACGATTCAGGTATGAGGAACATGGGCTATGTGAATGCGGTCGGTATCGGCGTTCCGGTGAACAAAGAAGAAGGCGTCAGATGGTATAGGATGGCAGCGGAAAGAGGGAACATCAAAGCCCAATGCAATCTGGCGATACTTTACAGGGGCGGTAAGGGAACTCATCAGGATTATGAGGAGGCATTGAAGTGGAATATCATGTCGGCCGAAGCAGGGTACTTCAGAGCGCAGGCCAACCTCGCCCAGCTATATATGAACGGTCAGGGAACTGAGAAAGACGTCTCTAAAGCGCTCTACTGGTATGGGAAAGCTGCAGAGAATGGTTCTCCGCGCGGGATGTACAACCTTGCGCTGATGTACCTTGAAGGAACAGGCACAGCCGCAGACAAAGAGGGAGCAACGGAACTTCTGAGAACTGCGGCCGATAAAGGATATTCAAAGGCCATGTATGTGTTGGGAGACATACTCCGATCCGAAGGAAATGATGATGAGGCTTTTGAGCTTTTCAATTCTGGTGCGGCAAAGGGAGAACCGCGTTGTATTGATGTCCTCAGATCTGCGGGAATGCCCATACCAGAGTATACAGGATGGAAGAGAAAGTAATTGAAAACGTTTAGTGAGGTCCTTGATTCAGACGATCATATGTCTCCCAAAGCCCTCATGGCAATCGCAGACACTATATCTGCGACAAGATCATTGCTCTTTGATGCGTCTTCTGATATTGCGGCACATATTATTTTTCGGCCTATTTTATATCCTTCAGCTTTTGGTATCAGCTTCCATGAAATCTCATCGGCTATCTGAAGGACCGCCGAAACATACGAAAGCATAATCCTGTCGCCTGATATTGCGTCAAGTGCTGCATCAAAACCATCTCCCGGCACCAGACCCACAGTGGTCAGATACTCTCTGCAGGATCTTTTTGTGACTCCGAATCTCTCCAGCCGTTTGAAGACGTCTGCCTGAGAATCCTGGGTCACACCGTTCTTTCCCATTGAAGATATAGTGGCTTCGATCACGGTATTCCCAATCAGCTCCCCGAGTTTGGAGTGCTTTCCTGCACCGTACAGCCTTCTGCCGCACCCTATGTTACTTAGAACAGAGATACAAATGGAATCGCTTCCCGAGGAGATCTCTTTTCTATCAGAGCGTCCGATCATTAATTGCTGGAATGCACATGTCACTGCTTCCGTGGATGTTATGGCCGCCCTCGCCATCGTACCAGTTGGAAGATCTGCATCTACCATTAGCACTACCGATATCCTATGTCCTCCGGCCTTATCTCCGTTTACAGAAGGATTAGGATCAGCTATGACCAGCGCAGATACCGACGTCATGCGGTGGGATTTTGAGACCAATGAGGCCGTCTTTACATCAGGGGATGTTTTGATCGTGAATTTGCCAATTTGTGGTGTTTCATTCGTCAAGGTCAGCTGGTCAGGTGTTTCCGAATACCCTCCTTCTGAAGAGGACAGTACAGACCATCTTCCCGCAGGGTGACTTATGACTATGCTGGATGCATCTGTGCACACTATGAATCCGCCGCACACTTCCTGTCTGGTGCTCAAATTGATCCCTCCGCATCTACTTCTGCAGCTTTATCAAAAAGCATCATTGCCATTGCCAGGGTCAGCATCTCTGCGGGCGTTTCAGTCAATTCGAAACGTTTTCTGAGAACAGGGTCTTCCATTGAGGGGCCCTCCATTGTTGCTTTGAGTATTCCTCTGCAGGCATCGGTGCCGGCCTCGGGAAGTATCAACCCCCACTCCATTTCATCCATTACGTGTAAGACCGCGGACACTATCGCAGCCGCTGAAGCATCTTCTGAAAGTCTCCTGCGGCCTTCCTTCAGAGTCTTCATTTTGAATGGATATCTCATTTCATTATGGCAGTTGATCTCAGTTATCTTGTGCCTAGATATCATAAGGTATGGGTTGCACTCTGCTTCTGGGTTCATCATCGACTGGTCGTCCAATGCTTTTGCGAGGGTCTTCTCGACGCACTCTCTTATCGCCTTTGCCAGCTTGGAACCGTTGCTATATTCTGCGACTTTGTTCCTGCTTCCTTTGTTGCATAACACTGTGACCTGGTCTGTGCCCGATCCTGTTGCTATCCCATTAGAATACAGACTCTTTCCCATCAGTTTCAATAATGTTCTGCTCTTAGCTTCGGTGGCTGTCATCATCGCCCCCAACAATGCGCTGTCAGGGAGGTCGGCATCTATCGCCAGGATTATCACGATGGTGCCGCTCTTGTTAAGTGCTCTTTCCATCTCATCGTGGCTCGCGGGGTCTCCTGCACGGCCCCCATTACCGCGGATCCCGCCTGTTATCGCCATCGATACCTCTATCCCGCCTACTTCCGTTGAGTCGATCGCCGCATTATCCATGTGTGCTGCGGTTCCCAAGCCTAACGTAGAAGACGGGTCCAAGTCGAGAAATCTTGCATATTCCTCCGTGCGCATATTGTGGAATTCTATCGGCTTCCCCATGTTGCTGTACTCCGCACTCCCGCCGATGCTTGTGGTATTGAATATCGCTGACGGAGAGGACATGAACCCTCCGTTGAAGTTGCCTGTGGACAGTGCCCTCCAGTCCTTTGACGGAGGTGTCACTATCAGAGATCTGTTTTGTCTGTGAACTGACACCCCGCAGGGGAACTCCCGTATCATTCTGCGCTCCTCTTTCTTCTCTGCGGACACTATATCTTTCCAGTCGCCTGCCATTTTGTTCACTCCTTTGTTTTTTCTCTAAAAATTGAGAGCGGCGCCGTTGGGCGCCTTGTCTCTTAAGCGTTTATCTGCTCCCAGAACAACTTTGAATATTCGACGTAGTTGGAGCTGTCGAACACATTCGTTATATCAAACGTCAGATGGTCTTTGTAAATGAACATCGCATAGATCGCATATGCTCCCACGATGCCTTGCTCATAGAAAGCTGTGGGGCTCCTCGCCCCTCCGGACAGGGCGAATATCAGCTCGTTTTTCGCTGCGCCTGTATTTCCAATAATGGGGTCGGCATACAAAGATTCTATAAATTCAGCCGGGACCACAAGGTCATAGATTTCAAGACCTGTGTAGATTATTATGTCGGGATTGACGCTTGCTATCGATTCCGTTGAGACGAGGGCGGTTCGATCTACACTCTCGAATGCGTTGTCGGCGCATAGATCCGTCAATATGTTCCCAGGTGCGGAATTCCTGCCATTGGCATATGTTGCACTTATCATGAGGGCAACACGGTATTTCTCCCCTTTCATCTCATCAGTGACTATAGATTCACACCAGTCGGTTATTTTCTTTATCGCAGATTTCATCTCGGATATCATTTTCTCGGCTGGCTGCTCCCTGTCGACCGCTTTGCCCACAAGCTCAATGGTATCATATACCTCTTTCATGGAACCGGGGGTTTGAATTACAATGTATGTTATGCCGAGCGCGTCTAATGCAATACGTATCTCCTCGTTCGTTGATTGGCATATCACAAGGTCTGAAGGTACCGAAGCCAAAGTCTCTGCCGGCATGAGGTACATGGGCCCGAGCGCAGCTATCCTGCCGCTGCTGATACCGTCGGTTATGGCCTTGGGGAAGTCGTCGTCGGTCAGCCCTATGACGTAGGGATCCTCGTCGTATATGCCCGTATCGATTGATACTCCGACGATGTTGGAGCTCAGTCCCAGCCCGCAAAGTATCGCTGTGGGCACGACGCCCGAGGATATTATCCTATCGGTTGAGGTAATAGTCACCTCCCTGCCGAGGGTATCGACCACGGTGACCGGCCCGCCGCCACTTTTATTGTCGTCGCCTGTAGTAACGATTATTGCCGCTCCGGCAACAACTACTATGGCCGCCACCGCCAAGACTGCAATTATTGTTTTATTATTCATTGCCATTTCACCAATTGGATATATAATCCAACTAAATATGTTGTTTATCATATTTGTATTATTCCTTTCTCAGAAGCAGTGTCATGACCGAGATGACAGAGTTGAAAATAAAAAATAAGAGCGGTGCTTTTTGCACCCATTTTTCTTAAGAGTTTATCTGCTCCCAGAACATCTTCAGATAGCTTACGTAGTCGTCCCCCATGTATTGATCGATCTGAAATTCTAAGTGCTCCTCATAAATGAACATCGCCATCAACGCTACCGCATTTACAAACTCCACGGAGGTCGAGCTGAACACGCTACTGCAAGTGTCTACAAAGCAATACATTCTATTGTCTTCCACTGCGGACAGACTCTTCAATATGGGATTCGTTTTTATTGAGTCAAAAAAGACTACGTCGCCGCCACCGGATATTATTACGTCCGGGTTAACAGTTACAATGCCTTCCTGAGAGGTCAGCTGGTAGTTCCCCGGGATGTTGAACGCATTTACTGCGCCCAGCATCTCTATCAGCACTGTTCCTTTGTAGAATTCCTCTCCGCAGGCGTATGCCCCGCTTTCCGAAAAAGATATGAACACTCCCACTCTGGGGGAATCGTCAAAGGATTTAGTCCAATCTGCAACCTTTTTTATCGAAGATTGCATTTGATCCAGAAGAGTTTTGGCTTCTGACACTTTTCCGATCGCTTTGCCTATCAGTTCGATATTGTAATAAAAGTTCTCAATGGAAGAGTTGTCTTTGCAGAGCACAATAGGTATCCCCATATTCTCCAGCTGGGATATCGTATCCTCACTGCTGCCATATATGTTCGCTATTATCAGGTCCGGACTGCATTGAAGGATGGACTCCGCCGATATGCGGTACATTCCTCCAAGATCAGTGATCGTCTCGTTGTTCAGCCCGTTTACCACCGACTGAGGAAACCCATCGTCAGTGACCCCCATAATATAGTCTTGGGTCCTATAGCCGCCCGTATCGACGCTGACTCCCGCGAGTTTATCGTATCCCCCCATGCCGCAAATCATCTCCGTGGCGGAATAGTTCACAGACGCGACCCTGTCTGAAGATGTTATTGTGACGGTCCTTCTGGCACCGTCGATGAGAGTCACGGGGCCGTTGTCTTCTTTGTTATCCGGAAATGCTGTGTAAACTGCCGCAGCGGCAACAACTACTACGGCCGCCACCGCTAAGACTGCAATTATTGTTTTATTACCTATTGCCATTTTCATCACTTGGATGTATAATCCAACTAAATATATTTATCATAATATTTGTACTATTCTTTTTTAAAGGACGGCGTATGATAAAGAAACAAAGATAGAAATAAAAGTAAAAATGGCGCCTACTGGCACCATGCTTCTTCAAACGTTGATCTGATTCCAAAATTTATTAAGATAATCCATATAGTCATCGCCCATTTTGTGCGGGATCTCAAAGTCCAGATAATCCTCATACATGAACATTGCCACCAATGCGATCGCGTTCACGAACTCTATTGAGGTCGATGACCACGGAGAGCTGCTTAAGCCGATAAAGGAATACACCCTTTCTGTTTGTACTGCGGTCAAGCTTTTCAATATCGGGTCTGTGTGAATATAATCAATAGGGCCGTAGGCAGTTCCAGAAATTATTATGTTCGGATTTACGGCAATGATCCCTTCGTGCGATGTCAGCAGGTAGTTCTCTGAAATGCTGAATGCATTCACCCCTCCGAGCATCTCTATCAGCGTTGTTCCTTTATAGAACTGATCGCCGATCGCCCACGCGCCTCCCGTTTCCGAAAAGCTGATGAACATTCCTATTTGGGGGACCTCATTTATCGATTTGGTCCAATCTGCGATCTTCCCGATTGCAGATTTCATTTGTTCGACGACAGTTGTGGCCGCTGATTCTTTCCCAATCGCTTTACCCATCAGCTCGATGTTGAAGTAAAAGTTCTCAAGGGAAGTATTGGGCCTGCACATAATAACGGTTATTCCCATGTTCTCTAGCTGAGACACTGTATCTGCGCTGCTTCCGTGGGGGGCCGCTATCACAAGGTCTGGATTTGCACTAAGTACGGTTTCAGATGTAACAGAGCCGTTCGGACCAAGATTTTTTATCGTTCCGTTGTTCATCCCGTTGACCACAGACTGAGGGAACCCGTCATCGGACATCCCTAATATGCGATCCGGGCTAGCATAAGTGTAATTATTGTTGTTAACAGTTACCCCCACAAGTTTGCTGTACCCCCCTATTGCACAGATGTTCTCTATTTGAGAATAATCTAAAGAGACGATCCTGTCTGAAGATGTAATGGTGATTGTTCTGTCATCCCCGTCGATGAGAGTCACCGCACCGCTGCTTTCTTTGTCACTAGACGTCAATACAAAAACCGCCGCACCGGCAACAATGATCATAGCTACTAATGCCACAACCACAATGATTGTCTTCTGGCCAATTACCATATTTACCACTTGGATGTATAATCCAACTCTATATGTGCCTCATGATATTTGTACTAATCTCTTTTAAAGACCATAAGAAAAAAAATAAAAATGGTGTCATTTGACACAGTGTTTCTTAAGAATTGATCTGTTCCCAAAATAGCTTGAGATAGTCCGGATAATTGTTGCCCATGTAATGGTCGATCTTGAAGTCAAGATAGTCTTCATACATGAACATGGCCATGAATGCATATGAGTTCACGAAACCTTGAGAGCAAAGGCCGAATGACGTATTGCATGTTTCGAATGCGCCATATATCTTGTTGTTTTTGGCCGCATTTATCTCCTTTAATAACGTGTCTGTCGTTATCGCATCCAGATCAGCTCTGCTTGGAGAACCGTTGTCGATTATGATGTCGGGGTTCGCGGTAACGATCGCTTCAGTTGAGATGGGAGTGTACATTCCGGGTATTTCTCCAGAAAATGCGTTAATACCTCCGAGTGCAGTTATCATAGGTGTACCCATTATGTATGTGTCGCCGTTTGTGTATACATTACCATAACCGAATCCCATAGACACCATTACTCTTTGAGGAGCAGCGTCAATAGACGCGGTCCAATCGATGACCTTACCGATTGCAGATTTCATCTGGTTGATCAATGTTTGTGCTTCAGACTCTTTTCCTATTACTTTTCCTATCAGATCGATATTGAAGTAAATGTCCTCTAGTGAGTTATCGTTCCTGCAGACAACGACAGGAATACCCATATTCTCAAGCTGAATTATTGTATCTTCATTGTTGAAGTACCCTCCCATAATAACAACATCTGGGTTTGCGGGAAGTATGGCCTCCGTTGCTATCATATACATTCCGCCCATGTTAGTCAAAGTCCCGTTGCTTAGGCCGTCATTGATTATTTTCGGATACCCGTCATCCGGCATGCCCATAACGTATTCGTTGACAGCATAGGAACTGTCAACGGTTACGCCGGCAAGTTTCGAGTATCCTCCCAGTCCGCAAATTATCTCTGTGACAATTGAGGATGTTGCCGCTATCTTGTCAGTGGACTCCACGTTTATAGACCTTCCCAGACCGTCTTTGAGTCCTCCTTCGTCATCATCATTTGACGTCAACGCAACAGCTGCCGCAGCGACAATGACAATAGCCACCACAGCCATGACCGCTATTATTGTTTTCTGGTTCATTACCATTTATACCACTTGGATGTATAATCCAACTTGATATGTTCATCATAATATATTAAATTGGAGTTTGACAATCAGGCCGGATCTCTTCTGAGCATTCACTTAAACATCGCCTTGATCGCGCGGACATCCGCGTTCGCAGTTAGCGTTTTACGTCAGCCGACATCATTCATTGATGTTTACTCGGGTGCCTTCGGCGCCAGAGTGGGTGCTTTTCTGCCTTAAATGTGCCGCATTACCGGGGTGAAGCTGTTCAATTCCGCCTTTTCCCCAGCCGCATCCATCCGTAACTGTCAACAGCCCCCGCCATTCCTTTTATCAATTATGCTGTTCCTATCCCGAATTCTATGCGACTCGGGCATCAAAAATAAGAAACGGTATTTTTTGAATGTGCCCCGTTGATGTTTTCTCATTTCAACGATCTGTTACCTCACACCTCTGGTACTCACAACCGCACATTTTGGTAGATTCGGGTACTTTTGCAGTAATGAGGTTCTCCTTGACATCATCGAGCGTGAAAGTTTTACATATCAAGTATGCAGCCTCGTTGTACTTATTTGCGGTGGCAATCGTCCCGCCGACCAGCATATACGGGCTTATGCTGTGCTCGAACGCCCCATAATATGTTCCCATAACGCAGTATTGTGTCACCATGCCCGCAAGCAGTATGCTGTCGCATCCGCATTCTTTTACGGCATCAGCAAGCTTGGTCTTTTGGAATGAGTTCATATGCTCTTTGTGGACAATGATATCTCTTGGATCCGATATGATTCCGTGAAGATACTCGTCACCGTCGTCTTTGCTGTATGATGAGCAGTGGCACGGGCCGTCGTAATAGATGAATATTACCGGTCTGCCGTTTTCACGGAACATCGCCGCAGCATTATTGATCGTCTCAACGCATTCTTTGCAGCTGTCCTCAGATATTGTTCCTCCTGTGAACTTTCTCTGCACATCCACAACCACCAGGGCAACTTTCCTGTCTTTTTTCTCGGGTAACTCCGTTGACATATTGGATGATACATCCATATTAGTTAATATTATTAACGATTGGTTTTCCAAAACATATGGCCGAACATCCAAGGTTTTGATGTCATTCTAACGGTTGACCGTGACCCTTTAAAGGGAACTCTTTGAGTTGGATTATATATCCAATATTACATACTCTTTCTACGTATGTACGCAGTATCTATCTACGGCAAAGGAGGTATCGGGAAATCCACAATTTCCTCTAACATCTCATATGGGTTGTCTGAGAAAGGATTTAACGTGCTTCACGTTGGATGCGATCCTAAACACGATTCCACGAAATTGCTTATGAACAGTATCCAACAGAACACTTTTATGGATTATCTGACAGACAGCGATATGGCGAATCCGATCCTGGAAGGCTCTAATGGAGTGTCATGCATCGAATGCGGAGGCGCAATACCAGGATTAGGATGTGCCGGCAAAGGCATAGTAAGAATGTTCGACTATCTCAAGGAGAACTCCTCCGGAGATTATGACATACGGATACATGACGTGCTGGGGGATGTGGTATGCGGAGGATTTTCAGTACCTATGAGAAAGGAGTTCGCAGATGCGATCGTCCTGGTAATATCTGATGAGTTCATGTCCATATATGCAGCGAACAATATATTGATCGGCATAAGGAATCTGAACAACGGCCCGTGCATATTAGGCGCTGTCATCAACAGAAAGACACTCGACAAAGGACATTTTGCGGAGGAATTCGCCAGGGCCGCAAAACTCCCGATATTGGGCAGAGTATCTAAAAGTGATGCGTTCGCACAGGCGGAAAGGATAGGGTCTACAGTATTGGAGTCGTTCTCCGAATCAGACTCTGCATACGAGATACGCAATATCATCGACATAATAATCGAAGCCGCTAAGGGTAGCATAGATCTGGCCCTGCCGTACCCCCTTACCGATGAGGCCATGGAAGGGATCATTTCAGGTAAATGCGTTAAAGCTGAGAAACTTCCTGATAAAGAGATAATCTTTGATTTTGACTTCTACGATCACGGGGTGGGTATGAAGTATTTCGGTAATTATGTGACGCCTTGCTGCACTTCGCACGGCGGGGTCAAACTGCTGCAGGAGATGTCCGACGTGGGAATCGTTCTGCATGGACCAAGGAACTGTGCTTTCCTGATGGAATACTCCAACCTCAGAAGGTCTTATAAAACACGGTCTTTGACCGATGAGCCGTCTTTATTCAATCTTTACAGCACATGTATGAGCGATGATCTTACATTCAAAGGAGATACGGAACGGATAAAGGAGACCGTAGAAAAAGTGGCGGAGAAAGGTTACGGCAATATATTCATATTACCCACTTGTGCGCCTGCGGCAATGGGTACGGATCTGAAGGGAATAGCAGATGAGATCTCCATTGAAGGAGTGAATGTTATTGCGGTCCCCGAGGACAGCCTATTCTTAAGCAGCAAGTTCGGATGTTTAGATGGCGTCCTGAGACGCATGAGCGGTATGCTGGACCGAAACTTGGAAGTAATACCTGATACGGTCAACCTCCTTACATATTCCATATCTGTTCTGTCGAGGCCTGAGAACATTGACGAGATCAGTGAGATACTAAATGCGGTCGGCCTCAGGCCCAACACGGTTTTCGCAAGGGGCGTTTCGATAGAGTCCATAAAGAAAATGCCCTCCGCCGAATATAACATACAGGTCGGGGTTTCCATGCTAGGTGACAAGATCACAGAGATACTGACCGAAGGGAGGGAACATATTGTCCTGAGAATGCCGCACGGCCTGTATGAAGTTAAGGCATGGATCTCAGCCTTGTCCGAGATGACGGGGAGGCATGGATCAGGCGATGCATACCTCCGCACTATCGAAAAGAACTACTATGACTCCATCAATGAGATGAGGAAGTATACTGAAGGCAAAACCGCTATGATATATGAGAGGGTGGGCAGCGATATGGACTGGTACATCGACACCCTGCTTGACATGGGAATCACCGTCAAATGCTTTGCGCATTGGAAATGCAACCTCCTGAAAGACAACGATAAAGAGACCAGACATAAAGAGATAGAGCATATCTACGATCTCCCTCTCTGCGAGGTCAAAGGTCTCATGGACAAAATGGGCTGTGACATCTTGGTCTCCGGCGATCCCCGTGTGGGAAGGATCGGTGCGAATTGGGTGGGTTTGAACACTAATTTCACAGGGTTGAGAGGAACCCTATACTGGGCGAAGCGGGCCCGGAACGCTTTTCGTATGCCCGCATGCGACGGATGGAGGGATCCCCAATGAACACGGAGCCAGATGGTTTTATCGGCGCGGTCCTTGCGACAGAAGGCACATCCGACATGAGGGCTCTGATCAACGGCCCGGGAGGCTGCCGTTCCAGGGCACAGATCCTTTTGAAAGAGCTCGTTCGAGATTATATGGGGGAAGAACCGGGGTGCTGCTCGTCAAAATATTTCAGCAGGCAATCCAGACTTCCTTGCACTTATCTTAATTCCAATGACATAGTGATGGGTTCTTCGGGCAAGATCGTCGACGGGATAGGTTCACTTCTTTCCGTTACAGGATCAGACATTGTTATGATAGACACCCTTGGCGCATCTATACAAGTGACAGACAACGAAGAGGCTGTCAGAAGGTCTGGAGGGGAGGACAGGGTCATTCTTGCAAACAAATATCTCTCTAATATGTCAGTATATGAGGGATTCGACGATACGATGAAAAGGATAGTTGAACACATCTGTTCGAAGACATTGAGTACGATCCCCAATTCTGTCAACATCCTGGGCTACAATATTTCTGACGGGGGTTGGGAATATGGTAAAGAGGAGATATCACGAATGATGAGAATGCTGGGATTGGAGACAGTCTCCTTTATCGGATGCAGTTGCAAAAAAGAAGATGTGGAGCGGTCATGCGGCGCAGAACTAAACATCCTCATACACCCCGAATTCTCGATCGAGACTGCAAAATACTACTACAAAGAATTCGGCATCCCGTACCTGATACCCAGGTTGGGGTCGCCCATCGGATATCCGTCGCTGGCATCTTTCGCGTACGATGTATCGGATAAGTTTGGGGTCGACCCGGGGGGATTATTGAACGAGATCGATTCAGAGAGATCCAGGGTCAACAAGATATTGATGAATTCCGAGAAAGCGGGAGGAAGTCTGCGCGGCAGCAGTTGCTCCGTGACCGGTATATCTTCGGATGTGCTTCCGATCATCAAATGGATGTTTGACCATCTGTCGGTCATGCCTGGATATATAAAGGTCCTTGGACCGGCAACGCTTTCTACAGAGAACCTTATGAAATATCTGCGGGATACGGACTGCATTGATTCACTTGAGGCAGACCCTTCCGGCTTCTACGACATTGCTTTCACAGACGGTATGTCTGCGGAACAGATCAGAAAAAGCAGCAGCATAACAACCTGTGTAGAGACCAGGTTCCCTTTTAGTCACGGGACTTCATTCATAAACCGGAGCCTTATCGGAACTTATGGATGCAGGTATATCCTGGATGAGATCATCAACGGCCACGGCTTATTACAATGCGGACAGCCGACAATGGCAGATTTCAGATAATTTCCCCATTGATGCAGCATGTAAAAACCATTATTAACATATTGGATTATACATCCAATATGTTGTCCCAGAACGATGATGTCCATACAGCCAGTAAAGACCTGTGCGAAGATGTTATCGATGCGGCGGGGATCGTAGTAAAGTTCGGTGATAAGACCGCAGTCGATCATGTCGACGTGAATGTCAAGCGAGGAGAGATATACGGTTTCCTCGGACCGAATGGCGCAGGCAAGACCACGACCATCCGTGTGCTCACCACGCTTCTCCATCCATTGTCCGGCGATGTAAAGATCAACGGTTTCAGGATACCTTCGGAAAACAAAGAGATAAGGAAGCTGATCGGGTTCGTCCAGCAGATGATCAGCCTTGATAAGGATATATCTGTGAAAGAGAACATAGTCTGCCACGGGTATCTTCAGAAGGTCCCAAAGAAAGATATACGCAAAAGGACGGAGAACATATCCGCAGTATTGGGCCTCACTCCCTTTTTGGATTATGAGGTGGTCAAACTTTCAGGAGGATGGAAAAGAAAGACCGCGATCGCGTGTGCGCTTATGCACGATCCGAAGATCCTTTTCCTGGATGAGCCAACAGCCGGATTGGACACTCAGTCCAGACATATGCTGTGGGACATGATCCGCCAGCTGAACAGCGCAGGGACCACGATATTTCTGACCACCCACTACATAGAGGAGGCAGAGAACCTGTGCGACAGAGTGGCCATAATCGATAAGGGGAAGCGGGTTGCACTAGGAAGTCCAAAGGAGCTGTGTGAAAACATCGGACGTTTTGCTGTCGAATATGACGGTGAAGGCTGTGTCCGAAAGTACAAATATTTTTTAGATTGGGATGAGGCTAAGAGGTTCGTTGCAGAATTCGGCGATAACGATTCTGTCCTTTTAAGGAAGACTTCTCTTGAGGATGTGTTCCTGGAGATGACGGGAAGAGAAGTGACCGCCGATTTCGTCAAGGTCGTGAGGATATGATCTTTTCTTTTTTTGATGAGACCTTCCGGGTATCTCTGCAGGACCTGTACTACTTCAAACGGAATATCCTGTCGATAATGATCACAATAATGGTCACGCCCCTTCTGTACTACGTATCGTTTTGTTATGGTCTCGGCTCTAATGTGAACAACATGGAGGGCGTTCCTTATGTTGCCTTCGTTATCCCCGGAGTCATCGCCCTTTCGACGCTTACATCCTGTTTCTCTTCTATAGCCAATAAGGTCTTGTCTCAGAGGATATATTACACATCTTTCGATGAGATAATCCTCTGCCCGATATCGCCTTCGGCTGTGATCTTCGGAAAGGCACTGATCGGTTTCATAAGAGGGATGATAGGGTGCTTCATACTGCTCGCGATCGGTCTGGTAATGACCGACGGGCTGCACATAAGCGTTATGCTGATATTGAGCATAGCTGTATCATGTGTGGCCTTCTCTCTTCTGGGAGTATTGGTGGGATTCCTTTCGAACAGCCTGACGACCATAATTATGTTCACCACTGTCCTCGTGGTTCCAATGACATTTCTTTGCGGTACGGTTTTCTCAGTATCATCTTTGCCGACAGGGCTGCAGTATATCATAGCCGCCATGCCGCTGACGTATTCCACAGATTGCATCCGCTCAGCGGCTCTGGATTGGTCGTTCCCGATGCTGTCCCTGCTGATAGTGATCGTCTGGAGCGTTGTGTTCTTCTCAATATGCTACTATATGTTGGTAAAGGGAAAGCTCTAATGAGAGCGGCCTGCGTTACATATGGCATAAGCCGGGGTCGCTGAGGATTCCCTATGCTGGATGAAGGAGGATCCCTGACTGCAACAAAGTGATTACAGACAGCTGAATATCTCATCCAAGATATACATGGAGCCGTTTATTCCATACACCGGCCGCGGTATGAAGTTGACGCGGTAAAGAGTGGGCATTGCGATATCTATGCCTTTCCTGCAGGTTCCTATCATCACTTGACTTTCAGCTGTGTGCCCGTCTGTGAAGACAAAATCGACCTTCTGAGCGGGATCTGAGTTCCATGCTTCCCTGAGCCCTATCTCTCTTAGGAACCCCACAATGCAGGATACCATTTTGTCGTCCTCCCCTGGATCAACAGAGATGCTTGCCGGCACCATACAGAGGTACTCGTGCAGCCATTTTGTAAGAGGGTACGCAACGGAGCTGTCCGCCATTATAGTGAACCTTGAACATTTTACACGTCTCGAATACATCGATCCTTTGATCCTTCTGAACACACGCGCCTTCGCCTGGCGGATGCGTTCCTCCACTTTTGAAGTATCGGCCCCTATGATCTTCCCGATGTTCTTTGCCCAGTGTTCGACAGCGTCGAGTCCGACCGGTGCGCCCATTTCGGAGAATATGGTCGGTATGCCGTATTTTTTTTCATACAGCTCGGCGGTCCTTTTGCAATATTCGGAGCTTATACATACGTTGTATTCTGCGGCCGTGGACTCTTCGAGATCTGATGAACTGCATCCGGCCCCCGGAGAGGATATAACCGTTATGCCCATGTCGCTGAGCAACGAAACAAATTCAGTGATGACGTCCTGCCAGTCTATTGCGGATATAGGCACTCCCAAAATATTCACGGATCTTGGGATCGTCTCCTTTTTCTTCGGGGACTTCCACTCTAATATTGATTTTATGGTGTGGTCATAACTGGATGAGAACGGCTGAGATATCAATGATTCCTCGACCGCCATGGCCTTATCCTTGAATCCTGCTCGTTCTATCGCATCCGTTATGTTATCGCCTATGAGCGCTGCCCCCGGAGAGTTTATGAAAACATCAAAATTATCATCGATCCTGCATATGGCTGGGATGCACTCCTCAAGTTTTCCCTCGGAACCGTTAATGTAGTTATCCTCATCTATGTACGTACATGGCATCCTTGCCTGTCCGAAGAAATACGGCTGGGAATATTTTTTGAAGTCCGCAGGCTTTGCCCGAGGGTAGCACACCGAGGTCAAAAACGTATGATAGTTTCTGCATCCTCCCGGACCGTGCAGAACCGCCCTGCCGTCGCTGAAGCTTTCCACTGCCATAAGGGCGCCGGTGAAACCGTCCATGCATATCCTGTTGACTGTCACTGTATCTTCCTCCATCCCTCTGTTGCGGGTACGGATACAAGATCTCCCATCTTCCGCCCAAACCTCAGTACGCTGTTTATTCCGGGCGCGGGGCGGGAGTACATTGCACTGCGTATGCCATCCAGCTCCATGAGTCCGCTGTCCGTCAGGACTATGTCGGGTGAGAAACTTTCTACATCAGCCAACAGGTCCTCCAGCAGATAATCATGTTTTATAGGCACTCCCTTCGGAAGAGATTTCGGCTCGGCCCTTTTCTCTTTCCAGTGGTGCGTAGGTCCTATTCCGACCGCTAATACCTCCATGCCCAGATCTGATACAAGTTCGACCAGCCAATCTATGTTCTGAGTGAATCTGTCCTCTATCAGTACTTTTTTCCCCTCTAGTTTAGGTCTTATTTTGCTTATTTCTAAGCTGTATCTATTTTCCTCTTCTGCTGCGATCGCTGTCGCTTTTTCCTGCATTCCAAGCTCTTTCCCTATCTTTTCTGAGAATCTGCCGTGTTCTCTTATCCCTATGGGCAGCGGCTCCGTATCCACAGGAACGTTCAGCTTACTGCTTACTAATTTAGCTATTTTCATTGAACTTCTGTCGTTGTCTATAATGTAATTCGTTTTACCTAAGCGAAAATTACGTATCGAATCCATGGATGATTCGTACATGAACCTGCAGTTGATCTTTATGCCATATGGGCGGAACAGGTCATAGACCTCGTTCTCTGTGTCCTCACCCTGTCTGAAAAGATATCTTTCCGCAAGGATGTTGACAGTATCTTCCCTTGGTTCCAGCGTATCATCTACCATGTCAAGAAGGGCGTTCGCGGATTCGGCGAACCCCACTTCCCATTCTCCAAGAATGTTCCCGTCTGCTTCGACCACCCTGAAATAAACATCCGGATTCTCGTTGCTTATGGCATTCACAACATCAATGGCATTATCTCCTATTATCCCAGATACGCATGATGTGACGACAAAGATGCTCTTGTGCCCTTCAAGGATCATATTTCTTATCTTCTCTTCCAAAAGGCCAGCACCGCCGAAAACAGATATCGTATCGTCCATATCGGTTGAAACGATCCTCATCGACTGCAGACCTTTCCCAGTCTTGCCGCTTCCTTTCCTGATCTCAGATATATTCCTTGAAGAGGACATTATGTGTGCGCAGCTTCGGGGGCCGTGTACTATGACAACAGAGTCGATCACAGAGGAGCAGCCATAGACCGCCCCTGCTGTTGCACAGGAGCCGACCACGTTCTTTTCAGTGGTAACTTTGACTTTAGGTGCTTTTATGCACCCTCGACATGCTGCTCCCGATCCGACTGTGTCAAATTTCTCATTTTTTTTTACTGTCTCCCCTTTTGCTATCTGCTCCATTTGGGCATCGTTCAGGGGGTTGGAATCAAAAGGTGATGATCTTCCGTCCATTATGCTGATTATGTTGTCCGATATCTTTTCCAACTCTTTGGCGACATCCGAGTCGGGAAACATTTCCATAACTGTCTTCCCCGCCGCTTCCGAATCTGCGAACAGCTTACTTCTGGGTATGCAAGCAACGAGCGGCAGTTCGACTGCGTCTGCAAATCTCTTTACCGTTTCGTACTCATTCTCTACGCCGCGGCAGTTCAGGATTATGCCCGCTACTCTGGGAACACCCTTATCGAAGTTCTTGATCCCTTTGAGGATGTTGTTCGCGGCGTAAATCGACATAAACTCTCCGGATGTCACCAAGTATACTCCGTCCGCATACTCATTTCTCAACGGAACAGCGAATCCCCCGCACACAACATCTCCCAGAACATCATAGATCTTGACATCGAACTTCATATCGTCCAATCCCAGCTTCTTCAGCGTGTCGAATGTGCTGAGTATCCCCCTTCCCGCACAACCTATTCCCGGTTCGGGCCCTCCGGCTTCTACGCATTTTATCCCCTTTACGCCGTCAAGGACTATATCCTCAAGCTTCCTGTCATAAGGGGGGGTGCTGCGTATGTAGTTAAGGACAGTCGCCTGCTCTCTGCCTTGAAGAAGTGCCCTGGTGGAGTCGTGCTTCGGGTCGCAGCCTATCTGGAGAACCTTCGTCCCCTTATCGGCCAAAGAATAGGAAATGTTCGCCGAAACCGTGGACTTCCCTATTCCGCCTTTTCCGTATATTGCTATCTGTATCATGTTAAAACCGCTTACTTCTTATCACAGGTCCACTCTGAATTCTTTCTCGTTCTTATCTGGGGCAAGGGGGATCACATATGGAACCCCCTCATCATGGATCACCTTGATGTCTATTCCATACACTTCTTTGATGGACTCTCTCGTTACCACTTCGTTCGGGGTGCCGAACTTTATGATCTTTCCCTCGCTCAGAAGCATGACCTTGTCGCAGTATCTTGTTACAAGGTTGATGTCATGCGATGCCATTATCACTGCGAGGCCCGATCTGGATAGACCTCTCAGCATCTCCATCACCTGCACCTTGTATTTTATGTCCAAGTGTGCGCTTGGTTCATCCACCATCATCAATTTAGGTTTCTGCACAACGCCTTTTGCTAGCAATGCGCGTGCCCGCTCCCCGCTGCTGAGCTCATGGATCTTCCTTTCTGAATATTGGAATATTCCAAAATCCCACATCGCTTTCTCTACAATGGTAAGATCCTCATCGGACTCCCACCACCAATTGGCGACATACGGCGACCTGCCCAACATCACGAAGTCTTTGACATTGAGTGAAAAATCGGCAGGAATATCTGCCGGCACTGTCGTGCAGATGCGAGCCATATCATCTCTCTTAAGCTTTTTTATATCGTTCCCATCAATGATGACGGACCCTCCGCGGATCAGCAGTATCTTGTTTATGCAGCGCATAAGCGTGGTCTTGCCCGATCCGTTAGGTCCCATGAGGGCAATGAACTCGCTTCCGTTGGTGTTTATGTCTATTTCTTTCAGCAAATTCGCGGAAGTGTATCCGAATGCCAACCCGCAGACATCAAGCAGCATCTCTGTCTCGGCAGCCTTCGTCTGCATCTCCAAGTCTGTTTCTTCACATTGCATATCTTTTCCCCTCTTTCATCATCAGGAATAAGAAGAACGGCACCCCGATCACCGCCACCACTGCTCCGATTGGTAATTCAGACGGTGCTGCGATGGTCTTACAGAATATGTCTGCCATCAGTAATACGAACGCTCCCAATATTGCCGAAGACGGTATCAGCAAACGATGGTCTCCTCCCACTATCATCCTGCATATGTGCGGTATTATCAGACCGATGAAACCTATGACGCCGCAGTATGCTACACAGAATGCCGCCAATACTGCAATGAGCACCATAAGCAACTTCTTCAGCAGTGCAGTATCCACGCCCAGGTATTTTGCCTGCTCCTCGCCCAGGAGCATTATATTCAGCTTTTTGGCGAAAAAGAGTGTTATTATTATGGGTATGATCGTGCCGAACACGATCACCCGAGTATTGCTCCACGGGATGTCGGCGAAGGATCCGAACATCCATTTCACAATGTGTGTGTAGTTTTCAGCGTTAAAGTATATCAAAAGGGCGATCGCCGACGAAAGCCCCGTGGATATTATCACTCCCGCAAGGACGTAGCTCATCGCTTTCCCTCCCGCGAGTTCGGCCACCGTCATTGTCAGGCCGAATGCCGCTACCGCGCCGATTATCGCTGCGATCGGTATGGACATGCTTCCCAATATGCCGGCCAATCCTCCGAAGGTGGCAAAGACCACCATGAACGACGCCCCCGATGAGACGCCTGTTATGTACGGATCCACAAGAGGGTTCCTGATCAGTGCCTGCATGGCAGCCCCGGCGGTCGCCAGCCCCGCTCCCACGCACAGTACCGCTATGGACCTAGGCATCCTGAGGTAGTAGATTATCCTCTCGCTCATATCATCAAGTACAAACTCATTGCCCGGAAGCAAAGATTGGAAGAAACTAACAAGGATGTTCCAAAAACTTCCCATTGCGTCTCCGAAGGATATCGGGTATATTCCCATCGTTAAAGAAAATATGAAAAGTAAGATTATTCCGACGGTCCCTCCCACCAGTATCAGAGCCAGTTTCTCTTTGGCATGTTTTTTCTGCCATTTGCTTTTAGTTCCGTCGGGTGTTGTCGCCAGTGTTCCGTCGGCGGCTTCATTAGATACTTCTGCTTCGCTCATGAGTTGATCATTTCCCAAAATTGCTGTGTGTACTGTGCATAGTTGTCGCTGTCAAGGACATCTGGCACATCAAAAGTCATAAAGTCTTTGTAAATGAACATCGCATAGATTGCATATGCACGTACTATGCCCTGGCTATAATACGATGTTGAGTTCTTTGCTCCTCCGGCCGTAGCAAATATCCGCTCGTTCTCCGCGGCGCTTATATTTCCAAGAACAGGGTCAGTATATATTGAATTTACATATACTGCCACATCTGCCGGACTGGTCACGGTGCCCATTTCCAGATTTTGATAGATTATAACGTCAGGGTTAACGCTTGCAATCGATTCTTTGGAAACGGCCGCATATCTTTCTATGCTCTCAAATGCATTATAGACTGAAAGCGCTTCCAACGTGTCCCCTCCAGTATAGTTAGGGCCTATAGCATAAGTTCCAGTCATCATGAGGGCAACGTTATACTTCTGTCCTTTCAGTTCATTATCGACAATAGATTCACACCAATCGCATATCTTTTTTATCACCGATTTCATCTCAGAAATCATTCTTTCAGCGGCTTGTTCTTTACCGAATGCCTTGCCTAGAAGTTGTATGTTATCATATATTTCTTCCAAAGAGCTTGCACTTGATGCCACTATGTATTTTATTCCAAGCACATCCAGGGCGTCCATTATTTCCTGATTTATTCCGTAGCTGTCACACACCACAATGTCTGATTCAACTGTCGCTATAGTTTCTGCGGACATGCGGTACATCCCTCCGAGCGGAGTTATCCTGCCGCTATTCATCCCATCGGTTATGGCCTTGGGGAAGTCGTCATTGGTCAGCCCTATAACATAAGGATCCTCGGCATAAACTCCCGCATCACTCGACACCCCCACAATGTTGGAACTTACGCCCAATCCGCACAGTATCGCCGTTGGCACTACAGATGTAGATATTATTCTCTCAGTAGAGTCTATCGTCACCTCTCTGCCGAGATAATCGGTCACAGTCACCGACCCATCGCTGTTTTCGCTGTTGTCGGCTCCTATAATAAATATCGCCGCACCTGCGACGATTATCGCTACAACCGCAATAATCGCCATGATTTTTATCCTTTCCAAATGAAATCACCTGTTGGATGTATATTCCAACTGCATATCACTACTATGTTATAAATATATTACTTCCGACTAACTTCCCACCAGATGAGAAAGAAATGGTCGTTTCGTTGTGTAACCTGGCATCCGCAGAAGTTCGTATTTGGTCAGCGCTTGTCATCAGAAATTAATGGAAAGTTGGACGATGCAGATAGTTCTGCCTACCTGCATCAGAGCCTTTTTTATTCTGTTCTTTTGGTCATATGCCTTTTTACTTCATGTGCCGTTGCAGGAACCCTCTGGAAGAGTCGCCCCCAGTTTATGAGCTGACCATTTCCCAGAATTGCTGTGTATATGCCGCGTAGTCGTCATCTAAAGCGTCCGGTATCTCGAATGTCAGATAATCCTTGTAAATAAACATCGCATACAATGCATATGCGTTCACAAAGTCCTGATTTGCCTGCCCCGCAACGGCTTTCGCCCCGTCTATCGTAGTAAATATCAGCCCATTCTCAGCAGCTTTTGTCTTTCCGATAACAGGATCACTATACAATGATTTTACATATGCTACCGGGTCCGTTACTCCGTCCCCCATACCTAAGGTCTGATATATCAAGACATCTGGATCGGCATTTGCAATAGACTCTTTAGAGACCGTTGCATACGTTCCCACGCTTTCAAATACATTGTTCACGTGAAGCGCGTTCAATACAGAACCTTGAGGGTAATTCCATCCGATCGCGATGGTCGCGGTCATCATAAGGGCCACATTATACTTTTGTCCGCTCAGCTCGTTTTCGACTATTGACTCACACCAGTCGCTTATCTTATTTATGACATTTTTCATCTGAGATATAATCCTCTCGGCCTCTGACTCTCTGCTGACTGCTTTGCCGACAATTTCTATTTTATCATATATCCCTTCAACAACGGTGTTGCTGCTCGGAATAACAATATATGTTACGCCCAATGCATTCAATGCATCCCATGTGTCTTGGTTTTTCCCGTAGTTATCGCTGATGATGAGGTCACAATCTACGGACACCATTGTTTCTGCCGACATTTGGTATCCGGGCCCAAGTGCTTTGATCTTCCCGCTTTCGAAGCCGTCGGTTATGACTTTAGGGAAATCGTCTTGGGTCAACCCGAATACAAAGGAATCCACGCTATATGCGGTCATATCGCTTGAAGCCGCAACGATGTTAGAGCTAAGTCCCAGCCCGCATAAAATGGCCGTAGGGGTCGAACCCGCCGAAACAATTCTTTCGGCAGATGTTATAGTTACCTCTCTGCCCAAGTAATCTGTCACAGTCACTGTTCCGCTTTTGTTGTTTTTGCCGCCGTTATCATTGCTTATTACGAATATCGCCGATCCTGCGACAACAACCGCAACAACCGCAATAAAGGCGATTATCTTTATTTTTTCCAACTTCATCACCAATTGGATGTATAATCCAACTATACATCATTTTGTTTCTATTTATTAGTATTGAGGGCCTTTTTTCATGTGCTATGCGCAGCATGAATTTCTGAATCAAATAGTTTTTAAATCATAGTTGGATATATAATCCAATATTATTCGATTCAAAAGAAAATGGTGATCAGATGAGAACATATGAAAATAACATCACACCGGGTAAAGAGCTTAAGATCGCGTATCTGACCGTCGGAGGCACCAACCTTGCACCGATCTTAGGCAACATATCCAAAGAAACCGACGTCATTCCCGTAAAGTTCCTTACATTTGATTCCGAAGATACCATCAGAGATCCCATTGAATTCAGAGAACTGTTGAGGTCTGTAAAGAATTCCGATCTTCTGATGATCGTAATGCACGGGGATCCTTCCACGTACAAAAAGTTCGACGAACTGAAAGCCGTTCTCATGGAAGAGAACATCAACACATTCCTGCTGTGCCAATTCGAAGAGTCCATGGCAGAGAACCGCCCGTTGTTCAAAGGCAGCGATGATGAATTCAGGATGATGAGAAAGTATATACAACTTGGAGGGGAGGCGAACTACAAAAGCCTGATACTGTACCTTCTGAAGATCATCGGCGGAACGGATGTAGAGGTCCCCGAACCGTACAGAAACCGTGCCCAAGGCATATATCATCCAGATTTTCCGCGCGATGTTGCACTTGAACATTATCGTGCATCTTTGGACATGAACAAACCGACCGTGGGCATACTTCTGCCGCAGGGTGCGTGGGTCAGGGGAAGCCTGGAACCCTATGATCTGCTGATAAGGGAGATAGAAAAGCTGGGCGCGAACACAATACCTGTGTTCCATATACCAACGCCCAGCGAGATAACCGGTTCTATCGGCTCAATAAAAATCGCTGAAGAATATTTTAAAAAGGATGGAAAGAGCATCATAGGGTCGCTGATCACTCCGGGCGGATTCTCACAGTTATCCCTTGCCAATCCTACGGACGGTTCAAGGGACAGCGTGAGGTTCAATTTCTATCAGGACCTGAACGTGGTATCCCTTCAGGCAATATCGATCTTCAGGCCGCAGGATACGTGGATGAAGGACGAGATCGGCATGGAAGGCGGAGAGCTTGCCATATGCGTCGCCCTGCCGGAACTGGACGGCATGGTCACGACGGTGCCGTTCGTCTTCAACGAGAAAGATGACGAAGGAAAGGACTATCACTCCTGGCGCCAAGACAGGATAGAGCGCATTGCCGGGTTGGCAGTCGAATGGGCAAGAGTCGGAATGGTCCCGGTCAAAGACAGAAAGATCTCCATTCTCGTGAACGGTAGCGGTTCCGAACTAGGGAGTGCAGGCGGATTGGATTCGTTTGAAAGCATCAAGAACATGATGCAGATGATGGCCGACGCCGGATATACTATCGATCGGGTTCCCCAAAGCGGTCAAGAGATCATCGACGAAATGACGGCTTCCCTGACCAATGATCTCGAATGGAAAAACGAAGAGGATATTGAAGAGCAGGCCGTAGAATTCCTTGATAACAAAAAATATTTGGAGTGGCTGAACGCGCTGGCAAAGGTCCCAAGAGAACGTATGTGCCGCAACTGGGGTGACCCGCCGGGCCATATAATGAGCCATAAAGGCAGGTTCATTATCCCCGGAGTAATAAACGGGAACATATACCTCGGCATGGAGCCTATCAGGGGCAAGCATGACAAGGCCGAGGAGCTAATACACGACCCTCACATCGTCATGCCGCATCAGTATCTTGCATATTACAAATGGATAGCGCAGGAGTTCAAAACAGACCTTCACATACACGTAGGAACCCACGGATCATGCGAATGGCTCCCTGGAAAGGGCAACGGCATGTCCGAGGAATGTTTTCCGGACATAATGATGCAGCACATGCCGCATCTTTACGTCTACGTCATTGACGATCCGTCCGAGGGAATTGTGGCCAAGAGACGGAAGAACTGCGCCCTGATAAGCCACATGATGCCGTCTATGACGCGTGCCGGAACTTATGATAATCTCATGGAGCTGGAAGCTCACATTCACGATTACCTGTTCTGCAAAAGCACTTACCAGCATGCGAAACTTCCTGGAATAGCTGAGACAGTTTACGAACTGATCAAAGAGTTGTGTATGTGGAAGGAGCTGAAGATAGAGGAAGGCGCACCTATTGAGGATGTTATGGGCCGGATAGAGACCATATATGACTATATCTCGGATCTTAAGGACGGCTTGATAACTGACGGCTTACACATACTTGGACATGTGCCGCAAGGCCGCCACATGGAGGAGATGGTCTACTGTCTCACAAGACTGAGGAACGGCAGCATGCCGTCCCTACGGATATCCGTTGCTGAGAGTATGGGCTTCGATCTGGATTTCCTCATGGACAATTACTCTTCCATCAATGCCACGACCGGTGAGGTCAACGGCGGCATCGTGAACAAGGTCGACGAAAAGACCCAGGAACTGCTATTTGCCATGCAGGAACATAATTATTCACCTAAGGACTGTCTGGATCTCGTCAAAGACTTCTGCCCCGATAACAACGAGAATGTCCTTCGGGTCACGGATTTCATCTGCAATACCGTACACCCAAGCATATTGGGAATGGTGGAAGAACTAACCAACGGACTCAATGGCATGGGGGGAGGATATGTACCGCCCGGGCCTTCGGGTGCGCCTACCAGAGGCAACGCACACCTTCTGCCAACAGGAAAGAACTATTATTCACTGGATCCAGAGACAGTTCCCACTCAGCCCAGCTGGAAGGTAGGAGTCAAGATGGCCGATCAGATGATCGAACGCTACATAAGTGACGAAGGCACATACCCGGAAAACATAGGGATCGTCGTCTGGTCAATTGATACAATGAAAACGGGCGGCGACGACATAGCATATATCCTTTATTTGATGGGTGTGCGCCCCATATGGGGTTCCACCGGAGGCAAGATAGTAGGGTTAGAAGTTATGTCCCATGAAGAACTGAAACGCCCTAGGATTGATGTTACAGTAAGAATAAGCAGCCTAATGCGTGACACATTCCCAAACCTGTTCCAACTTATAGACGAAGCCGTTGAGATGGTGGCAGAACTTGACGAGGATGAAGAGAAGAACTTCATAAAGAAACACCTTCAAAGTGACATTGTCAGGATGATCAAAGAAGGTATGACACCAGAAGACGCTAAGAGCAATGCCTTGATCCGCGTGTTCGGAGAACCTGCCGGTACGCATGGCGCCGGAGTGAACATCCTCATAGAATCAAGAAAATGGGACAGTATAGACGATCTCGCACAGATCTACATCACCTGCGGATGCAGCGCATATGGGAGAAAGTGGAGGGGGGAGACGAAACCTGAACTGTTCAGGCATCGTCTTAATCAGTTGGATGTGGCCGTCAAGAACCAACCAGATCGTGAGATCGACCTGATTGACACGGATGACGGTTATGCGTACTTTGGCGGCATCAACGCGGTGGTGCGCAGCAGCGGAAGAGAGAAACCTTTGAACATAATCGGAGACAGCTCGGACCCCGACCGTTTGAAAATAAGAGATCTGGAGGGGGAGATCGCCTATATGATGAGATCCAGACTGCTCAATCCGAAGTGGGTGGAAGGCCTTAAAGACCATGGATTCGTCGGCGCTAACCTTATTGCCGTCAACATCAACCACGCATACGGGTGGGATGCCACTTCCGATGTTGTCGAAGACTGGATGTATGAGTCTCTGGCAAATCATTTCCTGTTCAATGAAGATAACCGTAAATGGATAGAGGAAAATAATCCATTGGCGCTGAGATGGATACTGGAAGATCTGCTGGAAGCAATTGCCCGCGGTCTTTGGGAGACAACTCCAGAAATGGAACAGAATCTCAAAGACCTATATCTTGAAACCGAGGCGGTCCTCGAAGAGGTCAATTCGAAGAAATGAATGCAAACCAAATGGCCGTTAAAACAATGACATGATGCAACTCTGCGAATACTGCGGGAGAAAATGCCAGAGGGGACAAGATATTTCGCACTTTGTCAATTCCGATGAAGGGAGGGCCGCCAGTCTCCTCCTAGGGCGGGACATTTCATCACCGGGCATCTTTGATGAGGGACGCCACCCCCTCTTACCTGCGTGATGTGATCGACCAAAGACGCAGTTCTTATTAAGCGAATCGAGGGTTAAAAATCTTTTTGCGTTACCGCATCCGCTCTGCCCGCCTTTTATTTTTGTCCTTCTCTTCAAAAAGATATTGTTCCGGCCTCATTATCTTTGCTTTTATGCCCTCTACGTCGGTAAAATCGTCATCAAGCGTCACGAGTATAACTGAGTCGGTCATCTCCACAGAATAAAGAATCTTCAAGTCATCAAGGTCGCGCACCTTGTATTTTTTCATAAGTTCCTCGGTGGAGGGAACTGGCGATATGTCAATTATCTTCGGGGAGACATCTCTGAGTTTCATCGACATATTCTCTTTCGTAGTTCTTGATTTCCGTTTATCTGTATATCTTAAACACTCGTCAAATATTACATCGGTGAGCATCAGTCTGTCGTCGGTCACACTCTTGGTGACAACCTTCTTGACGGTGGTATCATTGTGTTTTGATATGACATAGGATATTAGGACGCTCGAATCAAGAGTTACATTCCGTTTGGTGTCCCCTATACGTTTATCGACGTTTTCTTTCCTGCGGAACATCCTGCTGAGCTTCGATGGCAGGTAAGCCCAAAATCCTTTCCTGCTGAGATAGGGGGAGGCCCCCCTCCTGCGGAACGCCCCACGGATCTTCGATGGCCGGGAATCTTTGAATCTTCCATCCTTGTCTTGCTTGGCCTCCATGCCGGTCTCCCCCCTCAAATAGTATCCTGACTGCTTCCGGTTGGTCTACCGGTTGACCGCCAAGTCTATTATCTCCGTATCGCTGGTCATGACAGGGTCTGATAGTCCGGAGGATGTGGCTGTGTCCGGCATCATGCGGCGTTTTCCACAGGACATCGCCGGATGTCCTCTTGGCATTATGCAGATGTGAACACCGCCTTCATCAGCCAGAGGTCGGAGTCTAGATATTCATCCGCGTTCAGAACCGCAGGAAGCAACATACTCGGGCAGTCCATTATGAGCACTCCGGCGGTGACCTTCCATGTTCCCAGGTCGGATCCGACCAGTCTGCACAGTCCCGCCACGTTGGTATCCACATGGATACCGATCCTGGTCTCGGGGTAGGGGTCCAGGAACTTCAGATAGAACGGCGTGGTCAGCCCGGCGTAGAACGTCATCCCAAGATATAGGTGGTCTGCAAAGACCTCTTTCGGCGCGATGCCGTACGGATTCTCGATGTTGAGGAATATCGATTCTATCTCTCCGACCAGGTACTTCAATCCCTCCTCTATGAAATCGGAATCGATGGACAATGCGATGCGGACCCCCGTACATACGGTGGACGTATAATCGGTGACATCCAGCGACACGAACACCGAAGCTTCGACGACACAGGCGGCCAGCATCCCTATCCTCTCTTCGATGGCATCAGTTACCGCTGCCGTTAAGAAATCGGAAAGGTCGTCCGTGCTTTTTAGGGACCCTATGCTGTCCAGGACCTTGGTGGCCGAATCGTACAGTATGTTGAGCATGTGCACCTTCGCCGTACTCCCGCTGAATATCCCGCCACAGTTGGGCGATCCGGGGGTGCCTTTGGCGAACGTCCATTCCTTCGCGCCGTCCGCCACCCTCTGCCATGTGAAGTCATCGTTCTTGGAGTCCTTCTTGACCGGCGTCCTGTCGACCTCCTTTCCCTCAGGGGATACCAGCATCACGCATTCGCCCTCGGAGATGAGCGCGGAGCCGTCGTTGTTGAGGAAAGCCCCGGAAAGGAGTATGACCGCTCTTTCTCCCGGCGATAATGCGAGGTCCGTTATCGTGTGGACCTTTGTTTCGGGGTTGGATCCCGCGCTGATGGTGTAGCCGCTCAAGTCCATACGGTGCGGTGTCGCGTTGTAAAGCTCCACCCATTCATTGTCCCTGTCCGTCCCTGGAGGGTTAAGCTCGAACTCGTTGATCAGTATCCCCGTTTCATAGGGGATGCTGTACTTCAGCTCTATGCCGGCGTCGATCGACCCCTTGAGGCCCGGCACGGGGAGAGGTATGTTCGAAAGCACCGCCGCTACCGGCGGTATGTCGCTGAGGGAGAACTCCAGGTGGTGGTACTGGACAAGGTCCGGGAGGATAATGTCGAACCTAACTCCGGACACGACCCCGTTCAATGAGATCATGTGGTCCGTCGTCTTCATGAGCGGGTCTATTTCGGCGGCGGCATACCAATCGCTGCCTCTGATCTCGGCGGCGCCAGTGAGCAGTATCTCCCCGCCGCCTGAACCTCTCTGTTTGATTGAGACCGAACCAGATATACTGAGATTGTTGAGCGAGCACCCCATGGTCATGGTCAGAAGGGTCTTCATATCGTCCCCGGATGAGGGGAGGTTCGTTGCCAGCGATATCGTGAATCCCATGTAAGAGAAGCTGACGGAATGTTTCGCCCCCCCGAGGCTGTTATTGACTGCGTTCACCACCCCTTCCAGAACACTACCGAACAGTTTGACAAGCTGCCCCTCGACGAATTCGGCCAGAAGTCTGAGGGACTCCATCAGCACGTTGTAGAGCTTCTCCACGACGGCCGCATAATATTTTGCGAATTCGATCAGCCCGGTGCCTAAGATCAGGATGGCGTCCATGATCATTGACATCACCTTGCGCAGAGGTTCAAGGAGCGGCGCGAGAAGCCCGATGAGGGCGTTCCAGGCGTCTCCCAGAAGGGTGTTGCTGGGCGTATAGCCCTTGACCCCCGAAAGCTCCCATCCGCTTGCTACGATGATCTTCAGTTCCATACTTACTTTTGAAGAGCCTTTGAACACGGAATCGCAGATCCCCATTGCGTCCGTGACCGTCCCGGAGCTTTTCACAGTGTATTCTACGCTGTCCTCAACGGTTACCGAGAATGCGGCGGAGTATGATGCGCCGCTGTTCTCGCTGAATCCGACGTAATGCACGCAATCTTTGAGATTATCGTTCGGCCCTTTGACGCTCACACTGGGCGACGATGAGGAAGATATGGTCAATCTCTCGACGGTGGTGTTCCCGCCCGCTCCGGTGAAGGTGAAGGAGCCGGTACCGGGAAGATCGATAGGCCCGCTGTATGCGTTGATGTTCGTGTTCTCCACAGCTTCGGAGCAAAGCATTCTGATCCTCTCCGGAACGTTCGTCGAAGTATCCATAAAAAAGATCCCCGCCTCGAATATGAGAGTGCAGATCTTTTTGACGAGACCGGGATTCCCGCCAGGTACGTCGGTCAGCGCGTTCAGGCCGTTCAGGCACCCGTCGACGGCGCTCTCGTAATCGGCTATCGCTTTTCTGACCCCGGCGGAGTCCATGAGGATCCCGGCGGCCGTGTTCATGTCGCCGTCGCCGTATTCGATCTCCGCATCCCCGAAATACTGGGCCAGAGCCGATACCACGGAGGATCTGATGTTCTCTCTGAAGGTCTCGACGCCGTATATCTCGCTGCGGTCATCGGATATCGTCTTATAGATGGCGGCGTAGAAGGGATCGGAGATCCTCTGGTATGTTATTGCGGAGGTCATTATCCTCTCCACCTCCGTATCTCCTTTGTTCAGGGCAAGGTCCACCGCTTTGTTTATTGTCTCCATGAATGCCTCGCCGTCCGCCGGATCGACTGGTATCCGTATGGTGCCGAGCGCTTTCGATTCCCCTATGCTGACAGCCGCGGAATTGATGACGTTCCTCATCCATTCCCTTATCTCGTTGGTCTCCGCCCTGTAGTGGCTTTTGAATTTCGATATCCCTTCCCACCCCATCAGGTCGACGGAGGGGTAGCCGGAAGTGATGGACAAAGAAGATATCCTGACCGTTCTGCCGCCGATAACGACGTCGGCGTCTGAGGTCATTATCGACGCCGTCCTTCCGGTGTAGAGGCGGCTGTACATATCGACGTCCAACCCGTTATCCCTCATAACCTGCTCAATATACGGCGCGGCCGAGAATTCATTCTTACCGGTGAAGAACCCTTTCAGAGAATCCCAAGCGTTCTTCAGGCCGTCCGCGACCCAATCCATCAGATCTATGACGCGGTTGCCGTAGAGATAGTCGAACCATTGCAGCGCCAGATCGTCTGCTATGGAAATGAGTGCCTGAGAATATACTGCGGAAAGGTCTATCTCCACGTACCCGTCCTTTGAAACCAAGATGTCCGCGAGGTCGATCCGCTCAAGGTCCGCGTCAATGCCCTCCGAAGGGCAGCGGAACACAAGAAGCTCAAGCACCTTCATTGAACTTTCATAAGCGGACACGACGTCCGCAGAAGTTAAGATGGACATGGTCCCCATACTTCCGTATTCTGCGAGCGCGCCGTATCCGTTCAGAACTCTGTACTGAGCGAGGGCGGTCAGCTGGTGGGTCATCATCTGCGAGAGGGCGGAGCCTTCGCCGGAGATCATTATGTCAAAAAGCGACCCCTTCTCCGCCGCTAAGGGAAGGGCGCATGTGCCGTCGGTCGATATCGCCGTGGTCTTCACCGATGTTCCGGATCCGCAGATGAACCTTGCCGTGTAGTGCCCCGTTGCTCTGAGGTAAGAGGGTATGAAACCGTCCGTGAAAGCGTCGGAGGAGACCAGCTTGAGCGGCTCCGCCTCCAGAACGAAGTCGTAACTTATGATGGTGACCGACACGCCCCTGTCAGCGCTGGGGTAGTTGGTCTTCATCCATTCATCGGACCGTTCTTTGAACGTTTCAGCTCTCTTTTCGATGGACCCTCCGTTAAGGTCGGTGCTGATGTCGAATATCAGCTCTCCCAGCCCTCTTTCTATGGACATCCTTGTGCTTTCTATCGCCGAATCCAGAGAATCCAGCTCTGTTATGATGTTTTCCGCCGTCTCTTCGACGTCCTTCGCCTGCGAGACCATCACCGCATAAGCGGACCCGATGATCAGCAGCACCACTCCTATCACGACGAACGGCATGTTGCCGTCCTTCGACTTTTTGATCCCTTTGATGTGTCGATCCATGTTATCTGAATGAATATTTCCGGGAGCCTTGATATAAGGGGAGAATTACAGTTAGTGAGGTAATACCCCTGAGCTGCGCGGGAATGGGGGGGGGGGAAACACAGTATGAGATGGTTCTCAAAGCATTCGGTCGTCCGACATCATGAGACTGTGACGATCAGTCCGAAAAGGTATGAGACGCGATACACAGAGCCGCCGCGGACTCCCGGATGCAATATATAATCCAATAAATAGATAGATGTGCTACATAGTAAAAAGAAGGCTCACCCATGCAGACAAAGATAAAAACCAGAACCGCAGCGGCGGCCGGAGGAGGCCGAACCGTCACCGCGGCAGCACTGGCGCTGGCACTGTTCGCGATAACGGTGCTGGCGCTATTCCTGCCGGCTACGGATTCGGCACATCCCGAGACCGACGTTCCCTATCTAGACGAAAACGGGGAGACGAAATACCACGATGTGACCGTACTTACTTCAAGCAGCGATTTCAGCAGTATGAGTTACACTTTGTCAAGCGGCTGGTATCTTATCAGGGGCAGCATCAGCCTTACGGGCGGAAACACTGTTTACATCAATGGCGACGTACACCTGATCCTCGAGGACGGCAGTGACTTTACTACGCGCAGCGATAACAGCGGCATCAATGTCATCGGAACGAACAGCCTGACGATTTACTCCCAATCTGCGGATGACGCTACGATGGGCAAACTCACAGCCCGATCCACCCAGTCCTCACCCGGCATCGGCGGTGTCGGTGCGGGCATCGGCGGCGGCTGGAGCGGCGCATACAACAGCGCAGGAGGCGTCGGCGAGGACTGCGGCACAGTAACCATCAACGGCGGAATTATCACGGCCACTTCCGGCAACGGCGCGGGAATCGGCGGCGGCTACGGCAGCAGCGGCAGCAGCGGCGGCGATGCCGGCAACGGCGGCATTGTCACCATCAACGGCGGCATTGTCACCGCCACAGGCGGCAACGGCGCGGGCATCGGAGGCGGCAATGGCAACTACACCAACGGCGGTAACGGCGGCATACTCACAGTCAACGGCGGCACAGTAAATGCACAATCCGCGTACAGCGCGGGCATCGGCGGTGGGCGGCACGGCGGCAGTCTCGGCGCGGGCGCCGCCGGCGGCACGGTCACAATCAACAACGGCACAGTCATCGCCAATTCCGCTTCCGGCGTTGGCATCGGCGGCGGCGGTTACGGCGGTCAAGGCGGCCCCGGCGGCACGATCACGATCAACAACGGCACAGTCATCGCCACTTCCGATGACGGCGTAGGTATCGGAGGCGGCAGTTACGGCGGCACGATAATCGTTAATGACGGTATAATAAGAGTCGATTCCTTAGGCACAGGCGGCGGCATTCATGGTGCCGGCGGTCAAGGCGGCACGGTAACCATCAACGGCGGCACGATCGAAGCCGATTCCATTGGAGACGGCGGCACAAGCGCTTATTCATATATCAACGGCAACGGCGGCACGATCACCATCAACGGCGGTACCGTCGAAGCCAATACCATTGGCACAGGCGGCAACAGCAGCGGCGACCGCAACGCCGGCACCGGCGGTAACGGCGGCACTGTGATCATCACCGGCGGCACCGTCGAAGCCAATTTCATCGGCACCGGCGGTAACGGCGGCGGCACCGGCCCCGGCATTGGCGGCGGTAACGGCGGTAACGGCGGCACGGTCACCATCACCGGCGGCACCGTCGAAGCCGACTCCGTTGCAGACGGAGGTAACGGCGGCAGCGGTTACTACTACGACGGCGGCGATGCGGGCAACGGCGGCACGGTCACTATCGCCGGCGGCGTCGTCAAAACCAGATCCATCATTGCCGGAGGTAACGGCGGCCTCACCACCGTCATTCCGGGCAACGGCGGCGATGCGGGCAACGGCGGCAATATCATGATCACCGGCGGCACCGTCGAAGCCAATTCCATCGGTCGTGGCGGCACCGGCGGCAGCGGCACTGTCCATGGCATCGACGGCATAGCCGGCGACGCTGTGGTCACCGGCGGCAGCACCAACGCCGATATACAAGGCATACCAACGAATGATCAGTTGCCTAAAGAACCGGTCTATCTTACAACGGTCATATTGCCCACCCCGAACACCGCAGTGACCATGTGTGCGGTTACCATTCTGCCGGGCAACCTCACGTATGTTTATGGGTTCCAAGACGTCGTGACAGACGATGATGGGAAGATATACCTCTGGTTGCCTGAGAGCGGGATCGGCGAAAGAACAAAAATAACTCTGACCGCCGGCGGAGAGACACGCAGCGGAAACCTCACCGTCAGAGATGGGGCCGGCAGTCCCAACGTGCTCAATCTGGATTATACTCTGATCAACGGCGTGCGGTATATTCTGCCGGACGGGACCCAGGGCACCCGGGACAACGTGATGGAGCTTACTGGCGCAGCTTATTTCGGGACGGATGTTTCCGGCGGTTATATGCTTGAAGACATCGGTCCGAGCGGAGGATGGTTCATCATCACCGATGACATCGATATTGGAGCGGGCAATGCTCTGAACATTTCTGGAGACATATATCTCATCGTCGGCGCCGGCTGCACACTGAGCGTTGCCAAGGGTGTGACCGTCGGATCCGGAAGTACTTTCTGTCTCTATACAGAGGACCCAGATTTTTCGGCGACCGGCACTGTTTACGGTATACTCAGTGTCGCCGATAACATCGGCGTAGCTTTTGCAGGAGGAACATTCACCAACACGGCCACTATAATCTCTGTTATGCGGAGCGGAGTCATTCCCACCAATACGGCCGCCATCATCAACGGCGTCACAGGCACGATCAGAGGAGACGAGCACGGTGTCCGGCTTGACATGGGCGGCACCATCACCAACTCCGGCCTGATTGAAGGGACGAATTATGCCGGCATCCTTTCCGTAGGCGTTGCCCACGTAACTAACAACCCCGGCGGCACGATCAGAGGAGGCAGCAAAGGCATCGAACTCAGCACAGGCGGCACGGTCACCAATGCCGCCACCGCCGTCATCACCGGCGCAGGCGGAGTGTACATCGGAGACTTTGATGGCTTCGACGGAACATCAGGCGATGTCTTTACCAACTCCGGCCTTATCGAAGGCACGTCCGGAAACGGTGTACAAATCGCAGACGGAACCGATATCTTGGTCACCAACTCCGGCGCCGGGACTATCAAAGGCACAGCGAATGGCATATACCTTGCCGGAGGCACAGTGGATAACTCCGGCTCCGTATATTGTGCTGCCGGCGGCGAATACGGCGTCCGCATTGACGGCCCCGCCGCAATAACCAACGATGGTGATATCGAAGGGCCGGGCGGCATAATGGTGGGATGGCTTGACTACGGCGCCTATGAAATAACCAACACCGGTGCCGTAAAAGGCAACACCCAGAACGGGATAGACATCACCGCCGGAGACAGGCCGTTCATCAATAACTATGGCGTCATCTATGGCGAAGTAAACGGCATTGTCTTCGAACTGTACAGCCAGTACGCCAGGGTCGACAATTCCAACACCGGTTCCGTCAAAGGTAACACCGGCGACGGCGTCTGGTTCAAGGACGCAAACGGGGGAGGCGTCGTTAACAACTACGCCGCGGGCACAAGCATCACGGGTGCGGATACCGGCATCCGCGCCGACAGTTATGCAGAGATATCCAACAACGGCACGATAGCAGGTGCCGCAGAGTACGGCATTATCTGCGACGCAGCCTTTATCTTAAACGGATCTGCCGGCATGATCACAGGTTACATTGGTATGGTAGTCGGGTGGCTCGACGCCACTGCCATCATCTCATCAAATCCAGCTTTGCATTGCACCATAACCAACAACGGCACGATAACCGGCACCAACGGCACCGGCATCTACGTCGATGACGGCGACGGCGGTCTGATTGCCAACACAGGCTCGATCAGTTCTACCAACGGTAGCGGCATATTGGCCTTTGGCGGCGGAATTCGCATCTTCAATGACGGCGGCACGATAACCTCTGATAACAACGGCATACACCTTGGCTCCTACGGCAACGTAGATAACGATAACAGCGGCAATATCGCAGGCACCGGCGATGGGATCTACCTTGCCGCTGGGGGAGAGATCCGTAACTACAGCGGAGAGATCAAAGGCGGCGCGTATGGCATACACGCTAATTCCGGAGCGGTGATTGAGAACTGGGATCTCATAACCGGAGATGTCCTTCTCTCAAACGGTGTGAACAGAGCGGCGTTCGCCGCCGACAGCGTGATAGACGGAAACTTCACCATAGGCTCTGATGCCAACTCTGAGCTGTATTTCATAGGTTCGCCCAACCTGGTCACAATGGTTTACGCAACGGTCAACGGCGCCGCTGATATAGGCGCCGCGAAGGCGGACATCGACCCCGCCGGTCTGCCGGCGGGGCTCGTTCCCGGCGATAAGATCATCCTGATCGACGGAAGCGCAGGAACTATGTCCGGAACCCCGGCGAACCCGACGCTCGCTGTCGGCGGATACGACCTCCGGATATCGGTTGTGAGCGATCAGCTGATCGCAGAGGTGTTCATTCCGGTCGTCACGACGAACTACATCATAACAGCAACCTCTGATTCCATGACCACGATCTCTCCTCAGGGGAAGACATCCGTACAGAGGGGGAACGATATCACGTTCGTCTTCTCTGCTAATGCCGGTTTCTATATCAACGCGGTGATAGTGGACGGCGTACACCTCTCGCAGACGGATATCCGCCGTGGGTCGTACAGCTTCTACAACGTTAACATGAACCACTCCATACAGGTCACCGGCAGTACCACGAGGGTGGGAGGGGACATGACCCTGACCATCGGGACCATAGAAGGCAAAGGCTACGCCGAATACAGCGTGGACGGAGGAGCGAGCTTCGCGAGGTATACCTCAACGGTGGTCCTCTCCGAAAACACGGACCTCATCATCAGGGCCGTCGCCGAGGGAGGATACGAGTTCAAAGAATGGAGGGAAGGGAACGACGTCTACAAGACATCCGTAGTGACCTTCTACAACAACGGCGCCAGCGTGAACGCGGAGCTTTATTTCTCCCACGACAGGAAGACAGACAATACACTATTGATAATCGCAGCCGCCGCAGCGCTGATAGTGTTTGTTACCCTCTTGATCGCCGTTATCGTGATACGCACCGGAGGGCACATTGGATAATCCTCGAGCTAACCCCGCTAAAACAATTTCCAATCTCTATTTTCATTTTCCGCTGATGAAAGAATCAATAATGCCGCCTTGCGCGCAAAGTATTATAAATACTAGGTAAATCTTGAGCCTGGTACAATGACTTCCACTATGCAGAATTATGCGGTCAAGAAGGGACTTCCGAAAGACACAAGGTCTGTCTGTCCGGAATGCGGGAAGATACTTGACGCCTCCTTGTTCGATAAGGACGGCAAGGTATTCATGGAAAAGACCTGTCCGGAACATGGAGAGTTCTGTGACATTTATTGGTCAGACACCGAACTCTTTCTCAAAGCTGAGGAATTTGCCCACGACGGCATCGGACTCAGAAACCCGATGGACAAGAGCCTGAAGGACGGGGAGAACGTCCACGTATTCATCGATGGCGAGAGGGTGGACATGCTCACCTGCTCAGCCCTGGCGAATGTCGATCTGACGAACAGATGCAACATGAACTGCCCCATATGCTTCGCGAACGCGAACCAGCAGGGATATGTGTACGAACCCGACTACGAGACGCTGACAAGGATGCTGGACGCGCTAAGGTCGGAAGAGCCGATAAAATGCACAGCAGTGCAGTTCTCCGGCGGAGAACCCACGATACACCCGGACTTCGTTAAGATAGTGAAAGCGGCGAAGGACAGGGATTTCGCTCAGGTTCAGGCCGCTACGAACGGAATAGAATTCGCCAGGAAATATGATCTCCTTAAAGATTCGTCCGAGGCGGGACTCAACACCATCTATCTATCATTCGACGGGGTGAGCGACGACATATATCTTCAGGCAAGGGACAGAAAGATGTTCCAAGTGAAGCTCGATGTCATTGCCAACTGCAGGAAGCTGAAAGAAGAGACGGGGAAGTGCCCGTCGATCGTGCTCGTACCCACCATCGTAAGGGGAATGAACGACCACCAGATCGGCGATATGGTGAAATTCTCTTTCGACAACGCGGATGTGGTGCGCGGAATAAACTTCCAGCCGGTGGCGTTCACCGGCAGGATGACCAAAGAGGAACTGTCCAAGGGCAGATTCACGCTTCCGGACCTGGTGAAAGCTTTCGAAGAGCAGACCGGATACGCCACCAAGGACGATTGGTATCCGGTGCCGGTGGTGGCGCCGATATCTGATTTCGCATCGATCATACTCAACCAGAACAAGGTCACTTTCACCACACACCCCCACTGCGGCATAGCGACATACGTCTTCATGGACGAGACGGGTAAGGTGACCCCCTTCCCCAGATTCATCGATGTGGCCGAGTTCACCAAAGGCCTTCAGGAGATATCCTTCAAAGCAGAGAAGGCCAGGTTCAAAAAAATATACGCAATGAAACTGCTGAAGCTTTTAGACAGGACTCTCATCGAAGAGAACCTCCCAGGGGGGCTATCGAAGGGCCAATTCAAGAGGATGATGGTAAGCGTCATGAGCAAAAGATCGAAGACGGCGCTGGCGGCGTTCTCATGGAAAGTGATGTTCTTCGGCGGCATGCACTTCCAGGACATGCACAACTACGACGTGGAAAGGGTAAGGCGCTGCGGCGTCCACTACATCACGCCGGATTGTCAGGTAATTCCGTTCTGCGCCTACAACGGGGGACCGGAGTACCGCAAGATCATCGAGGACAAATTCTCCGTACCGTTGGCTGAATGGAAGGAGAAGAACAAGAAAGGAGCCGCAGAACTTGAGGCGGCCATGGTGGTCCCCGAGGACCAGAAGGCATAAGGAGGGATGGAATGATAGTCAATTTAGACAAGTGTCTGCATTGCGGAGGGTGCGCCGGATCGTGCCCCGCCAATGCGATATTCCTTAACGATTTCGTTCTGGAATTCAACAGCAAGTGTACAAAATGCGGAAGGTGCGTGAAGATCTGCCCGGTCCACGCGCTTTTGATGGAGGGAGCGGAATGAAGACTTATTCCTGCGATATCGTCATCATCGGGGGCGGCCCCGGCGGAAGCATGGCAGCCAAATTCTGCGCCAAGGGAGGGCTTGATACTATCCTCATAGAGAAAAAAGCGGAGATCGGCGCCCCCCTCAGGTGCGCCGAGGGTGTATCCAAGAAATGGCTTGAGGAAGTGGGGATAGAGCCGGACCCGGCATGGATATGCGCCGACATGGTCGGAGCGGTAATAAGATCCCCCAGCGGATACGAATTCAAGCTGGATGAGAGTCACGCCGGTTCCGAAGTGGGATATGTGCTGGAGAGGCACCTCTTCGACAAAGCCCTGGCAAGGGACGCGGCGGCGGCCGGCGCAAAGATAATGATGCGCACTTCGTGCACCGACGTTATAAAAGAGAACGGAAAGCTTGTCGGCATAAAGGCCAAGAGCATGGGAGAGGAGATCGAGATCCGCGCAAAAGCGATCATCGCGGCGGACGGCTTCGAGTCCCAAGTCGGAAGGTGGGCCGGGATCGACACCAAACTGGGGATGAACGATATCGATTCTTGTCTCCAGTACAGGATGGTGAACGCAGACGTCGACCCTGAGTACTGCGAGTTCAACATCGGCGTTAAGATAGCGCCCGGAGGATATCTCTGGATATTCCCCAAAGGCAACGGCGTCGCCAATGTGGGGATCGGAGTGATGGCAAAACTCTGCAAGGACGCGGATCCGAAGAAATTCCTGGACAAATTCATAGCGGAAGATCCGAGATTCAAGAACAGCCAGCCGGTGGAGGTCGTCGCGGGGATGGTATCCACATGCCCCGGGCTCGACTGCGCCGTGGACGACAACATAATCCTGGTGGGCGATGCGGCGAGGATAATAGATCCTATCACGGGCGGCGGGATATGCCATGCTTGCAGAACAGGCATGTATGCCGGATTGGTCCTCACCGAATGTTCCAAAAAGGGGGATTTCTCCAAACAGGCGCTCATGCCGTATGAGAAGTTGTGGCGCGACAGGATGGAGGACAAGCTTTACAGGAACTGGATGGCCAAAGAGAGGCTTGCCGAACTTGACGATGATACCATCGACGAGCTCGTGAAGCTCATCTCCGGTTCCGACATCAAAGAGGTGAATGTCTATAATCTCCTGAAGGTCATCAAGGAGAGGTTCCCCAAGGTCGTCGAAGGCTTCGAGGAACTGATCTAAAAATGCGGCGGCAGCCGCTTCTTTTACTTTTTTCACTCACTTTTTCCAGATACCTTCACACCGTCTACGCCTGTCTTCACGATGAAAGGAACACCTCCCCGGGAAGATATGGCGTTGCAAACTTTGTCCGGATGGTCTGTCAGCGCCACCATGCACCCGCCGCCGCCGGCGCCCGTGAGCTTGGCGCCGTAGGAGTACGGAAGGGACGCGCTGACCATTTTGTTCAATTCGTTCGACGACACGCCGAGGATGGAGAGTAACTTGTGATCCTTCGTCATAAGCTCCCCGAGGCCGGCAATGTCGCCGGTCCGAAGAGCGTCCATCCCTTCAAGGGTTATCTGGCCTATCTCGTCGACCATGTCGGAAGCGAAGCGGTTGCTGTCCTTGTACTTTTTTACTTTTTCGACCAACGGTCCCGTCGCGGCCTTTATTCCTGTGTTGCCGATCACGAACGTCATCGGCGGAACGGCGATCTTGGATATGTCCCAGGAATGCTCGTTCTTGGTTATGCTCCAGAGCAGGTCGTCCCCGCATCCGGGCGCGTTCAAAGTTATCCCCCCGCCGTTGACGGAGGCCGAAGTATCCATCGGACTTCCCCTCCCCTGGCTGAAGTACTCCGCCTCGAAGGCCTCCTTCGCTATCTCTTCCTTATTAACGGACCTGTTGCCGAGAGCGCGCATCGCCGCCGAGAAAGCGACCGAGAGGGCGGCTGACGATCCCAGCCCCGAGCCGGGAGGTATCTTGCTGTCCATGTGCACCGAGACCGGGATCATATCGTTCCTGCCGGCGATGTACCTCACGTGGGGGTTAGATCTGAGATCCGCGATCTCGTTATTGATCCTGAACTCCTCGCCCCTCCTCACTCTTATGTAGAATCTCCTGTTTATGGCGACGGCGATCGCCGGCTTTCCGTAAACAACGGCATGTTCGCCCAGTATCACAAACTTACCGGGCGCGGAGGCAGATATCTCGTTCATTCTGTCAGACCGTATTTGGAGAGCGTCTCCCTTATGGCGTCATTGGGCGTCCGCTGTCCGAGCAGCGGCTGCGGGATGTCCCACCACCGCTCTTCGAACTCCGCGAGCGCACCCTCATATGCTTCATCGTCCGGGAAATCATCGCGGTTCACGCCTATCAGCGCTTTCATATGTTCTTTGAACAGGTCCACCTTGAACTTCTTGTTGGTAAGCGAAACTCCCAGAAACACGTCGAAGGAGAAAGTGGCCTCCAGCCCCGTTTCCTGATCCGAATCGCATATCATGTCGAGTACGCTGTTGGCGGCCAGGCTGAATATCATCTTCCGCTTAGCATCTTCCGGGACGTCCATGCCGTCCACTCCCTCGATCATCTCGTTGTAACAAAGATCGCTCAGCGCGGCCACCCTGAGAGGGTTCTTCTCATACAGCTGCTTTTGCACGTACTCCTCATCGGTGATATCGTCATCGTCCCCTCCGAAGAGGCCGGCGTTCGGGTCATCCTGATCCATCCTTCCTGTCATTTCATCCGCTCCTTAATTTTCTCATTGTTTCTGCCAGTATATCCATTCCTGCATTGATCTTCTTCTCGTCCGCTGCGTAGGAGAATCTGAGGTGCCCTTCGCCGTATTTCCCGAAGGACGATCCCGGCGTGCATATCAGGCCGTTCTTGGCAAGGGCGTTCGCAAGATCATCCGAACTCATAGGAAGATCATATGAAGGGAAAGCATAGAAGGATCCTTTCGGAGGCTCTATGTGCATGCCGTCGATCTCGTTGATGCGCTTTGATATGAGGTCCCTTCTGGACTCGAATATCCTCCTAGCGTTCTTCAGGTAGGTCTCCATCGCCGGCAGTGCGTTCAGTATCCCGTACTGCGCGGGCATGTTGGGGCTGGCGCAGACGTGGTACTGCATCTTGATGAGGTCGTTCATCGTATCCTTGTTCGAGCAGACGACCCCCATCCTCCAGCCGGTGACGGCCATCATCTTGGAGAACCCGTTGATCACGATCGATCTGTCAAGGTGCTTCATGAAGGAATAGTGCCTCCCCTCGTAGATGTATGCGTCGTAGACCTCGTCCGAGAGTATGATCAGGTCATGATCCTCCGCGAGGTCCAGCACCGCTTTGTACGTCGCTTCGTCAAGCACCCCGCCAGTCGGATTCGAGGGGCTGTTCACAACGATCATTTTTGTCTTCTCGGTGATCAGTTCTTTCACGTTCTCGATATCGGGAATGAAGTTCCCCTCGGTGAGTTTGTATTCTACCGGCCTGCCGCCTGCGAGTTTTGTGTGCGGGGAGTAGATCACGAAGCCCGGGCTCGGGACGAGCACCTCATCCCCCGGATCGATGAAAGCCTGCGTGGCCTCGAGAAGCGCCGACGAACCGCTGGGAGTTATCATCACGTTGTCCGCCGTCAGGTCCCCGTATCTTGAGAACCATTCCGCGACGCCCTTCCTCAGCTCCATTATGCCGGCGGTGGGCCCGTATTTGTTCAGCCCTCCGGACGCCGCTTTATTCATTCCCTCGACAGCCTCCTTCGGAGGGTCGAGGTCGGGTTCCCCCAGACCGAGGTTTATAGAATCGGGGCCGGCCAGGTCGAACATCTTCCTGATGCCCGACATAGGAATGGATCCAAGCCTTTCTGATATTTTCATAAAGGGTCATCGTCCGCATATTATATTGATTTATTTTTTGACGTATATGCGAAAATAGCGGTGATCCCTTTCCAGAGTACGTCAGCAGTGAGATTTTTTTGGGCATAGTTATTAACTGATTGCGTTATATACAGCCATGGTCAAGGTAGACGGGCCTTTGTGGGCAATCCTCGACGTCATCGGAATGGTGCTTCTGGCGGCAGGAGCCATCTTTGTGATGCAGACGACGTCCCCCGATCTGTCGGCATCGATGGTGCTCATTGCCGCAGGGATAGTCCTCATAGTGGTCTCATCAGTGTTCATCGGCATAAGCGGCCGGAGATTCAGGAAAGAGTATGAGGAGTTTGAGAGGTTCGATGAGATAAGGACCGGCGCCCTTCAGGTACCAGACGATCTTGAGGAAGGTTATCTTATAGACTACACGGGTGAGCCTGACAATGCGATCCGTTACAGAGACAATGAATCAAAGGAGACCGGCCTGATCGAACTGGACCTTCCGCAGGAAACGGCGGTCGTCGAAAAGGAAACGCGCCTCGTGGAACTCTTTAGGCAGGAAACGGCGACCGTCGAAAAGGAAACCCGTCTCAAAGAGATCGACGAGGCCTGGTTTGACGAAGAGGCTCAGTACTTGTATCCGGAGTAAGGTACCACATGTCCGAGAAGAAGGCTTTGAACGGGGACATGCTTTATCTGATATTCGACTCCGCGAACATGCACAGATGGAACGACCACCTGCGCACAATCGAGCTGACGGAACTTGACAAGCAGGCCCACAAGGCGGCCATCGCCTGGGTACTGGGGAAATATGAGGAGACGGAAGGAGGCGCCAGGCCGGACTGGGGCAGGATAATAGAGCGCTCGCTTTTCTCCTTCATACAGAGGAGCGTCATGACGGACCTGAAGCCCCAGGTCTTTCACAGAGTGATATCCGAGAAGTTCGAGGAGGTCAATAAATACGTGATGAGATGCTTCGACGCCGACGTGCCGGATTCTGATCCGGAGTTCAGATCCAGATTGGAGGATTACCTCTGGTCGGAGAAGAAGTCGAAGGAGGACGACATCATAAGAGCGGCCCACTATCTTGCGACGAACTGGGAATTCAAGACAATTTATGACGCGAACCGTTCCATGTATGGGATAGAGGGGACAAAGAAAGAGATCGACGAGCAGATATCGCAGCATCAGGATCTGATCGGCGTCAGGAAGCAGACGGAGGATCAGAGCACTTTCGATTTCATAGACCTGATAGGACAGCTCAGGTTCCAGCAGAGGTGGGCAAGGACCCCGAGGATACCGAGGACCTCAGTTCTGGGGCATTCTCTGATGGTGGCGGACATGATATTCCTCAACGATTTTGACAGAGAAGCCGACGGCAGGCAGGTTTACAACAACTACTACACCGCGCTGTTCCACGATCTTCCGGAGGTCCTGACCAAAGACGTCATAAGCCCGATCAAAGCGAACGTGGACGGCCTGGCGCATCTTCTCGAGTCATATGAGAGGGAACTCGTCAAATCCAAGATAATGCCCCTCGTCCCGGCGTCCTGGCACAAGGAGCTTGAGTTCATGGTGTACGAGCCATTCACGGATGCGGATGACGAGGTATTCGGAAAAAGGACGGGCAAGGACATAAAGTCCTGCGACCTCATGGCGGCATACATCGAAGCAAGGGCGTCGAGATGCTACGGCATATCCTCAAAGGCCATGGCGGAGGGCGAGGCGGAGCTGAGGAAAAGACTCCTTAGCACCGGTTCTGGCATAGGGGCGGAAGGGCTCCTCAAACGCCTGGACAGCATCCTGACGTGATCAGCCTATCGTCTCTTGGCCTCTCATGTAACTTCTGAGGACCTCGGGTATCGTCACAGTGCCGTCCTTGTTCTGATAGTTCTCCAGGATGGCGACCATCGTTCTGGGCAGGGCAAGTCCGGAGCCGTTCAGCGTATGTATGAACTCGCTCTTGAGATGAGGCTCCGGCCTGAACTTTATGCGTGCTCTCCTCGCCTGGAAGTCCGTGAAGTTAGAACATGAGGAAGCTTCAAGCCAAGCGTCGTTGGCCGGAGCGTGCAGTTCTATGTCATAACATTTTGAGCAGGAGAAGCTCATGTCTCCCGTGCAGAGCAGCAGGACGCGGTAGGGGAGGTCCAGCGCGGTGATGAGCTCTTCCGCGTCCCCCCTCAAGACCTCAAGCACATCATATGACGTATCAGGATGGACGAACCTTACCATCTCCACCTTGTTGAACTCGTGGACCCTTATGATCCCCCTCGTGTCCGCGTGCTTCCCCACTTCCCTTCTGAACGACGGGAGGTATGCGGTGTAGAGTATTGGCAGCTGGCCTATCTCGAAGATCTCATCCATGAAGAGGTTAGTTATCGGCACTTCGGCGGTGGGATTGAGGAACATCTCGTCCTTTTCCAAATAATACATATCATCCTTCAGGTTCGGATACTGCCCTGTGCCGGTAAGGGCGGCCTTGTTGACCACTATGGGAGGGAACACCTCGACGTAGCCCTGGTCGCGGTGTTTGTCAAGGAAAAAATTTACCAGCGCGCGCTCAAGCCGGGCGCCGTCCCCCTTAAGGCAATAGAACCCGCTGCCGGCCACTTTCACGCCTCTGTCGAAATCAATTATATCCAGAGCCTCGGCTATCTCCCAGTGCTGCTTCGGAGCGAAGTCGAACGTCCTCTTCTTTCCGTGCTCATAGAGGATTACGTTCTCGGTGCTGTCCTTACCTACCGGGACGGAAGAATGAGGTATGTTGGGGATGTTGAGTATGCAGTCGTCCCTGATCATCTCCACCTCGGCCATTCTGGCGTCGTTGTTCTTTATCTTGTCCGCGACATTGCGCATCTCAAGGACCTTGGCCTCTTTCTCATCTCCCTTTTCCATCTTGGAGATCTGCACGGACACCTCGTTCCTTACTTTCCTCAAACGGTTGTTATCGTCCGTGAGTCTCCTCCATTCCGAATCGGCCGAAAGGAACCTGTCCAGTATTTCGGCATCCTTGTTCCTGTCGGCGAGCATCTGCCTGATCATCTCAGGCTGCGTTCTTATTACGTTGACGTCAAGCATGCCGCTCCCTCAGAATTTCTTTTGACTCAGCGAGGTCCACGTCCTTTTATCTGTGAGCACGATCACGCTTCCGCGGACATCCACTATGACGGAGTTTGTGGACGAGGCAAGCTCTTCGGCCACGGATTTAGGATCGGCGTCCACCGTACTCAGGACCTTTACTTTTATTAAGCGGGCGTTCTTAAGCTGAGCGGCGATCTCGTTCAGCACTCCTTCGTCTATTCCTTCTTTTCCCACATGAACCGTGGGGCTGAGGTCGTTGGCGCGCCTCATCAGTTCCTTTCTTGCTTCTTTTTCCGTCATTTTTCTCTCTCCTTCAAGTATGGCGTCCTTTTCAGCCCGCCGCATCGCTGACATGTCGTCACTATCTTCCTGCCCGTCAGTCTTATCGTGCAGTTGGTTCCCGGGATAAGAGGGATCATGCACCTCTTGCAGTATCTGAAACCCGCAGGCATCTTTACTTTGGTCTTCCCGCCGATCCTTCTTGCCAATGAGACGTATCTTATTGCGAGGTCTTCCCTGCCGGCGGTCAAAGCATCCTTTGACAGTTCGGTCAGTATCGAAATGCGTTCCTCACCGATACCTGCGACCGCACTTCTGGAGATACGCTTTCTCGACATGTTCCATGATGTGAGTTGAGATGGTGATATAAATATTGTCCATCTGCAGGCACTTTTTCGAGACCTCTGCATAAGGCTGAGCCGAACATCTCCTCATTTCGTACCGTCGGTGAGGGGGGATGCGGAACGGAAGGCCAGGATTAAAATACGACAATTGGCGTAAATAGACTACGACAAATCTATATATGAAAATGTAATCAGAAATATATGTCAATTGCATACAAAAGACCGATGGAACTTTGGAGATACAGCGGGATACTTCTTATCGCGACGGGAATGATCCATGTTGCAGTAGGCATAGCACTGGGCGGAGAATTTCTCTGGGCGATAGTCAAAGATGGGTTGTTGAACGCTGTCGGCGACTATACAGACGGTAAATTCGCGTCATGGTGGTTCGCAATGGCGGGCATATTCGTCATCATGCTGGGCCATGTGCTGCATCATTATATCAAAAAAGAGCAAAGACCCGCGCCGCGCTTTGTGGGATATTATCTCATATGCATGTCTGCCATAGGCTGCATTGTTGAACCTGCTTCGGGGTTCTGGCTGTTCATTCCGCAGGCACTCATAATAATCTTTGCCGAAAGAAGCGGCAATTGATCGGCGTTCCGACCATGCCGAACAAACAATGGCCGGTGTTCACAGATGAGCGTTCAGCACACGACGGAAAGTTTTATTTACCGATTCTTATTGCGTCGTAATCAATAAAAAAAGAAGAACAGCAACAGTCTTTAAATAGAAATTCGAGATTGTCGCTCTATCACATTCCACACAGGTGGCGCAAATGGTAAGAAAGCCCGCATCGATGTACAGAAGGATCACAGGACAGGCGTACACACGCCGCGAATACATGGGAGGAGTTCCCGCAAGCAGGTTGAGTCAGTTTGACATGGGGAACGGAAATGAGGACTTCCCCATCACTCTCACGCTTAAAGTGAAGAACCGTGTGCAGATCAGGCACACCGCGCTGGAGGCGGGACGTATCGCGGCCAACAAGATGCTTTCCAGCCAGGCCGGAGTGGCCAACTACCACCTCAAAGTAAGGGCATACCCGCACTGCGTTCTCAGAGAGAACAAGCTCGCCACTGGCGCGGGCGCGGACCGTGTGTCAAGCGGAATGCGCTCGGCATTCGGCAAGACCGTCGGAACGGCGGCGAGGCTTGAGCGCGATCAAGCGATCCTTACCGTAAGCGTAACTCCTGAGAAAGCGAACGTCGCCAAGACCGCGCTCTGGAAAGCGTCCATGAAATTCCCGTCCCCCTGCTACGTAGATATCGAGAAGGGACAGGAATACATGAAGTAAATGTTCGACCTCGATCTGGACAGGGTAGTTTCTTGGATCAGGAAGAGAGGCTACTCCGCCGTAGCCGTTCAGCTGCCGGAGGGTCTCAAGGCGGACGCTCTCCGTATTTCCGATGTTCTATCCGGCTCCGCTGAGGCAGAGGTCATCATTCTGGGCGATCCCTGCTACGGCGCATGCGACCTTTTCGTTGATTACAGAAGATACGCCGATGCGCTGGTGCATTTCGGGCATTCACCCATACATCCTCAGGAGAATGATGAGGACATTCTTTTTGTCGAAGTGAGAGCCTGCCCGGACATAGAAAATGCGGTCAGGACAGCGGCGGAGAGACTACCGAAAAGGGTCGGACTGCTTGCGACCGTCCAGTACGTTGGGCTGATACCTAAGGCGAAAGGGATCCTTGAAGAGATGGGAAAAGAGGTCTTCATAGGGAAAGGGGACGGCAGGATATTCCATCCCGGTCAGGTTCTCGGGTGCAATTTCAGTTCCGCCCTCTCCGTCAACGGTGACGCGGACGCATTCCTGTACCTGGGCGAAGGCGATTTTCATCCTCTTGCGGTGTCCTTCGGCGTGAAGAGGCCCATGGTGGTGCTCGATCCCCTTACCGGAGAAATAAGGTCGGTGGACGAAGCCAGGGACAGAATGCTCAGGAAGAGGTTCGCCGCGATAGAGAAGGCGAAGGCCGCCGATAGTTTCTTAGTGATAGTCTGCACGAAGACGGGGCAGGAGAGGTCAGCAGCCGCAGACATGCTTATGGACAAGATAAAGGAACAGGGGAAAACGGCGTACAGACTGGTGGTCAGCGAGATCGGACCGGATGCGCTGCTTCCTTACAAAGTGGACGCCTACATCAACACCGCCTGCCCGAGGATAGCGACGGACGACTCCGCCAGATACTCAAAGCCGATGCTGACTGTGACGGAAGCGGAGATAGTTCTCGGGCTCAGAGAATGGGAAGGGTACGAATTCGATTCCATCGGCCCCCTCTGATCATTTCTCGAAAGAACAAAGGCATCCAGCCCCTTTCACAACTCCTCCCTCTCGGCTCCCGACAGGTTCATTTAACGATATCTCAAATTCTATCATAGAAGGAAAAACTGTTTTGAAATATACCTATATTCGATTATGGGAGGAATGTTTGCCATCATTCTGGAGTGTGCTTAAGAGACGGTCTCCCCGCGGCACGGCGGGCGGACGGGAAAAGCCGGTTCGGTCCGCGAGGTCGGCCAAACTATCCAATCACAAATCCTTAATACGCCGGATATAATGAACATCTGATGTTCACAGTCAAAGACCTCCTGCACAGCACCCTTCCCGACGTACGCGTGGGGATCGGCCGCGGCACCGAATCCGGACACGTGGAGAACAGCGTCCGCACGCTGAACAATAAAGGCGTTAAGATATATGGCGACCCGAAAGAACTGGTGGACGATCTCTTCTCAGGAAAGATAGACGCGGCGGTCAGAGGGGACATGCCATCCTCCGCCCTGCTGCCAATACTTAAGGAAAGGGCCGGCGTCGAAGAGCTGGAGAGGCTGGTTATAATGGAGCCGCCGAGAGGTCGCACGTTCTTCATGGCGCCGGTCGGTATCGATGAAGGGTGGACAACAGAAGAAAAACACAGCATCGTAGTCAGGGCGATAGAGCTCATGAAGGAATTGGGAGCAGGTACCAGGATAGCCGTTATGTCCGGAGGCAGGAGCGGGGACAAAGGGAGGAACAGATACGTCGACAGGACCATCGAAGGCGCGGAAGAGCTGGTCTCCATCCTCCAGAAGGAAGGATACGATTCCTACCACGCGGAGATACTGATCGAGTCGGCCGTTGAAGAAGCCGATCTGATAATCGCGCCGGACGGGATAGCCGGGAACCTGATCTTCAGGACCATGCACTTCATTGGGGATGCGATAGCCATGGGCGCCCCTGTGCTGAATATAGATAAAGTGTTCGTGGACACCTCCAGGGTGAAGACGGATTACATGGACTCGATAATACTCGCCATGAAACTCGCCGAGGGGAAGAGATGATAATAGAGATAGACGGAGGCCACACCGGGATAGGATTCTCATCCTGCCATTTCATTCCAATGCATGAGAAATGTTCCCGACTCCACGGTCACAGCTACACAGTGAGGATGAGGCTCGAAGGGGAGCCGGGCGAGAACGGCATGGTGATGGATTTCGTCGTGCTGAAAAAGAAACTGAGATCCATGACGGCCGAGATGGACCACAAGGTCCTGCTGCCGGCAGCCTCGGACATTGTCAGGATAGAGGAGAGGGACGGATCCGTCGAAGTATCGTCCTGCGGCAAGAGGTACGTTTTTCCGGCGGAAGACGTACTGATGCTGGACATCCGGACGACCACCGCGGAGGATATGGCCAGGATGATGGCCGAGAAGATAATCGGCGAGATCGATATCCCCGGAACGGTCAAGAGCGTGTCCATAGGGCTGGACGAAGAGCGCGGACAGACAGCGTGGTACACGAAGGTGTTATGATGCCCAAGGCGGTCGTGCTGTTATCGGGAGGATTGGATTCCACCGTAACACTTGCGGCCGCGATCGACGATGGCATGGACGCCGTTGCGGTAAGTTTCAGATACGGGCAGAGACACACCAGGGAACTGGATTCCGCTTATGCGGTGTGCGGACACTATGGGATAGAGCACCGGACCATCGATATAGACATGTCGTCGTTCAGGTCTGCGCTGACCGATGACAATATGGAAGTGCCTCCGGACAGAGAAGGGGACCTCGGTAAAGAGATTCCCGTTACATACGTTCCGGCGAGGAATATAATATTCCTGAGCATAGCCGCGGGACTTTGCGAATCCATAGGGGCCGAAGCGGCGTACATAGGGGCCAATGCGATCGACTATTCAGGATACCCGGACTGCCGCCCCGAGTTCTTTGAGTCATTCAGGGAGATGCTCATGAAGGGTACGAAAGCTGGAACGGAAGGCCGGGCGGTCGAGATAAGGACTCCGATCATCGACCTTTCCAAGGCCGACATCGTGAGGAAGGGAAAGGAACTGAACGCTCCGCTGCATCTGACGTGGTCATGCTACAACGGCGGCGCGAGGGCTTGCGGCCGTTGCGATTCATGCCGGCTGAGGCTCAAAGGGTTCAGGGAAGCCGGATATAAGGACGAGATAGAATACGAGGGATAAAATGAAGATATGCGAATATTTCAGATCGATCCAGGGAGAGGGTCTGATGATAGGCGTCCCGACATATTTCATAAGGACGGCGGGGTGCAATCTGAGGTGCGATTGGTGCGATACCAAATATGCCCTGGAAGGCGGCATGGAAGCATCCGTTGACGAGATCATGGAGATGGTGGACGACACCGAGAACGTGTGTATCACCGGCGGGGAGCCGATGCTCCAGAAGGACACCCCTGAGCTGTTGGACAGACTTCTGAAGGCGGGAAAAAAGATAGTGATCGAAACGAACGGGTCAAAGGACATATCATGGATACCAAAGGATGAGAGGGTGATCGTCAGTCTTGATATCAAATGCCCCTCGTCGGGGATGTCAGAGAGGAATCTCCTTTCGAATCTGGAGCACATCGGGAAGAAGGACCAGATCAAATTTGTGATAGGCGGAGCGGTGGACCTGAACTACGCGATCCGGTTCATAAGAGAGAACCCCGTAGACACGAACATAATATTCTGTCCCGTGGGAGGAATGGACCTGCTACCGATAGCCGAAGAGGTTGTCAACAGAAAACTGAATGTGAGGGTGCTGCCTCAGCTTCATAAGATAATATGGGGAGAAAAGAGGTCAGTCTGACCCCGCTCTTTTCCTTAACTCAGTTCTTCTTTTGAGGTCCGCGACGCACTCTTCGACGGCCCCTTCTTCGTCGTAAGCCACATGTATCCCGGCCTTGCCTAGTATGTCGAGGCCGTGGGAGCCTATGCCGCCGGTGATCACCGCATCCACTCCCAGCCCGGCTATCGCATTGGCGACCTTCATGCCCGCACCCTCCAATTTCGCATATTCGTTCTCGATAACATGATAATCCAGCGTGTCGGAATCGACCACCAGGAAGAACGGCGCATGGCCGAAATCCTCCGCGACATATGAATCCAGCGTGTCCCCTTCCGCAATGACCACGACCTTCATTTTCTCTCCACCGTTCTTATGATCCTTTCCGTTATCTCATTGAACGCAGCGGCGGACCTCGATCCGGGATCGGCCACTACCACAGGCATGCCGGAGTCTCCCGACGCCGCTACGCCGGGCTCGAGAGGAATACGCCCCAAGAACTGTATGTTCAGGCTCTCCGCTGCTTTCTCTCCGCCGCCGGATCCGAATATCTCCGTAAGCTCGCCGCAGTGCGGACACACGAACCCGCTCATGTTCTCGATCAATCCTATAACAGGCAGTTTTGTCTGGGACGCGAAAGTGATGGATTTTCTGCTGTCAAGCAGAGCGACCTCCTGAGGCGTTGTTACGATAACGGCGCCGTCCGCTTTAGGTATCAGCTGAACGATCGATATCGCCTCGTCACCGGTCCCCGGAGGCATATCTACTATGAGGTAATCCAATTCGCCCCATTCCACGTCCTCTATGAACTGCCTTATTGCGCTCGTCTTCATCGGGCCTCTCCACATCACCGCCGAGTCCCTCTCCGGAAGCAGGAAAGCCATTGACATTATGCTGAGCGAGGGCGGGACCGATATTGGGATAAGCTTGTCATTTTCGTTTGCGTAGAGTTTCTCATCTTCTATGCGGAACATCTTTGGTATATTGGGGCCGGTGATGTCTATGTCCATGAGGCCGGTCTGATAGCCCTTCATAGAAAGGGCCTGAGCGAGGTTGGAGGAAACGGTGCTCTTACCCACCCCTCCCTTTCCGCTCATGACGATTACCACATGCTTGATCCTGGAAAGGCTGTCTTGCAGCTGGGTGTCCCTGACGATATCCTCGCCGCTCATCATTGGTTTTGACATAGAGTTCTTTCTCCTTGTTCCTAAATGTCCAGTACCGATATAGGGTTATCGGACCGACAGTCTGAGCCACATGACCAGGATGGGGACCGTCTGCAGGCAAACAGCGGATCATTCCGGACCTCCCTCAAGGGGCCGCTTCAATCAAAACAGTCTTCCCAAGCAGGGAGCTTCCTCATCATGGACAGCGCAGCGCTTTCCGCGACCTCGCGGGCCAACCCCTGTGTCCTGATGATAAAGTCCGTCAGGTTCTCCTGTTTCTCATCAAAAGATTGCATTGTGCCGTCCGGCCGGGCGCAATGGACGCAATAATCCTTGTTCATATCGTTCATTGCGAAGTCGGATGCGTTCTTCATGGGCATACCGCAGGCGATACAGTTCTTCATCTTCTTACCTCCAATATTTTCATTTCTTTATCAATTCCAAAAAACATTCGATCAAGTCATTCTTATATACTTTCAAAACCGAGCCGCCCGGCGCGAACAGGTCTCCGTTCAGCAGATAATAGTGTACCAGTCCGAGCCATGTGTTGAAGACCATGTGGAACGGTATGTTCTTGATCTCCCCTTTGCTCATCTCCTCCTCCAATGCCTGCATGAAGTGTATGGACACCGTCGACTGTATGGCGATGAAAGTGTTCCTCGCTTCTTCCGGCAGGTAGACCGCTTCTTTGATCAGCCTTTTGTAAAGATCCTCATGCTTTTTCAGCACGTCAATATGCATCTCCAAAAGCACGGTTATGTTGTTGACAGAATCAGATAGCAGATTCAGTTCTTTTTCTATTTCCCGTGAGAAATTCTCCACTGAGGAGATCAGCAGGTCTTCGACGGTCGGGAAATGAACGAATATCGACCCGTGCGAGACCTGCGCTTCGTTGGCGATGGCGATGGTAGGGGTGGAAAAGCCGTTCTCCGAATAAACCTTCAGCGCCGCCGCCGCGATCCTCTCTTTCGTCTGCGCCTTTTGCAGTTTCCGTTTCTCCGCCATTGAATGACTTCCAATTCAATGAGTGTTTACTCAATATATTAATCTTTCCCGAAGGCCGAGGTTTTCTTTCCCCGCAGAACCGAAAGCCTGCAAACTCATTCCCTCCCGCTTCTGCGCGCATAGCGTCCGCAGGCTTTGATACGCGGCAATGAAGAATTCTGAGCCGCAGTATCAGTCTTGTGAGTCAGGGATAAAAATTATAACAAAAGAGAGAATCCGTAGGTCATAATGGACAGGAAGACCATCAAAAGGGTCGCGAAGACCGCGCATCTTGCGCTCAGCGATGAGGAGCTTGAAAGATACGGCAAGGACCTGGCCGAGATACTTGATTATTTCAGCCTGATCGACGGGTCGCCGGAAGGAGAGGGATGCGGCGTGAACCCTGTGGAGATCACGGACATTCTTAGGGATGACGTGCCCGGTATCTTCATCGATCCCGGCGAACTTCTTAAGGACATGAAAACATACGATGGCTACGTGAGGGGGCCGAGACTATTATGAATGATATTCTCGCCCGCCTCCATGCGCTGAACGAGAAGTATTCCATGTTCAGCAGCATAGCCGACGGCCCGGACGTAGGCAGCCACGAATTCCTGTTCTCCGCAAAGGACAGCCTGACGTCCGCCGATATGCAGACGCGCTGCGGCTCCAAGATACTGGACGGATATCGTCCGATGTTCGATGCCGCCCCCATCGAGAGGATGAGGGCGGCCGGAGGGAAGCTGATAGGGAAGAACAACATGGACGAGTTCGGGTTCGGCACATTCTGCACGAATTCGGCATACGGCGTCCCGAAGAATCCTTTTGATCTCGAAAGGTCGTGCGGCGGGTCGTCGGGGGGTTCGGCATGCGCCGCGGCGGTCATCGACGGGCATATATCGCTGGGGGCGTCCACCGGAGGCTCCGTGTGCTGTCCCGCAAGCTTCTGCGGGACATACGGGATCGTGCCGACATACGGAAGAGTATCGAGGCACGGCCTGGTGGATTACGGCAGCTCCCTGGACAAAGTGGGTCTGATATCCTCGGACCCCGGAATGATCGCCAGATTTCTTCCGGTGATTTCCGGGAAGGACCCGAGGGACCCGACCTCATGCGCCCAGCCCGTCCTTGAGCTGAAAGGCAAAAAGATAGGGTCGGCAGCGGTGCCCGAGGAGTCCCTGGCCGGCGTAAGCAAGGATGTCCTTTCCGCTTTCGAACGCTCCCTGGACACACTGAGGGCCGCCGGTGTCGAGATAAGGAAAATAAGCATGCCGTCGCTTAGATACGCGCCGCCGGCATATTTCATAATAGCGACGTCCGAGGCGTCCACGAACCTTGCCAGGTATGTCGGGATGAGGTACGGGCAGCAGGAGGGGGATCTTTCCCTGAAGTTCGATGATTATTTCACATCGTTCAGGACGAGATACTTCGGGGATGAGGCAAAGAGGAGGATCCTTCTGGGAACGTATATCAGGATGGAGGGGTTCAGGGACCGATACTATGCCAAAGCGCTCAAGGTCAGACTCCACGTGATCGCATCTTACAAGGAAGTATTCAGGGAATACGGCGCCGTTCTTACGCCCACAATGCCGTTCGTCTCCCCGAAGTTTGGCGAGATATCGAAAATGACCCCTATGGAAACATACAGCGCGGACTTTCTCACATGCCCCCCGGACCTGGCTGGCATGCCCCATATGTCAGTCCCGTGCGGTTACGACGGGAACGGGATGCCCATAGGGATGCAGGTTGTCACGGACCATTGGGAGGAGGACCCTCTTGTGACCTTCGCGGAGGAATGGGACTCCTTATTCAGCGTGAGACGGCCGGAGGTGTCGCCGTGAGGATAGGTCTTGAGATACATGTGCAGCTTCCGACCGCGTCCAAGATGTTCTGTTCCTGCCCGACCGCCATCACGGACGTCCCCAACACACACGTATGCCCCATATGTCTGGGTATGCCGGGCAGCAAACCCATGATGAACAGGAAGGCGGTCGAGTACGGCATAATGCTGGCGAAGATGCTGGGCTGCGAGATCCCCGAGACCATATGGTTCTCCAGAAAGACATACTTCTATCCGGACATGAGCAGGAGCGTCCAGATCACACAGTACGACAACCCCGTCGGGAGGGGCGGCGTCTATCGTATGCATGGGAAGAAACCCATCGGGATCACCAGGATACAGCTTGAGGAGGACCCAGGCAAGACGAAGAGGGTAGGCGATCAGTCATCCATGGTGGATTATAACAGGTGCGGTATCGCGCTTGCGGAGATAGTGACCGACCCCGATCTCTCCTCTCCGGCGGAGGCCAGGGAGTTCCTCAGGCAGCTGATAGCGGACATCCGCCACACAATAGACCTCCCCAATGACGGGGAGAGAAGCATCCGTTGTGACTGTAACATATCGATCGGAGATGAAAGGGCGGAGGTGAAGAACGTCACCGGTCTGAGGAATGTCGAGAGGGCGCTGACCTTCGAAGCGATAAGACAGACAAAGGTCCTGAAGGCGGGAGGAAAGGTAGAGAGGGAGACCAGGCGCTTCGATGAGGAAAGAGGAGTTACTGTGTCTGTCAGGAAGAAGGAATATGAGGCGGACTACGGCTACATTGACGAGCCGGACCTGGGCATATTCCGCATAGGGGAGCTCGTGAGATCGATATCGATAAAGGAGAGCACCGTCAGCATAGCCTCAAGGCTCAGCAGGGACCATAAGATCGATATGAGGACCGCTGACCAGATCGTCTCGATGTCCGCCGGCCTGGCCGAGATTTTCGATAAGATCGCTAAAGAGACCGGCTCCCCACAGACGGCGGTGTCGTGGGTCACGGGGACAGTGAGTGCCAATTGGAAGGCTTTCGAGGCGGCGGGGAAGGATCCGGAAGGGATAGTGGACATAATAAGAAGGTTCTCCGGAGGCGAAATGACGGACATAGAGACGGACATCAAGTTGAAGGCCTATATGACAGGCGCAGATGCAGGGTCCGCAATGGAGCAAAGTGCTGATCTGGAGAAGATAATCAATGATTATCTGGATGCGCATCCCGAGATCATCGGTGAGATAAAGAGGAACGAAAAGGCCGTCAACAGGGTGATCGGACACGTGATGAAGGAAACGGGCGGGAGATACTCATCGTCTGAAATAGTGTCGGCGACAAAGGACACTCTCGGCCGAAGGCCGTGACCGCATCAGCGGCCCGTTCAGCAAGGGCCGGTTTGTCCGCTGTCAGACAATAGGACAAAACCTCTGTTCAGGCGTTACGGCAAATATTATATTGGGCATCAGGGTTGAAATCATCCCGATGATGCGGAGTTATCTTGCACTGGAGGACGGATCGGTAATGGAGGGGGAATCGTTCGGTCATACGGACGATGTTTTCGGAGAGGTAGTTTTCTCCACCGGAATGAGCGGATATCAGGAAAGTATGACCGACCCCTCTTTCAGAGGACAGATACTTATCATGACGTATCCCATGGTAGGGAATTACGGAATGTGCGACGGGCTCAACCAATCCGAGGGTGCGCATATACGGGGACTTGTTGTCCGCGAGTATTGCAAGGAACCATCCAGGATGTACGGCGGCGAAACGATAGATACGTTCATGAAAAGGCATAGGATACCCGGGATATCCGGAATAGATACCAGAGAATTGGTGATAAAGATCAGGCAGGCCGGTACGCTCAGGGGCGTGATCGTCCACGGAGGGGGTGCGGAGGATGCCGTCAGGAAGGCAAAGGAGACCCCCGCGCCGTCAGAAAGCAATCTTGTCTCGGAGGTCTCCAGTAAAAGCATTGTGAGGATCGACAACAAAAAGGACCTGACGGTGGGCGTGATAGACTGCGGCATGAAGAGCAGCATCCTGAGAGAGCTTTCCGAGAGGTTCAATGTCGTCATCCTTCCTTATGACACGCCTGCGCAGAAGGCGATCGATACCGGCATCAACGGCGTACTGGTGTCCAACGGCCCGGGGGACCCGGCGCATCCAGATATGATGAGGACCGCAGTGAAGACAGTGAGCGATCTGTCGTCGCAGCTGCCGATGATGGGCATATGCTACGGGAACCAGATAGTATCGCTGGCATTCGGTGCCGAGACATATAAGATGAGGTTCGGGCACCGCGGCTGCAATCAGCCTGTCAAGTATGAGGGGCGCATTTACATAACATCACAGAACCATGGATTCGCGGTTGACGCTGACAGTCTGGATGGTACGGGACTGATCGCCGACCAATTCAATGCTAACGACGGGTCCGTGGAAGGCATGCGCCACAGGGACCTTCCGATATTCACCGCACAGTATCATCCGGAAGCCGCTCCCGGGCCGCACGACACCTCCTTCCTGTTTGATAAATTCAAGAGGATAGTGGGGTCCGGATGAATAATTTTACAGCAGTCTAGCGACCATCGGTTCCGCGCCGTTAATCTGCAAGCTTGTTCCAGCAGTCATTGATCGCGGATATCTTCCGGCTTATGCGGCCCTCTCTGTCCGTGAGGGAACTGAGCGTTCCGGATATCTGCGCTTCGACGCTCCGCGGGGATGTCCCGCCGAGGGAACAGCGCCTCTCCACACATTTTTCGATTGGTAAGACATCGAACACGTCGTCGTCTATAAGGCCGGAGAACTCTTTCATCTCAGACAGTGTCAGCTCTTCCAGTCCTCTTTTCTCGCGGATGCAGAATCTCACCGCCGAGCCTACGGCCCCGTACGCCTCGCGGAAGGGCATACCCTTCGCCACAAGGTAGTCCGCCATGTCGGTCGCGTTGATGTATCCCTTCTTTGTGAGATCGGACATGCGGTCCGCATCGAATCTCATTGTGGAAATGATCTTTGACATCATCAGCGTGCATTGTATTGCGGTGTGCACCGACCCCATTATTATTTTCTTGTCTTCCTGCAGGTCGCGGTTGTATGTCAGCGGCAGGCCTTTCATGAGCACCAATGCGGCGACGAGGTCCCCTATTATGCCTCCCGTTCTTCCTCTTATGAGTTCGGCGACATCCGGGTTCTTCTTCTGGGGCATCATCGATGACCCTGTCGTATATCTGTCGTCCATCTCTATGAAGCCAAACTCCGGCGACGACCACAATATGAGCTCTTCCGCCATTGACGACAGGTGAACCGCCAGCATCGATGCGCAGAATGCGGTCTCTATCACAAAGTCCCTGTCGCTGACGCTGTCCATCGAATTCTCCGTGGGGCGTCCGAATCCCAGCAGGTCTGACGTCTGTTTACGGTCGATGGGGTATGTGGTGCCGGCCAGCGCGCCGGCGCCCAGCGGGCATACGTTGATACGCTCAAATGATTCCAGAAACCTTTCGGCATCCCTGCCGAGCCTGAATGCGTGCGCCATCATGTGCTGCGCCGCCGTAACTGGCTGGGCATGTTGCATATGCGTGAACCCGGGCATTATCACAGTTAGCGAGTTGCTTGCCAGGTCCGTAAGCGTTTTGATAAGGATGTCGATGTCCTTTGCCGCCTCAAGCACCGCATCGCGCAGATACATCCTGAGGTCCGTCGCGACTTGGTCGTTCCTGCTCCTGCCCGTGTGCAGCTTTCCCCCGACCGGACCTTTGAGCATAGTAAGGGCATGCTCTATGTTTGTGTGTATATCCTCTAGGCCGCAGTCGATCTCTAGCCTCTCCTCCTTCACATCTTTCAGAATGGCCCTCAGCCCCTCGATCATCTCGCCTGCGTCGCCGCCGGAAAGGACGCCGCAATCCCTCAGCATCGTCACATGTGCTATGGAACCCATGATATCATAGAATCCCAGAGCAAGGTCCGTATCAAGCGATGATGTGAACTCGAGTGTCGAATCGTCCATGCCGCCGTCGTACCTGCCGGACCAAAGAGCCTTTTGTCCCATGTTATCACTTCTTGCTTTTCATGTGGGCCTTCGCCGCCGTCTTGTCAGGCAGCCCCCAGCAATAGATGAACCCGACGGCCGACGCGTGATCGAAACAATCTCCTTTGGAGTAAGTGGATAAACCCTCTTCGTAGAGCGAATAATCCGATCTTCTTCCGATGGCGGCCGCGCTCCCCTTGAAGAGCTTCATCCTCACAGTCCCGGTGACGAACTTCTGCGTATCATCCACGAACCTGTCCAGCGACTCGCGGAGGGCGCCGAACCAAAGCCCGTTGTATACCAGCTCGGAATACTTCTGCTCGACGCCTCTCTTGAACTCGAGGACGTTCTTCTGGACAGTTAGGAACTCCATGTCTCTGTGCGCCGCGATCAGCAGTATCGCGGCGGGGCATTCGTATGTCTCCCTGCTCTTCACTCCGATCAGGCGGTCCTCGATGTGGTCGATGCGCCCGATGCCGTGCCTTGACGCGATCCTGTTCAGCTCCGTTATCAGTGTGACGCCGTCCTTCCTCTCTCCGTTGTATCCGACCGGTATGCCTTTTTCGAACATTATCTCCAGATACTCAGGCTCGTTCGGTGCGTCCTCCGGAGGCGTTGTCCAGTCGCACGAGTCCTCCGGCGGCTCCATCCAAGGGTCCTCAAGGGGCCCGCACTCGCAGCTCCTCCCCCAAAGGTTCTCGTCTATGGAATACGGGCTCTTTTTCTTCAATGCTATCGGGAGGTTGTTGGCGCGAGCGTACTCGACCGCCTCCTCGCGCGTCATCACCCAGTCCCTCATAGGAGCTATTATTTTCAATTCCGGGCCGAGCGACATTATCCCCACGTCGAAGCGCACCTGGTCGTTGCCCTTTGCCGTACACCCGTGCGCTATGTACTTCGCACCCTCCTCCCTTGCGATCTCCACAAGCTTCTTGATGATGACCGGCCTTGCGACAGCCGTGCTCAGCGGGTAGACGCCTTGGTACATGGCGTTGGCTTTCAGCGAGGGCCATATGTAATCCGTTACGAACTCTTCTCTCGCGTCCACATACTCGGCCTTTATCGCGCCGATGGTCTTCGCCCTTGAGATTATGTCGTCCTTGCTGTCAGGCTGTCCCACGTTGACCGCGACCGCTATGACGTCCAGGTCATACTTTTCCTGCAGCCACCTGATAGCAACCGACGTATCGAGACCGCCCGAATAAGCCAAAACAACCTTTTCTCTATTGCCGGATGTTTTCTTTCCTGTATTCATCGAACAGCACATTTTCGTTTTGGGTATAAACATTTCCTTTGTTGAACGGTCAAAGGTTACGGTATTCGATGCTTCAAACGATAATAAAAAGTAGCGACTTCCCTACAACGCCCCGGGTCAGATCACAAAAAAGAACGCCGCAGGCGGTGAGGGGCGGGAAAGACAAATTCCCAAAGAGATCCCGCCCGTGCGATATGCGGAGCACATGTCCCGGCGGCCCGTTCCGCCGAACCTCATCTTACCGCCACGCCTCTGTCTCTGAGGTATTCCTTTACCTGACCGACGCTACACTCGTTATAATGGAATATAGAGGCCGCCAGAGCGGCCGCCGCGCCTGTCTGTGCGAACACCTGATATATGTGCTCCATGGAACCGACACCTCCGGATGCGATCACCGGTATCGACACGGCGTCGGCGACCGCCGCCGTAAGGGCGATGTCGTAACCTTTCCCGACGCCGTCGGCGTCCATGGACGTCAGGAGGATCTCCCCCGCCCCGAGGTCCTCAACCTTTCCGGCCCACTCGACCGCGTCGATATTTGCAGGTACCGTTCCTCCGTGCGTATGTACCTCCCAGCGGCCGTCCTTCTTCCTGGCGTCTATTGCCACCACTACGCACTGTCTCCCGAAATCATCCGCGCACTCTCTTATTATCGACGGGTCCGCCACTGCGGCTGAATTGACTGATACCTTGTCCGCACCCGCGCTGAGCGCAGCCCTCATGTCCTGCTTTGTCCTTATCCCCCCGCCGACCGTCAGCGGCACGAACAGCCTTTCCGCCGTCTCGGAAACTATGCGCAGCATCGTATCTCTTGCCTCCAGCGTGGCCGATATGTCTAGGAACACCACTTCGTCGGCGCCCTGTGCCTCGTACTCCCCGGCTAGGTCCGGCGGATGCCCCACGTCCCTGAGGTTCTGGAACCTGACGCCTTTTACAACCTTTCCGTCCCTGACGTCCAGACATGGGATTATCCTTTTTGTGAGCATTATGCGGTCCCCCTTAAAATGACGTCCCCCGCGCTTTGCCTCAGTGTTTTATTCATTGCCGCTCCTTTGCGAATTCTATGAAATTCCTTATAAACCGGCCTCCAGAAAGGCCGCTCTTCTCAGGATGGAATTGGCAACCGTACACGTTCTTTTTTCTGAACAGTACCGGTATCTCCGCGCCGCCGTGTTCCGTCGTTCCGATCACCAGGGAACGGTCCTCCGGGCTACCGAAGTAGGAGTGCGCGAAATAGAAATATCTGCTGTCCACCCCTCCGAATATCTCGTCTTCGGCGTCTACGGAATTCCACCCCATGTGCGGGACCTGCCCAGCGGTCAGACGCTTTACTCTGCCGGATATGAGGCCCAATCCTTCCGTGCCGCCCTCCTCGCTTCCGTCGAAGAGTATGTGCATTCCTATGCAGATGCCCAGTACGGGCACTCCGGATCCTAGCACCGCACGGATATCGTCCCTGTAAGGGATGAGTCTCTCCATCGTTCTGTCGAATGCGCCCACGCCGGGGAATACTATACATTCGGAATCGATCAGATCCCTCATGTCGGTCACCACCCTGACGTCCCCTCCGGCGTTCCTAAGCGCCTTATTTATCGAGTGAAGATTGCCTACGCCATAGTCGGCCAGCGAAACGGTCACCTCCATCGGGCCACCTCTTCGGCGTTCCGCCGCCCTTTTTTTGGGATCGTCAGTTCCGCGATCATGGTATTGCTTGCGACCATATGTAAAAAGGATAAAAAACCTTGTTACCGCAACCGTTCTGTTTTCGCAAGCGGCCGTGAGGGAAAGTTTAAGGTACATTATGTATCGGAGTTTTGACCTAAAATGATCGCATATTGGCGGTTTCTGTCTGGAAAAGTATATTAGTAATCAGTGAAATCGGTTCCCATGCCAGGAAGGTTCAGCGCAATAGAGCAGGCTTTTGAAAGGGAACCGATTGCGGCAGCGCCGCCGGCGAGAGACACGTCCTCTTACTACGGATGTAACGTATTCAACAGGGAGGCAATGAGAAAATACCTCTCCTCCGAGACAAGGATGATAGTTTATGAGTCGATCGAAAAGGGCGTGACCCTTGACAAGTGGATCGGAGAGCACGTAGCGTCCGGGATGAAGCGCTGGGCCATGGACATGGGAGCGACCCACTATACGCACTGGTTCCAGCCCCTGACAGGAGGGACCGCCGAAAAACACGACTCCTTTGCCGAACCGCACATACAGGGCAGATCACTGGAAGAGTTCAGCGGAAACAAGCTGTGCCAGCAGGAGCCGGATGCCTCATCCTTCCCCAGCGGAGGACTGAGGAACACATTCGAAGCGAGAGGATACACCGCTTGGGACCCGTCTTCGCCCGCTTTCATACTCGGGGACTGTCTGTGCATACCGACGGTGTTCATATCTTACACAGGCGAGGCCCTTGATTATAAGACCCCCCTTATGAGGTCCACATCCGCCGTGAAGAAGGCGGCCTCGGATGTCCTGGCATATTTCGGGATGGGGGATGCCGCCGTATTCTCCTATCTCGGTTGGGAACAGGAATACTTCCTTGTGGACAGTTCTCTGTATGTGCTGCGCCCGGACCTGATGCTCTCGGACAGGACGCTCATAGGGCACGACAGCGCGAGGAACCAGCAACTGGACGACCATTACTTCGGATCCATACCTCCGAGGGTTATGGAGTTCATGAAGGAAGTGGAATACGAAGGATATAAACTCGGGATACCTCTGAAGACAAGGCACAACGAGGTCGCTCCGAACCAGTTCGAGATCGCCCCGGTGTTCGAGGAGATGGACCTGGCAGTGGATCACAACCTTCTGCTTATGTCAATAATGAGGAGGGTGGCCGACCGTCACAAGTTCAAGGTCCTATTCCACGAGAAGCCGTTCAAAGGGATCAACGGGTCCGGCAAACACTGCAACTGGTCACTGGGCACGGACGACGGCACCGCGCTCCTCTCACCCGGGAAGACGGACGAGGAGAACCTCAGGTTCTTCGCATTCATGGCGAACGTTCTGAAAGCGGTGTATGATAACAACGGGCTTCTCAAGGCATCCATAGTCTCTGCGTCGAACGCCCACAGGCTCGGGGCGAACGAGGCGCCGCCGGCAATAATGTCCTCATTTCTGGGGAAACAGATAACGGCGGCCTTCGAGGAACTCCTCGGCACAGAGAATGTGGTCAAGATGGAGGACAAGAAAGGACACAGCGTGGGCATACCTCAGGTCCCCGAGCTGCTCGTAGATAACACAGACAGGAACAGGACGTCGCCCTTCGCGTTCACAGGGAACCGCTTTGAGTTCAGGGCGGCGGGGTCGTCGGCGAACTGCGCATCCCCCATGACAGTGCTGAACACGGCGGTCGCATACCAGCTCAGACAGTTCAAGGAAGCGGTCGACAAGAGGATATCGGCAGGCGAACCTGTGATGAAGGCGGTCCTCGATGAGACGCGCGAAACCTACAGGGCGTGCAGGGCCGTATGTTTCGACGGCAACGGATACTCTGACGAGTGGAAGAAAGAAGCTGAACGCCGCGGCCTAGACACGGAGAGCTCCGTCCCAGTGATACTGGACCACTTCACGGCTCCCATGACGATAAAGATGTATGAGGACACCGGGGTGCTTTCGGAGGTCGAACTCAGGGCGAGGAACGAGGTCGCGTGGGAACACTATTCCAAGAAGGTTGAGATAGAATCGAGGGTGCTGAGCGACCTGGCATACAACCACGTGATACCCGTGGCGATAAGATTCCAGAATGTCCTGTTCGACAATGTACTGAAGAGCAGGGAGCTCTTCACCGACGAGGAGTTCGAAAAATATTCTCCTCAGGAACTGCGGCAGATAAAGGAGATAGCGGACTACATCAACTACATCAGAACGGCGGCCGACGACATGGACCGGATGTGTGATGAGTTCTCCCTGCTGGAAGGGCGCGAGATGGCCATGGCGTATCACGATAGGCTGATCCCCCGTATGGACAGCATGAGGGGCTATGTCGACTCGCTCGAGAACATAGTGGACGACCAGATGTGGCCTCTTCCTAAGTACAGGGAACTGCTGTTCATACGCTGATATGGGAGCATGGTCCGGCATACGGACACTGCCACGTCATAGTAACGGATATATCCGAAAAAGCCGTGACTCCGTCTATGCCCATAGGTGATCCAGGCGGAGGGAATTTTTTATACACGGAGGAAGGGCTCCCGGAGTCCATATTCTCAGCGACGGTCCCATGCGCCGATATCGACCGGGCGCTGTCCTTTTACAGCGGGCTGCTGGGAATGGATGTTCTTTACAAAAAAGAGGGGGAGGCGGCGGTAAGAAGGAACGGCGCAACGCTCCTTCTGAAAGTGTCTGATGCTACCGGGGCGGACACGGGGATATTCCTCGGAGTCGAGAACCCGTATGACCTTCACAGGCGGCTGATCGATGACGGAGTGGTCTTCGTAAAGGATCCGGCAAGGACGCCGCTGGGAGTTTCCACCTCATTCAAAGACCACGACGGCAATATCATACACGCGATCGAGATGAAGGCGGATCTTCGGCTTTGAGTGATAAATGTTTTATCCGCAACCCTGTTTCCGTAGGTCATGAAGGTCATAGCTCTCAACGGCAGCCCTCGGCTGATCGGCAACACAAGCAACATACTCCACGAAGTGTCCGACGAGCTGGAGAAAGAGGGCATAGAGACAGAGCACATCCAACTGTATTCTTCGAGGTTCACTCTCTGCAATGACTGCAGGTCCTGCGAGATCAGAGGGGACGGGAGATGTATTCTCGAAGACGATGATCTTAACGAGATCGTCGATAAGATGAGGGAGGCCGACGGGGTCATCCTAGCATCCCCTTGTTACTACGGGGCATGTTCTTCGCAGATGAAGATATTCCTTGAGAGGACGGGAATGATCCTGGAAAAGGGGGACAAAGGATTGAGGAGGAAGGTCGGAGGGGCGATCGTCGTGAACGCCCACGAAGGAGGTTCGATGGTTTACTCCCAGTTGGTCTACTGGATGCTCAGGAATCAGATGATCGTATGCGGAGGGATCCCCGGGCCGATCGTGACCGCCCTCAATTCCCCCCAGTATCAGAATGACAAAGAAGGTATGAAAGGGGTCGTCAGCCTTGCAAAGGAGATGGCCTGGACCATCACCAAGCTGAACGGCCTCTGATCAGAAGAAATAGAATCCGCAGCCTTCGCTGACAGAGATGTTCGCCACGGCGTTCATGCGTTCCAGGGGCCCCCCGTAGCGCCTGACCATCATCTTGCCTTCTTCGGGAAGCGCCTTTGTCAGTATCTCTATCTCTTTCAGAAGTATCTTGGCATCCTCCGGGGTATATATCCTGCCGCTTTGTGCCCCCTCAGGCACGGAAGCTACGATTTTGCAACCTCTCTTCTCGGCTATGCCGGGGAGCAGGCTGTCGTTCGGTCCGAAGGACCCGATGCATCCGCGGCCCTTGTCCCAGGATAGTTTGCATTTCAGGCACATCTCGTTCATTTCGTCGAAGGACAGCATGTCCCATCCGGAAAGGCGGTTCTCTTTTTTGGATGCGGCCAGTACTTTCTCTTTGTCCGAGGCGCTTACTTTATCCATATCTACCCAGCCGGTGCTGGTCCTGACCGCCTTGGGCCCGAGGAGCTTGATGTCCGGATCATTTTTCAGTTTGTCCATGTATATCGCGTCTGTCTCGGCATTGATCCGGTTCCTTTTTAGAAAAGCATCCCAATCGTCCACAAGGGAGCGGGCGTCCTCCAGAGACACTACGTCATCATATCCGGCGAGACCCTCCATACCGGAGACATCGTCCACGCGCACTCTTACTACTTTCATTCTCAGGTCCCTGCACAATGCGCTCTCGGCTTCCGTCTCGCATATTCCTATACTGATCCCCATTTTCGTACCCTCTTTCTATCTGTCCCTTAACCACAGAAACAGGCTTGCGCATTTTATAAGTTCCCCAAGTTATTCCCCTGTTGCCCTGTTTATGGCACGACCTGCGCTCGCTTTAAAGCAAAAGTATGAAAACTTTTAGGGACATGAGAGAAACGAAATGGCAGACGTCAGAATAAGAAAAAGAAAGAGGATGAGGAGCAAGGAGATAAAGACGATATCGTCCGAACTGGAAGAAGCGCTAGGGGTTCCGGTCTTCACTGAGGATGACCCCGTGGACTTCGCTGAGAGTTCGGACTTCGACCTGTTGTTCGTAGGCGGCGACATCCTCGGCCTGGTCCACGGCGGAAGGCCGTTCCTGACGGTGAGAGGCGTGATAAAGTACAGGCCCGTCAGAAGATACGTCACAGTGGACATGGGGGCGGTCCCCTTCATAACCAACGGAGCGGACTGCATGGGCCCGGGCATAGTCGAGGCGGATCCCACCATAAAAACCGGGGACCTTGTCTGGATAAAGGATGTCAAGAACGGGATGCCGCTTGCCATAGGCGTCTCGGAAAGGAGCGGAGAGGAACTCATCCAAAAAAAGCCAGGAAAGGCAATAAAGAGCATTCATAACGTTGGAGATAAGCTTTGGAAGACCGGGGAGTGACGGGGTGTTCGGCAGGAAGAAAGAGGAACGGAAGGGGAAGGTATTCGTTGATCTGAACGAGCACAGCGCGCCCATGTATGCGCAGTCGGACGCTAAGATAAAGGCTGTGGAGGTCACGTCGTACCGCGACCTGAAAGCGCTGACGGACATGGCGTACCGGGGGAACATACTGGTGCTGGATTTCTCAAGGTTCGCCGAAGGGGACGCGGCAAAAAGGGAGATCGCAAAACGCCTTCTGGAGGTCGCAAAGGATATCAGCGGCGCCTTCACCGAGGTATCCGACAGACTGATGATACTCAGCCCCAGCGGCCTGAACATCGATAAATGCAGAATAACATACAGAGAGTGAACATGTCAGAGATATCCAAAGTGATACATGATCCGGTCCACGGCAGCATCGTAGTGGACGAGCCGTTCCTGACGATCCTAGACAGGCATGAGATGCAGAGACTGAGGGGGGTGAGTCAGCTCGGCCTGGGAAACATGGTATTCCCAGGCGCGAACCATACGAGATTCGAGCATTCTCTGGGCGTCTACCATCTAGCGGGCAGGATGGCGTCCTCCATCGGGCTCTCCGAAGAGGACGCATCGGCGATAAGGGCGGCGGGGCTTCTGCATGATATCTGTCATACTCCTTTCTCACACACGACGGAGGAGATCTTTGAGCACGTAACCGGAATGAATCACATGGAAATGGCGGAAAAGCTCATCAAAGGCGAGGTAAGGACGTACTGCGAAAGGGACGAAGATCTTTTCGGAGGCGTCCCGCCGATATCCGAGGTCCTGGAAATGAGCGGGATCCCGCCGGGGAAAGTGTGCGACCTGATATTGTATCCCCGATCCAGGGACGAAAGTCTGGATGCCTTCAGCGACGGAAAGAGGGCGCAGCACTTCTCACCAAAGGACTTCATACACCAGATAATACACGGGCCGGTGGACGCCGACCAGATGGACTATCTCGTCAGGGACGCATATTACACCGGCGTCTCCCACGGGAAGGTGGACATTGACAGACTTATAGGGACCATGAGGGTCCACAATGACAGGATCGTGATCGAAAAAGGCGGGAAGCCGGCCGCCGAAGGCCTGATGGTATCCAGGTCACTCATGCACTCTTCGGTCTATTTCCACAGAACGGTCAGGATAATCAAGATGATGCTTATGAAATCCGTTGAGGCGTCAGCCCTTGACGTCAGCGGAATATACCTTTGGAATGATGCGGAGCTGATGAACCGCCTTATTGAGGAAGGGGGAACGTCCTCCAAGATAGCCAGGTCGGTCCAGAACAGGGTCCTTTATAAAAAGGTCATAACGAAATTCAGCGAGGACACGTCCGAGGACATGCTGTCGCAGCTTTCGGAATTCACTTCATATCCGAAAAGGAAACAACTCGAAGGAGAGATAGCGGACCGCGCGGGAGTGGACGTCTCGGATGTTGTGGTCGATATCCCCCCGAGCTCGATACTGCTCTCGAAGATGAGCATCGGTAAGACTGATGTTTCGATACTCGATCCCGAGGGTAAGGTCAAGGCCCTGACCCGGCTGTCGCCGGTCGCAAAGGCGCTTCAGTCGAGGGACGCCTTCGGCTGGTCGCTGCTGATCGCTTCTCCCGAAGAGCATAAGGATGCGGTCCGCAGAGCTTCCGGAAAGATACTCAACCTTTGACGACGCCTATCGGAGTGAGCTTTGCCACTTTGTCCGTAAGCCCCGCGGCGCAGACCACTCTGATGACCTCATCCACATCCTTGTATGCGGCCGGAGCCTCCTCCAGCAGCCCTTCATCGGACCCGCTCCTGAGGTAGATATTGCTCTTTTTCATTTCGTTCCTTATATCGGACACCTTGAGACTGCCGAGAGCCGCCGTTCTGGACATCTTCCGCCCCGCGCCGTGGCATGTTGAACCGAACGTTTCTTCCATGGCGCCCTTCTTCCCGACCAGAACGTATGTCCCGACCTTCATATCTCCCGGAATGATCACCGGCTGCCCCGTGTCCCTATACATGGGGGTTATCTCGGAGCGTCCAGCGGCGAATGCGCGGGTCGATCCCTTCCTATGCACCAGCACATTCTCCGAGTGCTTCTCAACATCATGGCGTTCTTTCTTCGCGATGTTGTGCGCCACGTCGTAGACCATATCCATCCCCATACTCTCCGCCGTGTCTCCGAGGATATTCTCGAAGGACTCCCTGACCCAATGGGTTATCATCTGCCTGTTCGCCCAAGCGTAGTTCGCGCCGCAGCACATCGCTTTGTAGTAATCGTCGCCGAGCTTCGAATCGAGGGGAGCGCAGGCGAGCTGTCTGTCGGGGAGCTTTATGTTATTGTTCCTGACGTACCTCTCCATCTCCTGAAGGTATTCCGTCGCGATCTGATGGCCGCATCCTCTCGAACCGCAGTGCACAGTGATCGTGACGGTACCCTCCTTCAGTCCGAACTTCTTCGCCACATCTTTGTCGTAAACATCGTCGACAACATCCAGTTCCAGGAAGTGGTTGCCGGATCCGAGGGAGCCGAGCTGAGGTATCCCTCTCTTGCGGGCTTTGTCGCTCACAGTGGACGGGTCCGCGTCGGGCATGCGCCCTTTCTCTTCCGTTACCTCTATGTCGCGTTCCCAGCCGTACCCGTTCTTGACCGCCCATTCCGAACCGTTCAGGAGTATGTCGTCCATCTCCCTGTTACCGATCTTCGTAAGGCCCTTCGAGCCGAGCCCGGAAGGCACGTTCTTGTAGAGCTCGTCCACAAGGACGTCGACCTTCCCCTCCAGGTCTTTTACGGTTAGGTCCGTTTTTATCAGACGGACCCCGCAGTTTATGTCGAAACCTATCCCCCCCGGAGATATCGACCCGCTGTCCGCATTGACGGCGGCAACTCCTCCGATGGGGAAGCCGTATCCCCAGTGTATGTCGGGCATCGCCATGGAGCTTCCGACGATCCCGGGGAGGCAGGCGACGTTGGCGGCCTGCTGCGGGGCGTTGTCCGCGCGGATCTGGCCTATCATGCTCTCGCTGGCGTATATTATCGCATTGGTCCTCATGAAGGGGAACTCTTCCTTCGGTATCTCCCATCTGTTATCATCGATCCTTTTCAGCTTTCCGTTCCATGCCATATGATCACTCCCTTACCGATGGGGTAAAAGTTAAAGAAGGGGCCGGGACCGAGATTTGAACCCGAGTCAAGGGATCCACAGTCCCCTAGGATAACCAAGCTACCCCATCCCGGCCATGTGGTGGCTTGCGGATTATACCTGCTGTTTATAAAACTTTTCGCTGACGCGCCGACCCCTCACGGATCGAAAGAACCGCCGTTCGTCTATATAATAGCTAAAGTTTAACTATATGTTGTATACTTCTGTTTCATAGTGTCAGCATATAAGAAAAAGATAATCATAACCACACTGTCGCTGGTGCTATTCACATCACTTGCAGTTATCTTTGTCGATCAGACGGCGACATCCGTCGATGCCGACACGATAGATGATCTTTTGGCTGACTTAGGATCATTGGGTCCGGACGATCCGTATCTGCCGTCAGCCACTGTAATTCTGCCGGCCCTGTCAGCGGGTGCGACGGTAACCATAGACGGAATGAGGGGAGGGGTTCCCACAACGGTGTCTGACAGTGCCCTGAGTCCTGACCCTTTGTTCGTGATCGCGGCTGGCAACATGGGCACATACGTGTTTGAGAATCTTATCATAGAAGGCTATGCGATGGAGATCGAAACCGGCGGAGGCGGCGACAGAGTCGTCTTCGAGAACGTAGTGTTCGCCGGAAACCGCGACCATACGATCGTTTCCAACTGCAGCGACCTGGTGATCAGGTCGTGTATCATACAAGGCGGGTCCGATATAGATATCACGGTCGAAAGCGGGGATCTTACCATAACGGATTCGGTTCTGTATTCGACCTTCTATGGCTACGTAAATACATGCGTGTACGCCGCAACGGACGGAAAGGTCTCCGTCGAGAACTGCTACATAGATAACACTTCAATAGAGATCGATTCTGACGGCATGGAAAGATCGGAACTGTCCATCAGGGACTGCACCTTCGTCGGGCCGCAGTTCTCGTATTCAGTGGAAGTAACGCTGCCGGAGAGTGTCACCGGAATTACACTGGACCTTAGCATATCCGGTTCCTTGTTCACTTCCAAGGACGGCATCACCGGCGGCCCGGCGGTCTCCGTATCGGGGGTCGCCACAGGGAGTATAGTGATAGAGCAGTGTCAGTTCGGCTGGTTGGGATCCAATTATTATCCCCTCGCCGATCCCGTAGTGAGCCTTGACATTTATTCCGCCCCAATTTCTTTCCTGATCTCGGACACCACCTTCTGTTCGAATTATATGGGAGACTACCTCACTGGCCCCCCGACGATGTTATACATAGTAGGCATGACGGGCGAGATAGTAAACTCCACTTTCTGGAACAATATGCTCTTGGACAGAGCCTCCATCAATGCGGACGACCGCATGGGATGTGTTGTTATAGAGGATGCGCAGGTCGAACTGACCAACAACACATTCCTTGACAACTATTATGTGTACAATGACGGGTCGGACGTGCTGGTGCCGGCGTCCCTGGAGATAATCTGGTATGAGTCCGTCGTAGATATGGTCAACAACATATTCGTGTGTCAATACGGCTATGACGAAGGCTTTACAAGTACGATATTGGATGAGGACAGCTGCATTACGACACTCGACCGGAATATCGACGGGGTCGGACTGGAGATCCATGACAGTATATTCCCTTATTTCGCGGGCAACGAAGGAAATGACGGGTCGCAGGCGGGATTCAGCCAGCTGGACAGGTCGGCGGAACCTCCGATGGAATTAATATCAGTTCCGGCAGAGATAGAGACCGCAACGGGAGCGGTGATCTACACCCCAGTGATATTGGCCGAACCTGCGGAAATAATAACGGTACCGATACTGCCGTTCGGAGATGCCGACGGCTGGGGGGCCGCAGGCGCACCGGAGAAGGATCAAAGAGGTAAGCCCAGGAGCGAACTTACAGATCTCGGATCGGTAAGCATAGATACGGCCGTTTTCTTTGCGATGGGAGGATATTGGGACATATATCCTTATTCCGGCTACAATATAGGGGATCGATACCGGTTCATGCTTGAGGAAGGGATCGGAATAGATTATGACAAGGCGGCCGCCATCGCCGGCGAAGACGGCAGCGTTTCGCTTCCTCCGGATTATTGGTACACGCTGCTGATGCACCCGGAGCTGCGTTTCTTGGGCTGGAGTACGGAATATGGTGCCGCTATGCCGGATCCCATGTTCGTTGTAGACACGTATGGCACGATGCTCGGCGAATTCACTATCGATATGGTATATTTTGCGACATGGGGAGAGGATTTCGTGATCGTGTTCGAACCCCAGAACGGCAGTCTGACGCCTGTGGTGAAGGTCGTTGTGCCCGATGTAACGATAGGGGCCCCCCTGTACGGGACAGTGAACGGCATGAGACTGGTCAAATGGGTGGATGAACACGGTAATGACTGGGACCCCAACGACACGCATCCGGACGGCAATATGATCGTTTACGGAGTATGGGCGGCGGCGGACCCCCCGGCAGTATCGGTCGAATTCAGGAACGGAGAGCAATCTAATATGGTGTCCGTTCCGTACGGAGGCACAGTTCCAAAGCCGGCGGATCCCGTGCGCAACGGCTACGAGTTCAAGGGATGGTTCACGGCCGCGGAAGGCGGCACAATGTGGAACTTCAGTTCGCCGGTAACGGCAAGCATGGTGCTATATGCGCAATGGGAGGAGCTCACGATGTTCACCGTTACCTTTGATCCATGCAACGGCGCCTTGGTCACAACGGTACAGGTCGGAGAAGGGCAGAGGGTAACGGCGCCTCAGGTCTCGCGGCAGGGCTACTCACTTGAGGGCTGGTTCACCGCCGCGGAGGGCGGCACCAGGTGGGATTTCAACACAGGCGTCACAGGCAGCATTACGCTCTATGCGCAATGGAGGGAGGGAGGCATCGTCGATGACGGTGACGGCGGGTTCGATACAACGGACGGCGCAGTCGTGGCGGCTGTGGTCTTCGCATCCGTAGTGGCAAGCTTCGGCATAATACCGATAGGAATGGCGGGAGGATCGAGCATCGCATCCCAGGCCGCGATATCCAACGTTTTCCAGCAGGGGATGTTCGCCGGAGGAGCGGAAACATCCGGAGAGGAGAAGAACAGGCGCAGCGTGGTCTTCAGTCCTATGAACGGTCGGCCGACATGGACAAGTTCAGTGTTCATCGGACGCTTGGTAAGCAGGCCGGCGGACCCGAGGCCTCCGAAGGGAATGAGGTTCTCCCATTGGTCGGAATCCCCCAACGGGCCGGAGTTCAGCTTCATGACGCCCATCACAAAGGTCACGCACATCTATGCGGTGTACGTAGAAAATGATAAGGGAAGGCAATAAATCCTAAATGACGAAAGGATCAGGACCCTTCTTCCGGCGCGGGCGTGACCCCTATCTTCATGGTGTATCTTATTTCGTCGGAGAACATCGCATGCATTCCGTAGACGAAGATGGCAAGATAACAGAAATACCCTATCAGCACCGCATAGAACGCGGGAGTCGTACCGAACAGCGGCAGCAGTTCGATTATGCGGTATACCATCAGCACAGTGATGCCCACGAATGACAGGACGACCATTGCCCAAATGACCTTGACGAATCTGCTCTTTTTTCTTCCAGAAATATGGCCTGAAGACCCCGACAGAACGAAGCCCATCATCACGCCGATGAAAGGTATGATCACCATCGAGACGAAACTCACTCCCGTCTCAGCCAGAGATGCGGTCAGGTAACAGAATTCCCTGGTGGCGAAGGCGGTGCCGATGACGAGCACGAACCCTGTCAGAAGCGACGTTTTTGTTTTGTACGTATCATCAATATTCAATCCGAAGGTCAGGGTCATGACGCCGAAGACTATCCCGCCCATATTCTGAAGGGCCTTATCCTGAAAATCTTCCGCTTTTATGCTTGCCCATACGGTGGTCAGCAGCATTATCAGTCCTAAGCTGAGCATCAGGATCTTCAGTAAGCGGGCTTCAGATATTTCCACAGACCGCAATCGCTTAATTTTTATTTAAATCTCGCACTAGTCCGGCAAGATATGGTCCGGGTGCCGAAGAACCGGTTAAATAAAGACACATCGGTAATGCTGCCATGCAGGGCGCAGCAGACACCGTGTGCGAAGGGCAGCCGGTCATCTACCTGGCCGGGGGATGTTTCTGGGGCGTTGAGAAAATATTCTCAGCGATACCGGGGGTAACAGATACCGAATGCGGCTATGCGAACGGATACGACCGCTTCATTCCGGACTATATGTTAGTATGCTCCGGCAAATTCGGATACTGCGAGGCGGTCAGAGTATGTTATGATCCGAAGGCCGTCGGTTTAGAGCGCCTTCTGGACGTTTTCTTCATGATCATAGACCCCACCCTTCTTAACCGTCAGGGGAACGACAGAGGGATACAATACAGAACAGGCGTATATTGGACGGACGTGCCTTCAGGGAACACCGTAATGGCATATCTTGACCGTAAAAGGAAAGAATATGATGAGTTCTGCACGGAAGCCGGCCCGTTGGAGAACTTTTTCCCGGCAGAGGACATCCATCAAGACTATCTGCACAAGAATCCGAACGGTTACTGTCACATATCCGGCGAAAAGAGCGAACACATACGCAGGATGTTCTCCCTTGACGACCCGGCGCAGGGAGACCAAAAACAATAACGGTCAGTTTTAACGACATAGGCGTTTTTTAGGCCCTGGCGGCTCTTGCTGAGGCAATCTTACTTCGTTTCGACGATGCAGACAACATCAAAGAGCGTAACTCAGAACCATTTATATGTATATTATTATTTTATCTATATATGGAGGAAGGGGGCAATATAGGAAACAGGAAGTAAGAGGTGGTTAACATTTCAGCTAAAGGCTTTATTTACAGCAGATATATGTTTTTGGCGATCTTGGCAGTGGTAGTAGCAATTGCGGTCTTACCGCTGTTCAGTATCGCTTCGGTAGCACCGGCCAGTTATTCATTTGTGGATGAAAATGGCCAACATCAGAACTCCCCGTCAAGCACTCAGGAGATCAGCACGAACGGAAACGATCTGACGCTGACCGACGGTTGGTATATCGTTACTCAGAATGTCGCTTACAACGGTTTGGTCACAATCGTGGGTGATGTAAAACTCATAATCGCAGACGGCAGCACATTGACACTATACCACTACAGCGGCGAAAATGTGGTAATAGACAACGGGGCCAGTTTGACGGCCTATAATCAATCGGGCGACACAGGTAAGATACACACAAGCACCAGTTTCGCTATTCACAATGGCAGATTAGTAAATACGTCCCTGATAGAGATGGATTCGTCCACTACCATGCCTGTCGTCCGGATGCTGTCTCCGGGAGGCGTGCTCGATAATTATGGCACTTTATCCGGCTTGAATGCGACATCTTCTACATACGTCACGGTCCGCATAGATTCAGGCAGCAACAGCACCGTTAACAACTACGGCACGATCACCAGCACGGTGGATAACACCCGTAGCAGCGGCTTAAGCTGCGAATCGTCCTCGGCAGTCATAAACAACTACGGCACGATCAGAAGCGGGTCAATGTCGACCGGCGCCTACGGCTACGGCGTCATCTGCACCGTGGGCTGCACGCTGAACAACTACAATCAGATATTCGGCGGAGGCTATGGCCGAGGCATCAGCATGACCGGCGGCGGCATCCCCCTCGATCTTTATAACAGCGGCACTGTCAGAGGAGGAATTACAGTCAGTAACACATCAGGCACAGTCAATAACGTTACCTTTGCCGCCGGCAGCGACATCACCGGAACGTTGGGCGCAGAAGGAGGGGGCAGTTTCATATTCAACTTCGTCGGCGATCCCGGCCCCGCCCTCACCTACTGCAATGTCAGTAATGTAGTGTCCCTCCTCAACAGCACAGCAAGGATTGATGCCAGCGGTCTGTCTTCGCCTCTGAAGATGGGGGATACGCTCTACCTCATAAAAAGTATCTATTTAGGGATTAATCCGGAGCCTGGCTGGTACAGCGATGACGGATATACGTTCGATATAAGTGTGGCAGGCACATCACTGATCGCAAAAGTGACCGGCGTCCCCTCTTCTTGGGGCATCGGTCTCGATCAACCCGGGACATACACATTCCCTCCTGACAAGGTCAACTACCCTCCCCAGAGCGAATTAGAGGTGACGGTAACGAACATCGGCGACACATCCACCGGCAATCTCTCTGTAACGCTGTCAGGCACCGATGCATCAGCTTTCACGCTGTCTACGGGCTCGTTGGCGACCATACTCATAGGCAGTAGCAGTAAATTCACAGTGGTGCCCCACACAGGCCTCCCCCTGGGAACCTATACCGCGACGGTAACGGTAGGGCCGGCGGCAGGCAACAGTAAACCGGTCGCACCCAAGAGCTTTGGCGTGAGCTTCACCGTCACCGATAATGCTGCCGCTCAGGTCCCATATACAAAGGTGGACGGTACCACAGGATACCACGATGCTCTGAGGATCGATCAGGATTACTTCGATAACATGTCTGGCGATGTACTGAACGACAGCAATGCGCCGGACGGATGGTACTATGTGGAGGGGAACATAACCATTTCAAACCTGCTCCTGATAAATAGCAATGTACACATAATAATCGGCAACAATTTTACTGTGGTCTTAGAGGGTAACCCTGGCATCCATGCTTTCCTCGGGGACCTGGCGGTCTATTCTCAGCCGGTGGTAGAAGGCAGCGGAGACGTAAAGGGAAGAATGGTATCCTCCAGAGACAATGTCGTAAATGTCTTTGAACACCGCAGCTTTACTAACACGGCCACTATCAACAATATCGGTACAGATACATACGGCGTATTTGCATCGGGCCCATCTGCGACAATCATTAACGGCGTCACAGGCATAATACAGGGCGACATAGGCATAGGCCTCAAATTCGATGGCACCATTGAGAACTATGGAATGGTCTTCGGAGGAAATGGCGCAGACAGATATGGCATCTATGCCGCGGAGAGCAGCACAGTCACCAACTACCAGAAAGGTACTATCCAGGGAGGTTTTGCCGGAATATGCCTTAACGCAGGCGGGACCATTACTAACTCGGGAGAGGTTGCCGGCGATACCTACGGCATACTATCTGTCAGCAATACCGCCCCAGTCACACTGACCAACGGCGGCACCGTCGGCGGCGATGTCAAGCTTACAGATGCCAAGAACAACGTGACGTTTGTGAAAGGCAGCGTGATCAATGGCGATTTCAATATCGGCTCGAGCACAGATTCAACTATGACGTTTACCGGCAAACTCACTCTTGGGGACAACTTCACATATTCGTTCGTTAACGGAATTGCGAATATCGGCAACGCCACAGCCAAAGTGAGTTTCGTTGAAATGCCCAACCCATATGCCGGCGGGAAGATAATCTTGATCGATACAAACGGCAGAACAGTGAGCGGCACGCCAGCGAACGAATGGTTCTCCGCCGAAGGCAATAACTTCATGCTTATCGCAGAGAACGACCAGCTGTTTGCCATCCCATGCAACGTCATAGATGTCTCAATACAAGATGGGAACGGAACGGTAGAGGTAAGCAGCGGCGGCACATCTTACGGAACTATCGCTGCGCCCGGAGGAACGGTCGTCCTTCCAAAAACGATAACGTCGGTCACATTTACTGCTGTAGCGGGGGCAGGATACGGGTTCGTGAAGCTCATAATCGACGGCAAGGACGTCCGCATAAACCCCGTTACATTGTCTATAAATGATAACATGACCTGTATGGCATATTTTACCGACGATCTTTCTGATCTGTTGGTCATGACCTTGGTACAGACAGGCGGAGCAGGGGCAACGCTATCTTACACCCTCAACGGCAACGATTATCCGTACTCAGCACCGTTCACGGTCCAAAAGAGCATCGATAATGTATCGATATCCGCGTCCGCATACGGAATCTATGAGTTCGTCAGGTGGCAGGACTCTGACGGCAACATACTGTCCACGACCCCGTCCCCCGGCAGCTTCGATCTGTCGGGATACGGTTCCGCCGTTACCATGACGGCGGTATTCGCCGCATCCGGCGGCAGGATCACGGTCACACTGACGTCCGAACCTGCGGGAGCGGTTCTCTTCTACACCATATCAGGACTGAACGAGGTACAATACACAGCATCATTCCAGATGGAAAGAAGCGAGAGTCTGTCCCTGAAGGCGGACGCATATGCGGGATACGGATTCCTTAGATGGGAAGGACCGGGCGGGATGATAATAGGAACGACCGCACAGATGACCAATATGTCTCTGCCCCCCACAGGTGCAACAGCGGCATACAATGCGGTCTATGCAGCATCAGGAGATCTGCTCATCATAACGATGACGCAGACAGGCGGAGCGGGAGCAACTCTCTCATACGCCCTGAATGGCGTCGATTATCTGTATTCGACGCCGTTCACGGTCCGCAAGAGCGCGGACAGAGTGTCGCTGTCAGCATCATCATATGGAAGCTACGACGGCGTGAGATGGCAGGATGACATAGGCAACATATTGTCCCTGACCCCGGTGTCTGGTAACCTGGACCTGTTGGTATATGGTTCCGCCGTCACCATAACGGCGGTCTTCGCCGAACCCGGCGGCAGGGTGATCGTCACCCTGACATCCGAACCCGCCGGAGCGATACTCTTCTACACAATATCCGGACTGAACGAGGTACAATACACAGAACCGTTCCCCATGAGCAGGAGCGAGACCCTCAGCATAAGGGCGTCCGCGACCAACGGCACATATGACTTCCTGAGATGGGAGGTCCCCGCCGGGTCGATAATAGGCACTAATGAAGTAGTGACCAACATGCCACTGCCTTCCACAGGCGTGGCCGTTACATACAAAGCCGTCTACGCAACATCCTCGGACACGATCGAGGTGACGCTGGCCCAGACAGGAGGGGCGGGAGCTACGCTCACCTACGTCCTGAACGGCATTGAATATCCGTACTCAGCACCGTTCACGGTGCTCAGGACGGACAGCCTCTCACCCTCTGCAAACGCTTACGGAAGCTATGAGTTCGTCAGGTGGCAGGACTCTGACGGCAACATACTGTCCACTATCCCGTCCCCCGGCAGCTTCGATCTGTCGGGATACGGTTCCGCCGTTACCATGACGGCGGTATTCGCCGCATCCGGCGGCAGGATAACCGTCACACTGACATCCGAACCGACCGGAGCGATACTCTTCTACACCATACCCGGACTGAACGAGGTACAATACACGGCATCGTTCCCCATGAGCAGGGACGAGACCCTCAGCATCAGGGCGTCTCCCGCCATCGGCACATACGGCTTCCTGAGATGGGAAGGTCCGGACGGGATAATCGGTACCAATGAGACGGTCACCGGTCTGTCCCTGCCTTCCACAGGAACAACGGCCGCTTACAAGGCGGTATATGCATCAGCCACCGGTAATCTGACAATAACCCTGACCCAAACAGGAGGCGCGGGAGCAGCCCTATCATACACAGTGAACGGCACCACATATGCCTATGGCACACCATTCACCGTACTCAGGACAGATACTGTGTCCGTATCGGCGTCGGGATTCGGTTCCTATGCGCTTGTCAGATGGCAGGACGACCTGGGCAATATAATCGGTATGAGTGAGAACGAAACGCTCGACATGTCGATGTATGGTCTGGTGGACAATGTGGAACTCACAGTAGTGTTCGCCACGACCGCCGAGGTCATCGAGATAACGCTTGAAAAGGACGGGAATCCCGGTGCGTCGCTCGCATACACTGTGAACAACAGTGCCTACACGTACACTGCTCCATTCGTCGTTCTCAGGACAGACACTGTGACCATATCCGTCTCTGACTTCGGGACCTATTCGTTCGTCAGATGGCAGGACGATCTGGGCAACATCATCGGCGTGAATGCGACCGAGACGCTCGACCTGTCGCTCTACAGCGGGGTAGGGACCGCGGAGATCACCGCCTTCTTCACCGCGTCAGGCGGCAGGGTGATGGTCACCCTGACATCCGAGCCTACGGGAGCTGTACTCTTCTACACAATATCCGGACTGAACGAGGTACAATACACAGAACCGTTCCCTATGAGCAGGAGCGAGACCCTGAGCGTCAGGGCGTCCGCGACCAACGGCACATACGACTTCCTCAGGTGGGAAGGCCCCGGCGGACTGATCATCGGTACCAGCGAGACTGTGACCCCGATATCGCTGCCTTCCTCAGGCACGACTGCAACCTACAAGGCCGTCTACGCAACATCCTCGGACACGATCGAGGTGACGCTGGCCCAGACGGGAGGGGCGGGAGCTACGCTCACCTACGTCCTGAACGGCATTGAATATCCGTACTCAGCACCGTTCACGGTGCTCAGGACGGACAGCCTCTCACCCTCTGCAAACGCTTACGGAAGCTATGAGTTCG
>WRLM01000001.1:478983-648276 GCA_009777615.1 Candidatus Methanoplasma cognatum
ACCGACCGGAGCGATACTCTTCTACACCATACCCGGACTGAACGAGGTACAATACACGGCATCGTTCCCCATGAGCAGGGACGAGACCCTCAGCATCAGGGCGTCTCCTGCCATCGGCACATACGGCTTCCTGAGATGGGAAGGTCCGGACGGGATAATCGGTACCAATGAGACAGTTACAGGCATGTCTTTGCCTTCCACAGGTGCAACAGCGGCATACAATGCTGTCTACGCCGCAACAGGAGACCTTCTCACCATAACGATGACGCAGACCGGAGGAGCGGGAGCGACGCTCTCGTACATCCTGAATGGCGTCGATTATCTGTACTCGGCACCCTTCACGGTCCGCAAGAGCGCTGACAGCGTATCTATCTCTGCTTCATCATACGGAAGCTTCGACGGCGTGAGATGGCAGGACGATATTGGCAACATACTGTCCCTGACCCCGGTGTCCGGGAACCTGAACCTGTCGGTATACGGTTCCGCTGTCACGATAACTGCGGTCTTCGCCGCACCCGGCGACAGAGTGATCGTCACTCTGTCGTCCGAGCCTGCGGGAGCGGTCCTCTTCTACACAATATCCGGACTTAACGAGGTCCAGTACACAACATCGTTCCCGATGAGCAGGAGCGAGACCCTGAGCGTCAGGGCGTCCGCGACCAACGGCACATACGACTTCCTCAGATGGGAGATCCCAGGCGGGTCGATAGTCGGCACAAGCGAGGTTGTGACCAGTATGTCCCTACCCTCTACAGGCACGACTGCAACCTACAAGGCCGTCTATGTCGCACCCGGTGACAGGATAATCGTCACCCTGGCGTCCGAGCCCGCAGTAGCGGTCCTCTTCTACACCATACCCGGGCTGAGTGAGACACAGTACACAGTACCGATCCCCATGAGCAGGAGCGAGACCCTGAGCGTCAGGACGTCCGCAACCGCGGGCGTGTACGATTTCCAGCAATGGGAGGATTCCGGCGGGACGATAGTAGGAACGATTCCCGTCGTGACCGGTCTCTCTCTGCCGCTATCAGGAAATACGGAGACATTCACAGCATATTTCACCACATCAGCGGAGTACCAGATAACTGCCGACTCAGGTCCGCACGGATCGATATCTCCGTCCGGAGTGATCAGTGTTCTGCCGGGAGGGTCTCAGATGTTCAATTTCGTTCCCGATTCAGGATACACAGTGAACGCTGTGTACATTGACGGCATAAGGATATCCGGAACGCCGAACAGCTATACCTTCCAGAACGTCAACGGAGATCATACGATCCGCGTAGAGTTCTCTGTCAGGCAATATCGTATCACCGCGACATCAGACGCAGGATCTACGATCTCTCCGAGCGGACAGGTAAATGTCCAGAGGGGGTCGGATCAGATGTTCTCGTTCTCAGCTGCCGACGGATATGTGATAACCGCAGTGATAGTGGACGGAGTATACCTTTCGCAGGAAAGGGTGGATCTCGGATACTACACTTTCAATAACGTGGCCGCGAACCACTCCATCGAAGTGAAGAGCGAGACCGCAGACATAACTCTGATAATAGACCTGATGGAAGGAAAGGGATACGCTGAATACAGCGTGGACGGTTCAGAATTTGTGAGGTATTACGATGTTATCACTTTGCCGGGAGGCTCTGACATAGTCGTAAGAGCAGTTGCGGACAAAGGATATGAGTTCAGCAGGTGGGTAACGCCGTATGTAGAGACCACGCCGCAGATATCCTTCCAGAATGTCTTCGGACCTCTGCATCTTGAGCTGTATTTCTCCGGGTCGGGATCATCTTCTGATCCCGCCATCTCGATCTCAGAGATGTTCATCATCATACTGCTGATCGTACTGCTGGCCGCAGGCTTGCTGATATTTGTTATCTTCTACAGAAGGTCGTACGATGTCATCAAGGTGGGTCATTCGGAAGCCATAATCGGTAAGGACAAAGCGCGGAGAAAGAAGGCGTACCGTTTCTCAATAGAAGGGGCCCCGTCCGGAACTGTGTCCTACCGTGTCGGAGAGGATGGAATGTGGAAGACGATCACTCCCGACTCCGGAGGGGAATATGTCATACCGAAGGAGGATGTCATTGACAAGCTGACGATAGAACATCGCTGATTCCAAAACCCTTTTTAACCTCTTTCAAACAATTTTTTTTACATTTTTCTAGTCAAATCTGCGCCGAAGGGACACACATACACTCATCAAAAGCACATCACTTTCAGCAAAAATGTTATTACGGACAGGACCAATCACTGTCCTATGGCAAAGAGAAATCTGATATCGGTATTGGATATGAAGGACGAATGGCCCGATCTTGTGGAATTAGCCATAAAACTCAAGAAAGAACGCGGCAGTCACAATGCCCCCCTCAAGGGCAAGACACTGATAATGATATTTGAGAAACCCAGCACCAGGACGAGGATCTCTTTTGATGTAGCCATAACCGAGCTCGGAGGCCATGCGCTGTACATCGACGCATCGAAGCTGCACATGGGCCACGGTGAGACGGTCGAGGATACCGCTAAGGTCATGAGCAGTATGGCGCACGGCATAATGTACCGCGCTTACGACTACAAAGTAATGGACACGTTCGGAGATGCCGCGACGATACCAGTCATAAGCGGACTCGACAATCTGGAGCATCCCTGCCAGGCTCTTGCGGACATGGCGACCATAAAAGAACGGAAAGGGTCCTTCCGCGGCAAGAAGCTTGTGTATCTGGGGGACGGGAACAACGTATGTAACTCCCTCCTCTATTCCTGCGCCATAATGGGATTGGACATGGTGGCGTGCTGTCCGGCAACAAGGATGCCGAATGCGGAGATAATGCTGGGCGCAGCGCGCATCGCAGATGCGAACGGAAGCAAGATAACCGCTTCCCACGATCCGCGGGAGGCATGTAAGGATGCGGACATACTCTATACAGACACATGGGTCTCAATGGGAGACGACACTCCCGTCGATAAAGCCGTCAAGATATTCAGTATGTATCAGATAAACAAGGAGATGCTTTCGATAGCGAAGAAGGACTGCATCGTCATGCACTGTCTGCCCGCCCACAGAGGGTATGAGATAACGGCCGAGGTCATCGACGGCCCGCAGAGCGTCGTGATAGATCAGGCAGAGAACCGTCTGCACGCTCAGAAAGCGGTGCTTTACACACTCCTCAAATGATCTGGGAGGAGACGAGGTCTTCCACGATATCCAGGAACTCCTCTTCCTTACCTTTGGGTATCGTTGCTCCGGCCGCGACCTTATGGCCGCCGCCGTAACCGCCCACCATCTCAGACGCGGTCTTCATTATGAAAGAAAGGTCCAGCCCGCGGTCCGTAAGGGCCCGGTTGGCTCTTGCCGACACCTTTATCCCGTCCTCAGCCTCCGCGAACGCGAAGATGGGAAAGTCTCTTTTAGCTTCCCCGGAATTGAGCAGCATGCCTGCGACTATGCCGACGACCGTCTCCCTGACCTCTGGTCCGGCATCGAAATATTGTAGGAACCTGCGCTCTTTCAGGAGCCGGTTCTCTTTTATGTAGCTGATAGCGGAAGAGATGTGTTTCCTGTGGTCCGCGCGGTTCCTTTCCGCATCCTCCAGCGCCGTAAGGTCGCCGCGGCAGATCCTCAGGCCGGTCACGGCGTCGTCGTATCTTCCGCATGAGTTCAGCACCGTAGCGAATTCTTTCACATCCCTCAGACCGGTGCATGATCCGTATCTTGTGATCGTGTATATCTCGCCGATCAGCCTTTTCTTCAGATCGCCGTCTTCGATGTAAGACAGCAGACGGTCCGAAGCCCTCTTCCTTTCGTCATCGGTAAGGTCCCTCCAAGCCCTTTGCCTGTCCCCGCTTTTAAGGGGTATTTTAAGGTCGGAGAAGAACGCCGCGCTTCCGGGGCCGTTGTCGCTGATCCCCGGTATCGGAGGGTCGCTGCTGTATTGAAGGAATTGTACGAGGGGCCTGTAATCCCGCCCGAAGTAACGCACATCCTTTTCTACGGCAACATCTCCGGCGGAGACCGCTTCGTCCAAGATGGCCCTGTTGTATCCGACGAGTTTGGATTCCCGGTTGTCCTGAAGATCGCCGACCGCACCTATTATGGCAAGGTATGCCTGGTCCTTGTTTTTAGGGTCTATGGTCTTCGAAAGCAGATAGGTCATACCCGCGCCGCTGACCTCGTACGAACCGGATACGCCGTACATATGGGGGTTCAGATGGTGGATGCCGCCGAAGTCATCCAAGGATGTCTGGTCGATCCTCCATTTCGGGTCAGGGACATGATGGTCCGTGACCACTATGCCCGACCTTTTGAATCCCGAAAGATAAGCGCTGCCGAGGTCGCAGATCCACACGATATCTTGTTCAGACCCGTTTATCATGGAGATGGTTTCCTCGGTGATCTTCTTCTCGAACAAAAGCGTGTAGCTCTTGCCGAGCCTTTCCAGGGTAGCGGCGGCGATACCACCGGCAGCTATGCCGTCAGCGTCGATATGGGTTATGACGAGGACGCTCCCGGCGGACCGGACGGCGTCGGCCGCCTTCTCCAGATCCCTTATCAGTTTCTCACAGTAAACGCTGTCTGCATCCATGTTCCTTGACCGCATCAGCATAACAGAACCATAAGAAATACTATTGTATGGGACCAGATCGGGCAGAAGTTCAAGATGCAGTAATGCTCCTGATGTCATTCGTCCAACAGATCGTTCCGTTTTGCGTATTCATCTATCCTCTGCGGCCTTGCCTTCAAATTCAGAATTGTTAAAATCAAGCAACTGCATCATGAGAGTATGCGGTCATTCGAGATACTTCCCGGCGTAAAGGTCACCAACGACAGGTGCCTGATATTGGACGACGGGCCGACCGCTGTTCTCGGGGACCTCCATCTGGGCTATGAGAGCGCTCTTGAGGAAGAGGGCATGTACATCCCCAGGATGAACACTGAATCCATAAGGGACGCGCTGAACAATATCCTTTCGGAATATGAGCCGGAACGAGTGGTGCTCCTCGGAGATATCAAGCATGACTTCAAAAGATCCAGGCGCGAGGCGAGCGCGGAGGTGAAGCGGATAGTGGGGCTTTTGACAGAGGCCTCGGACGTGATCGTCATAAAAGGGAACCACGACAATTTCCTGCAGAACATCCTTTCCGACGTAGGGCTGATGGCTGCCGACTATATCGATCTGGCAGGGTTCAGAATGGAGCACGGGCATGTGGATTCGGGGGTCAGGCCGGTAATAATAGGGCACGAACACCCTTCAGTGAGGATACCGGGCGCCATGAGCGGAGGCATGAAGATACACTGTTTCGTCCACCAGAGAAAGGACGGCGTGATCGTCCTTCCTCCATTCAGCCCGTTCTCGGCAGGCAATGATCTGGTGCTTGACGGGAAATGCATCATGGCGCCCGCACTCGGCGGCTCCGATTACCCGGACGCGGACCTATACGGCGTATCTGACGTGGGGATAATCAAACTGGGGAAATTGAAGGATGTCATGGATATAACGGTCTGATACCGCTTCTCCGTCAGCCACTATAAAGCTATGAAGAACACAACCCCACCCAGTTAAATAACAGTACTCTATTTAGGTTTTTCAGGAGATAGTTCATATGTCAATGACTCCAAAAGAAAGAGTGCTCTCAGCAATGAGAGTGGAAGAGCTCGACAGGCCTCCTGTTGCTATTTTCACCCAGGCCGCCACGATCACCCAGATGGACAAAGTCGGCGCCGCTTGGCCGGAGGCCCACAAGAACGCAGAACTTATGGCAAAACTCGGGACCGCGCAGGCGGATATCTTCGGGTTCGAGTGCGTAAGGGCGCCGTTCTGTCTCACAGCAGAGGCCGAGAGGCTCGGTTGCAAAGTGCAGGTAGATAAGAAGGACGCCGCGCCTATGATAAAGGAGCACCCGTTCCACTTCGACCCCATGATGGGGGAGTATGACGACCCGGCAAAGCTCATGGCCCCTGAGGAATTCATAAAGGGCGGAAGGCCCGCCGAGGCCATCAAAGCGATGGCCCTCATGAAAAAATCCCACGGCGACAACTACGCCCTGGTAGCAGGAAACACCGGTCCGTTCACGCTTGCAGGCCACATGGTCAGCACTGAGAACCTTGTGTTCGGAATGATGATGGCCCCTGAAGAGGTCGAAAAATGGACCGCTGCGATCAACCCCGTGGTGAAAGCGTACACACAGGCGCTCGCAGACGCAGGCGCGGACGTGATCCAAATGTCCGAGCCCTCCGCATCCACCGACATGCTCGCGCCCGACATGTTCGAGCCGGCATCCGGTAAGTTCGTAAGGGAAAGCCTTGGGAAAGTGAAGGACGCGTTCTCGTCCCTCCACATCTGCGGCGACACGTACCCCATACTGGATGGTATGATCGCCACCGGCGTCACCGGACTTTCGATCGAGGAGAAGGTCGACCCCCTCAAAGCGACGGAGAAAGTGGCGAAGAGGGCCGCGCTCATCGGAAACGTAGGATCGGTCAGGCCCCTCTTCCAGGGGACGGCGGATGAGGTCAAAGCAGCCGCAACGAACTGCGCAAAGGCAGGATTCAACGTGATCTCGTCCGGATGCGGTATCGCAACCGCGACGCCTGACGCCAACATGCTGGCGCTCGCAGAGACAGTAAAGGCATTCAAACGCTGATTCTGAATCAAAGCCCTTCACAAACATTTTCCATCTTTATTACATTGAAATATCCTTCCGCAATGTTTATTCTCCCGCAGACCGATATCCCGTTATGTCCGAGATTCTGAGAACGAACGCCGAACACGCTGAGAAACTTAGATCGATCCTTAAACTCAGGTCGGAGCCGGTGGCAGTAAAGCTGATCAAAGAAGGGGAATCATATCCGGACGGGTCGGAGATGCCCGGATCTCAGCTGAGTTACTGCCAAGCGGTTTTCCGAGCAAAGGGCGGAGAATGCCTCAAAGTACCTTTTGAGATGACGAACTGCCACGTGGGGGCGGCAGTGCTCGGTATGACCGAGACACCGGGCAAAGTGGCGTCCGGCGAATTCCACGCCGGCGTCGGGATACATGATTCCGTTGATGCGGCCAAGAGGATGATAGACGAAAGGCTGATTATCCCTTACAAAACGTCGGGGGCGGCGGTGTGTCCGCTGGGAAAGGCGGACTTCGTTCCTGACGTGGTGATATTGATCGACATCGTCGAAAGGATATATTGGGTGGTCTCCCTGATGAAAGCGGAGGAGGGAGGCCGCGCCGCGTTCAGCACGGCTCCGTTCCAGTCTGCGTGCGAGGACGCTACCGCCGTTCCGATGATGACCGGCTCCCCCAACATATCGCTGGGGTGCTTCGGGTGCAGGAAGAGGACGGATCTGGCCGCCGACGAGCTGGTCTGCGGGATCCCTTACAGCCTGATCCCGGAATACGTTTCCAGGCTGGAAAAATATTCGGAGGGTCCGATCGCAAAGGCGAAAAGAGACTGAGCACGTCAGTGTTATCTTTTTTGATTTTGTTAACATCAAAATATGTTCATACGTACGACATGATGTTACTCTTAAGAACATATAAATATAAGAGATAGAACAAAAACGTCCGAACCCGAAGTTTTACGCACTGTTCAAATGGCCGAAAAAGGTCAAACTTTATCGGAAAGAGGCGCTTTTTCACATGGTTTTATATTGAATAACACGTTACTTGTTTTTGCAAGGGGTGTGCGAAAAAAATCACCGTTTTTCGCGAATTATTCGAAAAAGGAGGTATAAAATGCCAAAATACAAGGACGTAATCGACCTGTATGACGACAACGGTAAACGCATTGCGAAAGAAGTACCGTTGGAAGCCATCAGTCCGTTGCGCAACAATGCGATCAAGAAGATCGCATCTCTGACCAAGAGAACTGTTGCAGTCAACCTCGCCGGTATCGAGAAAGCTCTGAAGACCGGCAACATGGGTGAGGCACAGATCAAAGGTAAGGAGATCGACATAAAATTGGTCGACAATGCGAAAAAGATCGCTGCAGCAGTCAAAGAGAAGGTCCAGGTAACACCGGACGACGGCACATCCATCGCCATAAAAGCGGACGGGAAGAGCCTGGTCGTCATAGTGCCGGAGGCAAGGATGAACGCCGGCGTGGAGTACACCACCGGATTCACATCTGTGGCATCTGCAGTCACCGAGGCGATCATTGACGAGTTCAAGGTCCCGATGCACAAGGCCAACATGGTCAAGGGAGCGGTCTGGGGAAGATACCCGCAGACCGTGACATTCGACGGAGCGAACGTGAAGTCGATCCTCGACGTCCCGCAGAACAACGAAGGAGCAGGATACGCGCTCAGGAACATCATGGCAAACCACGTGGTTGCGCTTGTCAACAAGAACGCGATGCAGGGCGTTGCACTCTCGTCCATATTCGAGCAGTGCGGCGCCTTCGAGATGGGCGACGCGATAGGGAACTTCGAGAGAAGCCACCTTTTGGGCCTTGCTTACCAGGGACTTAACGCAAACAACATGCTTTACTCAATTGTCAAAAAGAACGGAAAGACCGGAACGGTCGGTTCGGTCGTCGAGTCGCTCGTAGAGAGGGCGATAGACGACAAAGTGATATACGTAAAAGAGACGCTCCCGTCGGGATACAAAGTATATTCGACAAAGGACCTCCCTCTCTGGAACGCGTACGCGGCTGTCGGTCAGGTAGCGGCTGTCATGGTGAACATCGGTGCGGCAAGAGCGGCACAGGGAGTTCCCGGAACGGTCCTGTACTGGAACGACCTGCTCGAGCACGAGACCGGACTGCCCGGAACCGACTACGGAAGATCCGCAGGTGTCGGTGTCGGTATGTCGTTCTTCTCTCACTCCATCTATGGAGGAGGAGGCCCGGGTCTGTTCCACGGCAACCACGTCGTTACAAAGCACTCAAAGGGTGTCCTGATCCCCGCCGTCACCGCAGCCAACTGTCTTGACGGAGGAACACAGACATTCTCGCCTGAAGCAACATCCGGACTCATCAAAGAAGTGTTCGGAGACATGATCGAATTCCGCACACCTATGCAGGTAGTAGGTGCCGAGGCGAAGAAGATCGCAAAGAAGATCTGAGGTCATTATGTTGAGTGAACCAACTGTAGAATATGCAGGAATTCCGCTTCCTGAAGTGGAGGTATTCTCCCACGTGCTGCTGAGCGCGGACACAACCGAGAAAGTGTTGAACGCGCTCGACCCTATTGACCACATCAGGCAGATAAACATGACCGGAGAGAGCATATCGAAGGTCCTGGGCAGCGGGCCTGGCAAAGGGCTTCCCAACAACCACTCCGAGCGCAAGGTGATAATGGTCGGCGGACGCGAAGTTGAGCTGAAGTATCAGGTCGGAGCATTCTACATCGAACTGGATGTGGAGAACGAGGAGATGCTGGAGGAAGCAGTGGAGAAAATAAGGGCCGCATGCGAGGCGAACATGCCGCGCGGGTTCGACATCACAGTAGGAAGATACTCAAAATACAGAAAGACACTCAGAGATTACAAATAAAGGTGAAAAATATGTCAACATATAAAAGACAGTTCTACCCCGGAACAACATCCCCTGCCAAGAACAGGAAGAAAGTGATGGACCCTAAGGTAAAATTGAAGAAACTTCGCGATATCTCCATGGACGACGTTGTCAGGATCATGGGACACCGCCAGCCAGGAGAGGACTACAAATCCATCCACCCCCCGCTCGAGGAGGGAAAGGAGCCCGACTGCCCGATAAGGAAGCTCGTCGTGCCGATAGATGGAGCAAAGAAAGGAGACAGGATCAGGTACATACAGTTCACTGACTCGGTCTACTTCGCACCCATATCCCCGTACCAGAGGGCATGGATGTACCTTTCGAGGTACAGAGGCCTTGACACCGGAACACTGTCCGGAAGGCAGATCATTGAAATGAGGGAGAGGGACCTTGAGAAACTCGCCAAAGAGATGATCGACAACGAGACCTTCGACCCCGCACTGACAGGTATCAGAGGCGCAACCGTCCACGGACACGCGTGCCGTCTCGACGAGAACGGACTGATGTTCGACGCCTGGCAGAGATATGTTTGGGACAAGGACAAGAAAGAGGTTGTGTACGTTAAAGACCAGGTCGCAGTACCCCTCGACAGAAAGATATCCCTCGGCAAGCCGGCATCGATGGCCGACCTCAAGAAGAGGACGACAATCTTCAGGGCAGACGGGGTAGACATGAGGGATGACAAAGAGGTCACCGCATACGGGCTCAGGATCCACAAACTCAGGACGCTCGGCGGTTACCAGCCCTTCAATGTAAAGGATGTGTAAACATGGCAGCCAAACAGAAAGAGAAGCTTTTCATGGACGCGGTCAAGAAGAAATTCAAAGAAGACCCGACCGACATGGAGACAAAATACTACATCTACGGAGGATGGAAACAGTCCAAGAGCAAGGTCGAATTCCAGAAGTCGGCCCAGGCGATCGCCAAGAAGCGCGGCTTCCCGATGATGAACGAGGACATCGGTGTCCCGCTCGGACAGAGAGCATGGATGCCCTACCAGCTGTCGCACACCGACATATACGTAGAGGCGGACGACCTCCACTGCGTCAACAACGCCGCGATCCAGCAGGCATGGGACGACATCAGGAGGACCATACTCGTGGGACTGGATTCCCCGCACAACACCATCGAGAAGAGGCTCGGAAAGGAAGTCACCCCCGAGACGATCAACAACTATCTCGAGGCGGTCAACCACACGATGCCCGGAGGAGCGATCGTTCAGGAGCACATGGCGGAGGTCAACCCCGCACTGGTGTACGACTCGTACGTTAAAGTGTACTCCGGAGACGACGAGCTCATCGACGAGATCGACAAGAGGTTCGTCATCGACATCAACAAGCTCTTCCCCAAGGCCCAGGCAGAACAGCTGAAGAAGGCCATCGGAAAGACCCTGATGCAGGCGGTCCGCGTTCCGACCATCGTCGGAAGGCTCATGGACGGCGCAACTGTTTCGAGGCACGCGGCCATGCAGATCTCTATGGCTTTCATCTCGTCCTACAAACTCGCGGCGGGAGAGGCAGCGATCGCAGACTTCGCGTACTCCGCGAAACACCAGTCGATCAACATGGGTACGATGATGCCCGCAAGGCGCGCAAGGGGACCCAACGAACCCGGCGGAATACCCTTCGGATTCTTCGCTGACATGATACAGTCTGACCGTGTCTACCCGGACGACCCCGGAAGAGCGGTCCTGGAGACGGTAGGTCTCGGCGCGGCCATATTCGACCAGATATATCTCGGCGGATACATGTCCGGCGGTGTCGGTTTCACGCAGTACGCAACTGCTGCATACACCGACAACATCCTCGACGACTACGTTTACCACGCGATAGATGTGATCAAGGACAAGTACGGCGGATTCTGCAAGCTCGACCCCACGAAATACGACGAGCTCATGAAGCTCGGAGACGAGATCAACGCGTATGCATTGGAGATGTACGAGAGATACCCGGCCATCATGGAGACGCACTTCGGCGGATCCCAGAGGGCAACAGTCGCCGCTGCGACGACCGGTATCGCCGGAGCGATGGCGACCGGTATCGCGGACTGCGGTCTGAACATGTGGTACCTTTCAATGCTCCAGCACAAGGAGAGGACCGGAAGGCTCGGATTCTACGGGTACGACCTGCAGGACCAGTGCGGTTCCGCCAACTCCTTCGCATACAGATCCGACGAGGGTCTGCCTGCTGAGCTCAGAGGCCCCAACTACCCCAACTACGCGATGAACGTCGGTCACCTCTGCGGATACGCAGGTATCGCAAAGGCGCCCCACGTCGCTCGCGGAGACGCGTTCACTGCAAACCCGTACATACGTGTCGCATTCGCCGACCCCAGCCTGATCTTCGACTTCGCCAACGTGACGAAGGAGATCGGAAGAGGCGGACTCAGAGAGTTCGTCCCGGCCGGCGAGAGGACCGCGGTCATCAAAGGCTGATCCCGATGATGGTGGGGGACATACTCAAATACATCCCGACGTCAACGGTCGGAAAGGTAACGGACATCAGGGAAAGAGACGGAAGGGCCTGGGTAAAACTGGACCTGACCGGACTGTACTATGACGCCGAGTACCTTAAGACCGCAGACCCGTCGGAGTATGTTGAGGTGTCCTACAAAGAACGCGAGAAAGGCCCCGCAGGCCGGGAAGGCGCCGAGGCCGCCATCGAAGAACTCCGCAGGACGGAGGAAGAGGTGGACATAAGGCGCTTCACACCCAGCGGCGGCGGCTAAACCATTTCCATTTCCCTTTTATTTTTGACATGCTTTCTGCAAAGCCCGTATGAACACTGACCGTGCGGTGGGTTCGGGACGCATGTTGACGTGTCTTCCGATAGTAAGAAAATGCCGCCGGCGGATGCCCGCCGGCGGTATCAATATGTTTGACGGATGATCAGGGATTCTCTTCCTCCTCATCCTTTCTCCTCTTGGCAAAAAGAATTATGAAGAATATCCCGATGAGGGCGATCACTGCAAGAATTGCTACCAACCAGATGCACGCGTCGGGGATCGAGATGCCTGTGGAGCCGGGCTTGGAATCAACAGGGCTACTCACCGTGATGGAGAAGTCCTTCACGAAGGGAGTGCCCGGCGCCTTGCCGTCCGCTATCGTGGCGGTGACCACCACAACGCCGGCCTTATTGGTCGTCAGCGTGTTGCCATTGAGGGAGGCACCGGTGCCCCCGTCGCTCTTAAGCGACCATTTGATCGTCTGGTTTGTTGCGTTGGAAGGGGTCACTATCCCCGTCAGGGTGATCGACGTCCCCACCGTTAAATAAGAAGGCACCCCTATTATGTTAGTCACCGGAATAAAGGGATCCGATGGTGGTGTAACAGGAGCCGTCACTGTGATGGTGAAGTCCTTCACGAAAGGCACGCCCGGAGCCGTGCCGTCTGTTATCTCGGCGGTGACGACTATAGTTCCTGAGTGGGAGGCTGTGAGATTTGCGCCGGCGAGCGTCGCTCCTGTCGAACCAGCGCTCTTCACGGACCACGAGATGACCGTGTTGGTGGCATCGGAGGGCACCACGGTGCCTGTGAGAGCAATGGTGGCCCCCGCCGCCATCGAGGACGGCAATCCTGATATGTCTGTGACGGGGACGAAGGGTTCAGTTCCATATTTCACAACTATGGCATCAATGGTGCCTTTCCCGGCCACGCCTGACCAATCGCCATTGCCGAAGGAGGCGTTGGGAGAATACCCCGCGGCGGCGAAACCGCCGCCGGACACCGCCGCCACACCATAGAAGCCATCGCTGCCGGAGCCGCCGAAGTTGTCCTTCCACTCTACTGCGCCATCCTTGTCATACTTCACTATGATGGCGTCACTGCCGCCTTTTCCGGTCACACCTGACCAGTCGCCCGTGCCGTCGAAGGAGGTGCTGGCGGAACTCCCGGCGGCGGCTATGCCGCCGTCGGTCGCGACTGCCACATCTTGGAAGTAATCGGCGCCCGTGCTGCCGAAGTTATTCTGCCATTCGACTACGCCGTCCTCGTCGTACTTCACTATGATGGCGTCATTGCCGCCTTTTCCGCTCCCGGCCGGCCAGTCGCCCGTGCCGTCGAAGGAGGTGCCGGCGGAATACCCGGCGGCGACGAAGCTGCCGCCGGGTGCAGCCGCTAATCCATAAAAGTAATCGCCGCCAGTGCCGCCGAAGTTCTTCTGCCATTCGACTATGCCGTCCTCGTCGTACTTCACTATGATGGCGTCATCGCCCCCCTTACCGCTCCCGGCCGGCCAGTCGCCAGTGCCGCTGAAGGAGCCGGCGGCGGAACTCCCGGCAGCAACGAAGCCGCCGTCGGGTGCAGCCACCACTCCATAAAAGAAATCACTACCGGCGCCGCCGAAGTTCTTCTGCCATTCGATTATGCCGTTCTCGTCGTACTTTACTATGATGGCGTCATCGCCCCCCTTACCGCTCCCGGCCGGCCAGTCGCCCGTGCCGCTGAAGGAGGCGCTGACAGAATACCCTACAACAACGAAGCCGCCGTCTAGTGCAGCCGTCACTTCGCGAAAGACATCGTTACCCGAGCCGCCGAAGTTCTTCTGCCATTCCACTGTGCCGTTCTCGTCATACTTTACTATGATTGCGTCATTGCCGCCTTTTCCGCTCCCGGCCGGCCAGTCGCCAGTGCCGCTGAAGGAGCCAGTGGCGGAATACCCGACAGCAACGAAGCCGCCGTCTAGTGCAGCCGTCGCCCCGTAAAAGTAATCGGCACCCGAGCCGCCGAAGTTATCCTGCCACTCTATTGCACCGTCCTTGTCGTACTTCACTATGGTGGCGTCATTGCCGCCTTTTCCGGTTGTGCTTGACCAGTCGCCGTTGCCGAGGGAGCTGTTGTCGGAAGTCCCGACGACGATGAAGCCGCCGTCTAGTGCAGCCGCCGCCGCGTTAATGTAATCGCCGCCAGAGCCTCCGAAGTTGTTTACAAACGAAATGTCCTCCTCAGCCGCCGAAACCGCGGCAACGGGCACGGCGGCAAGGACCATTACCGCCGCCAGCAGGACATACATGCCCTTCTTATTTTTTGAATTACTGTGCATATTTACCCTCCATGATCGAGCCGTTCGCGGACTGGGTCCAGAAAATGTCTGCCGGACGCGACGATTGGCTTTATGACAGTTTGATACCCCTTTAAAATATATATAATATATGCTTTCCTACTTATTTTTGGATATATGGGGGTCGCTTTATTACTTCTGAAAAGAATTCCTTCCGCGAGCTTGCAAAGATGTCTTTTTCCTCATGACTAATAAACAAGTCCCCGGTCGCGAAATCAGCTTTATAGGCCCCCGGTTTTTCCGGGAACTGTGAAAGATCCACGTGAAGACGCGGCGGTTATGCCGCGATGGTTTACGCAGATCGTAGGTCTCGGGACACCGCTCACGAAGGCCACATGCCGCGGAGCCTGGCGCCTTCTCTCTCCGGGTCCATGGTCGACACCTCAAGGCCCGGAACGGTCATTCTTACCACAGGTACTCCCGCCTCAGGTCTGGTAAGGTTGGAAACGATGACCATGTCGAACCCTGTTTTCACAAGCCTGTCGAGGACGACCTCTATGTCGTCCAGAACATAAGGGGTGGAAAGGTCCTTCATGTCCTTCAGGCGGACCTTCTCCTCAAGATCCGTATACCAGACCGTGTTCACGGTCTTGACCTTCTCGTATCCCATGTCCTTCGCTATCTTCAGCAGCCTCGCGTTGCCCTTCACGCCGTGTTTGTGGGTAGTCCTGCTTTGCGCTACTTCGGTGATGGCCCTTATGCAGGCTATCTCAGGGGACAGGTGGGTTCCGACGCCGATCGTAAGAAGCTCCGGGTCCTTTGTAACGGTGTCATCAGCGGCCGCGCCGATGGTCGGGATCCCTATATCATGTGTAAGGTCTTTGAGATGGATCTTTATGCCTTTATCTTCCATCTTCTTCAGAAGTCTTCCCGGCAGGGAATCCTCTTCCAAAACGACGTCGGCAAATGCCCTGCCCCGCTCCTCCGCCATTGACCAGGCGTCCCTTTCGATAAGTTCGAACAGTGCATGCAGTATCGCTTCTTCGATGGTGTTACCTGCGGCGATGCCGTTGGTGTGGTACCTGAACAGCGGAAGGTCACCGTCGGGGAAATAGGGATGGAAAACGCCGCACGCGGGGACCCATATGGGCGATCCCCTGAACATCTCGAACCCCTCGACCCAGGCTATCTCTGCCGTGTCATATATGTCAAGCGTCCTGTTTGGAAGGATAAGGTCCTTCGGGTCCACCGTAAGGCCCACTTTCTTGGCCTGTTCAAATGTCCCGTATACAAGTTCGTCAGTATCCCGCTGCTCAGCGCTGTATCTCTCCATGGCCTCCATCGCGGCAGACGCCTTCGCCTGCTCCGGGGTAGCACCTTTGCCGTTGTAGTTCTTGACCGCCCCCGCTGAGGCTCCTGGGCGGTCCACCGCGAACACCGGGATCCCAATATTGTCAAGGGGAGTGATGTCTTCAGGATCGCATATTCCCACCTGCGGAAGTATAGGGAGAACTCTTTCCAGGGTCTTTTCGGGAGGGATTATCCTAATCCCCGTCTCTGGCGAATATTTGGGGCATCTGTTCAGCATCATGAGTGCGGCAGGATTACTGTCATCTGATTTAACCGCATAGGGTATCAGAGGTCGTTATACCCCACAAGCACGCTTGCCAGCCTGGGATCGTCCTGAAGTTTGTAGTATGTTCTCATCATCAGATCGCAGGTCGGCGCGGGGCTGCATGAGATTACATCCTTGCAGCCGTTGCCCTCGTTCAGCTCCGGGAACGATACGGGAGGCATGATGAAGTTCTCCCCGCCCATCCCTTTGACGTTCGGGAACAGGACAAATGCATCCGAAAGCCATACGACATCCTCTCTGCCCAGATATTCTTTCGCATTGAAGGGAAATACCTCCAGCCCCATGACCTCTCCTTTGTCGGATATCAGGACCACCGTGGGCTCGGGAGGAGGCCTGAAACGGGGGTCCTTTATTATCGCGATGACGTGCTCTTTTCCGAGCGCCTCGCTGAACCCTTCGTTGCGCACGGCTATGCTGCCCATGGCCGTGACCTTCTCCTCTTCTTTTTTCATCTGGTCAAGGATCTCTTTGTTAAGGTAGAACGCGTTCACGACGCCCCTCATATTCCTTATTATTTCCAAAGGTTTACAGGTGGTTTCTTCCTTCATAAATAATAGGATGGAAAATAATTATAAACAGTTAACGATGAGAGACCGATAATGGGACGGCATCGCCACCGCTGTTGTGGGAGACGCCGTTCATTCTACTTTTATCGTGACGTCCCTTTTCAGACCTAGATCACCGGCGACCTCGATGGCCTTTATGACGCCGCAGGGCACGGGGCAGGCGGCGTGCGGTATGCAGTCGCTCGCATGCTTGTAGACCTCGGTCTTGTTCATCTCTTCTTCTACCTCGGTATAGGGGCATACGGACTTGAGGGTCCAGGACATCTTTAGTATATTGGGGCAGTCGCTTTGTATGTCGATATCGACCATCCCTGTGTCGGGGTTCGCCTTTGCCGTAATGACAGTTTTCATCTTGCATACGCCTGCGTCCACAGTGACCTTGCACTCATCGCTCATTCTTCATCACTCCTTAATCTGATCAAATTGTTTGTTCCGGCCATGCTCCTGATGTCAACGACACCTATCGCCGCTATCACTCTGTTGTCGAGCTCTATCGGCGTCACGATGACCCTTATTCCTTTATAAGGTCCGGATATTGCGACCTTCCTTATAGTGGTACCTGCATTAATTACTTCCTCAAGGACCGCGCCGGTGTATGCGTTGTCGATGACCTTTTCGTTCTCTATCCTTATACCCAGGTTGTCCCTGCTCTTCGCACAGACGGGAAGGCCTCCCACCAAATCGTGTATCGCGAAGGCAAGGGAAAGAAGCTCGCTCCCCGTGCTCCTCTGCGTGAGGACGTCGTCAAGCTCGCGCCGTATATGCAGCCCGCCCATGAGATCCAGGCCGGCGGTCACCGCGCCCAGCTCCGCCGCCTCTGTACTGGAGGCTGTGCCGATGATCACCACATCCCCGTCGCTGATGTCGAAACAGCCCCTGAGAGCGGCCTCCACGGCCTTGTCCACCGGATAGTATGAGCCGGGGAATATCAGCACGCCTTTGGAGCAGACAAGCGTGGTCGCACCTACCGCCCCCTTCTTTATAGCAGCGTCCCTCTCCTCGCATCCGAACTTGACATTCACGGCGGCGCCGGGGACCCTGACCGCACAATCCTTCTTGCCGATGGTCAGCTCGGGGAGGCTGACACTGTGCACATCCATCCGGATAGCCTTCCAAGTATCCATGCCTTCTTTGGTGAGGGAGACGCCGTTTTTGTTGATGGCGATCAGCCCGTCCTCATGCAACATGTTCAATATCGTCCTTGTGCTCCCTTCTCCTATATCCAAAAAGGATGCAAGGCTCTTCCTGCCCAGCGGGCTCTCCCGGCTTATGCAGTATAGTGTCTTCCATACATGGTAATCTCCGAACTTTGGTATCGGCCCCCCCAGCCTGGAAGCATTCCTGTATGCCATCATGGTTGTATATAACATCCAACCTAAAAAAGGTAACGTCCCGCAGATTACGGAATATATGGAGACGCACAGCCCTTTCTTCCGGACCTTGAGAATAACGCTTGCGTTTTTAAGAAAAACAATAAAGAACATGATGCCGGCGCGCCGGTCTCCGGAGACGCCGCCTAACACGGCTAGTAATATATTCCGCCGACAGTCGATTCTATTTAATCGTGCATATGTATAACGGCGCATCTGAAAAGAACATACTAGGGGGAAAGGCCATGGATCTGGAAGAATATAAGAAAAAAGCGGCTGAGCAGGACGACTGGGCTCCAGGCTGGGAAGCCATCGACGCGTGTCTTGAACCGATCTATCGGGATCAAAAGCCGCGGCACTTCGGTACGCACTTCCACGCCAGGGCCATCATGGGCGGCGACCAGTACCTGGACGGGTACAGCGTGTACGAATCGCCGCACGGGCATGTGCACATAGTGACCTACGGCATGTCGGAACTCTATACGAATGAGGAGTCCTTTGGCGGAGAATGGAGCAAATGGGGATATGAGATGACGATCCGGCTGCCGTCCTGCGGAGAAGCGGACTTCATGTGGGCCATCGATGTGCTGTCGAAACTGGCCCGTTATACCTACACGTCAAAAAGGTTCCTGGAGCCTATGCAGTACATATCCGGCGGCGGCAACCCCATCAAAGCGGAATCAGACACCAAGCTGACCGGGCTGCTAGTGATCAATGATCCGGAACTGTCGGGAACGGATACTCTGTACGGGCGGCTGGACTTCCTGCAGCTGGTCGGCATAACGCAGCCGGAGCTGGATGCGGTAATCGCAGACCCAGACCAAGCCAGGACGCTGACGGAGAATATGCGTAAGGACGATCCTTTTTTCGTCACAGACCTCGGCCGCACCAAGAACTACATTGGGTAATTCGGTTTCCCCGGTCTCTGTGATCACCGGAAAACACCATATTCCCGACCCTGCTCCGTCGATCCGTTTTGTATGGTCGTTCCGCTGTCGTGTTAGGATCCCGTTGCGGATGGAGTTGTTATCTGCAGTAGACCCACAGCTTTAAACGACCTGTGCTGTGGGACATTATCACTTTTCTATGAGTTGAGCGGAAAGGATGCGGAATGTACACGCGCACACGCATGCGGATGAGAGACCGCGTCTCACCACACTTTATATCTTTTGTAGGCTTTGTCAGTGCATGGTAGAGCCGGTCGATCTTTTGACCATTGAGAATGTGACCAAGACCTTCAACGGAAGAACCGTCCTTAACAACGTAAGCGCAAAGATCTCGACAGGGAAGGTGCTGGGACTAATAGGGAAGAGCGCGGCGGGAAAAAGCGTACTCATCCACATGATCCGCGGCAGCGAGGGATACGGTCCGGACTCCGGACGCATACTGTATCACGTGAACCGCTGCCCCAAATGCGGTAACATGGACCTTCCCGTTTCCGGCGCCAAATGCTCGAAATGCGGCGCAGAGACCAAAGCCGAGAGCATAGATTTCTGGGGCCTGAAAGAACATGACCCGGTCAGGGATGAGCTCAAAGGCCACATAGCGATAATGATACAGAGGACATTCGCATTGTTCGGAGACAAATCCGTGGTGGAGAACATCTTGGAGGCGTTGGACGCAAACGACCCGAAACGCGTGGACAAGGCGGTCGCGCTGCTGGAATTTGTCAACATGACCCACCGCGCGACGCACATAGCCAGGGACCTGTCCGGAGGGGAGAAGCAGAGGATCGTGATGGCCAGACAACTGGCCAAAGAGCCGCTGTTCTTCTTGGCGGACGAGCCGACCGGAACATTGGACCCCTACACCTCGGCGCTTATCCACGAAAGACTCGTGGAGTATGTGAGGAAACACAACATATGCATGGTCCTGGCGTCGCACTGGCCGGAAGCGGTCGTTGAGATGTCCGACCACGCCTTGTGGCTGGATGCGGGCAATGTCATTATGGAAGGGAACCCGAGGGAAGTAACGGATAAGTTCATGGAAGAATACCGCTTCGAAAAGTCCGCCGGAAAGGAAGTGGGCGAACCCCTCATCGTTCTGGAGAACGCTATAAAGCATTACTTCTCCGTTTCGAGAGGAGTGGTCAAAGCGGTCGACGGCATAAGCCTCGATATCAAAGAAAAGGAGATATTCGCGCTGGTGGGGCTGTCCGGAGCAGGTAAGACCACCACGTCAAGGATGATAGCGGGAATGACACCCGCAACCTCCGGCAAAGTGAAAGTAAGGATAGGGGACGACTGGGTGGACATGTCGGAGGCCGGGCTCGCCGGCAAAGGAAGGGCCACGCCGTACATAGGGTTCCTGCACCAGGAGTATACCCTCTATCCATTTGACACGGTGCTTCAGAATCTTTCCACATCCATTGGGATGAAGATGCCCGCCGAACTTGCGAAGATGAAGGCCATACAGGTGCTCTTCAGCGTGGGTTTCCCGAAAAAGGACATGGAGAAGATACTTTACGCATACCCTGATTCGCTGAGCGTCGGCGAATGTCAGAGGATAGCCTTCGCCCAGGTGCTCATCAAAGAGCCGAAGATAATAATCCTGGACGAGCCGACCGGCACCATGGATCCGATCACCAAGGTCATAATCGCGAAGTCCGTGCTCAAAGCCAGGGATACGCTGGACGAGACGTTCGTCGTCGTGAGCCACGACATGGATTTCATCACGAACTGCTGCGACCGCGCCGCATTCATCAAGAACGGCAAGATCGTCGACATAGGCTCGCCGGACAAGATAATCAGCGAGTTCGACAGGCAGCAGTGAGTTGATCCTATGAAAAAACAGATCGGCAGGCACCTAAGTTTCGTTGAGTGCAGGGAGTCGATGGGCCTGGGCGTCGGCGGGGGAATGGCGCAGAGGGCGACGATATCCGAAAGCGGCATGGACGTCGTGGTGGTGGCGATGGGCCCCGGAAGGAGGCATATAACCAAGCCGGTCTGCGAGATAACCTACGCTCTGAGAGAAGAAGGCATAGACACGAGCGTCCTTGTCGTGAACGCCGGTTCCGGGGTGCCGGCCGATGCGCCCGACATGACCACGACCTCTTACTTCGGTCTTGATCCGATAGAGGTCGAGAGGATACAGCAATACAAGCTTGCGATAATACACCTCGGCAACGTAAGGCAGCACATAATATACAAAGCAAGACTGATCCTGAGGAATGTGGACATCCCGGCGGTGGTGGTAGCGCAGGCGCCGGTGGATTATGAGGACTTTGCGGCCATCGGCATAAGGACGAAGAGGGTCATGCCTTCCGATGAGGATATCAAAACCCGCGGGGAGATAAAAGAGATCGTGACGGGAGTCATCAGAGGAGTGACCGCGCCGCAGGATAAGCTGGACGAGATAGTTTCTAAGGTGCAGAAAGCGCTGCCGCCCCGGGGTGATGAGTGACATGAAGGTCATCGTGAACGGGAAGGACAAGGACCTGAAGGACGGCGCGGTGCTCAAGGACGCCGTGAAGGGCGAGGCCCATTATCCCGATTCTATCATATCGATCCGCCTCTCCACCGAGAGGCTGGTCGAGGAGACGGACGACTTCGAGCTTTTGACGTCGAAAGGATCGATGGTCATCCACCTTGACGATACCGACGGCGCGAAACTTTGGAAGTCCTCGATATCAAAGATAAAAGGCGCGACCACAAGATGGTCCACCAGGGAGATAGTGGCCTTTGGCTCTTTCCCGACGGACATCCCCATGGACAGGGCGGAAAGGCAGTACAGGAGATATGACTGCTTCTTCACGCTCGGCGGGTTCGATAATCACACCACTTATATGATGATCGCAAAGAAGGACCATGTCAGATCCTACGGCGCCAATATCGGCAACATAGGGAGGGTGACCCTCGGGAGACATGTACTGGAGGCGATGGCCGAGGGGGAGGAACTGATCGGGATCCGGCCGATAGTCTCCGAGGCAAGCAGCGAGAACATAATCGTCACCAAAGATCCGGAACATCCCCTGGAGGCCGGTTATTCGATAGACACGAACGTTCTGATAAAGCTTGACGCAGGGTCCCCGGCATCCGCAGAGCAGATATTGGCGATAGCTTCGAAAGGGTATGTCAACATCACGCACTCGTCCGGAACGCTGACGGGATGCAGCGACGATCTGGATGTGAAGATACCGGACGAGAGCCACTCCACCAGGGAGAAAGGGAGCGTAGCGGTAAGGAACACGGGACACGGCACAGGACACATACTCTTCTACAAAGAAAGGAGGCAGTCCAGTCCGGCGCATAACAGCGCGGGGACGGTAGCGAGGGGGATAGGGATAATATCCGAGGCCGCCAAGGGAGACAAGGTCACGGTGGTCACGGAGCCGGTGAGGGCCCTCTCGGTGGGCATGACGCAGTCGGAGGGGGAAAAATTCCTTTTGGAGCTTGGTCTGAAACAGAAGAGGACCGGTAACGCATCCGACGATGCGGTCATAGTTGACCAGGCCCCGGAGGCAACGCTCAAGGCGATATCGGACGGGCTTGTAGAGACGTTCGGCGTTCCGAAGGAGAAGGTGTTCAGGATACAGCTGGACGAGTCCCGCCAAAGCGACGTCTATTATTTCAGAAAGGTCACCGGCCTCAGCCATAAGCCGGTCGGCACGCTCAAGACGCAGTTCTCGTTCCCCGGGATGCCGATGGTAACGTTCTACGGGGACGAGGAAAGATCGAAGAACCTTTTCCCCCAGGAACCGTTCAAAAAATGCAAAAAAGGAGACATCGGGATAACGAACCAGTCGAGGCCGCACCACGGACTCATCGGGGTCAGGCTCGGGGACAGCAAAGAATACGGCCCTACGGGAGAAGAGCCGTACGGAACGAACCTTGTCGGCAGGTTCCTCGGCGATCTCGCCAAATTGGGTGAGACAGAGGAAGAAGAGATCATCTACATAGTGGAGGAGAAACGATGAGCGAGGAAAGGGAGACCAGGATAATCATGATATCCCCCAATTCAATGATAACGCCTGACCAGCTGGTCAGGGAGATGCATGCGATGGGGAAGGAAGTGACGGCTAAAGAGACATGCTACGGAACGGTCCTGGAGGGCCCCAGAGCGCCCGTCAGGGAAGTGCTGGCGGCAATAAGGGAAAAGTATCCCTATGATGTCTATTCAAAAGTAAGGGCGTACCCCGCAGGGGACCCGAGGAGGTGCCGCGCGCAGCACGGCACAAGGCCCGGGTTCGCACAGCTGGAAGCGGAATGGGAGGCCCTTCCCATGATACAGCATGGTTTACAGAGCTGCGACAGAGGAGACGGTTTCGAGGTCCCAAAGGAAAAAGAGAAATTTCCAGCAGAAGAATTCAAAAAGATATGTGAGGCAAGCCGATGAAAGTATTCATAGATCCGCCGAACAGCCTTATCCTGTTCGATCTGGTAGAGAGATTCGGGCATGAGCCCTTGGCCGCGATGGCCCCGATCCAAGAAAGGATAGACATGGCCGAACTGGACATGCCGCCGATGAACGTCACCCTGGACGATGTGGTCAGAGGCCTCAAGTATGCGGGGATCGAGGTCCCCTCCGGAATAAGAGGGAGGCTCGCGCTCTGGGGCCCGCTGATCGACGAGGCGGACGCCGCGGTGTCAATGCTGGAGCCGGCCTTCAACTTCGGATGCGTCGGGTGCGAGAGGTCCAACGAGATGGTGAAATATCTGATACGCCGGAGGGGGATCCCGTATCTGACTATCAAATACCCCGAGAACGAGGAAGAAGCTAAGGCCGCCGTCGGCCTCATGAAGGAATTCCTGGAGGGACTCAAATGATAAAGATCGCACAACTGTCATGCGGGACCGAGTACAGCAGCGTCCAGTATGAGGTGGAGAAGGCGGCGCGTTCGGTCGGGGCCAAAGTGGTCTATCCCGATGTGTCCTATGCGGATGTGAACGAGGCCGTGAAAAGGTTCGGCTTCAACCCCCGCTCACCGCAGCTGAAACTGATGATAGCGAGGGCGGCCCGTCTCGCCGACGAGAGATATGACGCCGACGCGGTATTCATAACCACATGCTTCAGATGCGCCGAGGCCGCGCTTGTAAGGAATGAACTTAGACGGTTCATCCAGGAGAACACGAAGCTTCCGGTCGTCACATACTCGTTCACCGAGAGGCTCAAAGCCGCGCAGCTGCTTACCAGAATGGAGGCCCTGGTCACAATAGTGACAAGGAAGGACGTTCTGGCAAGAGAGAGGCAGACCGGGCTGACGGCGGGCGTCGACTCCGGATCGAGCACCACCAAGGCAGTGGTAATGGAGAACAACAAGATCATAGGGAAGGATTGGACCCCGTCGGGGGATGTGGTCCAGACGGCGACAGCCGTCCTCGGGAATGCCATGAAGGAGGCTGGCGTAGAGCTCAAACAGATAGAGGCGCTGGGCGTTACCGGGTACGGGAGATACACCCTCGGCAAACACTTCAACGCAAAGCTGATCCAAGAGGAACTGACAGTGAACTCGAAGGGCGCCGTGTGGCTTGCCGACAGGCAGCGGGGGGAGGCCACCATACTGGACATCGGAGGGATGGACAACAAGGCCATAACCGTAAGGGACGGGGTCCCTGACAATTTCACAATGGGAGGCATATGCGCCGGCGCATCCGGACGTTTCCTGGAGATGACATGCAAGAGACTGAGGATCGAGATCGAGGACCTCGGCAAGCTCGCCGATAAAGGGAACTGGCGCAACGCGAAGATGAATTCATATTGTTCAGTGTTCGGGATACAGGACCTGGTGACCACTCTGAGCGACGGGAAATCCTTTGAGGACGTGGCCGCCGCCGCCTGTCACTCGGTCGCCGAACAGGTATATGAACAGCAGCTGCAGGAGATAGACGTCCGCCGCCCGATAATACAGGTGGGCGGAACATCCCTCATATCCGGGCTGGTGACCGCCGTGGGCGAGGTGCTCGGCGAGAGGCCGATCGTTCCTCCCAACTCCCAGTATATAGGGGCGCTCGGCGGAGCGCTGCTCAGCTCAGGGTTCCTTTGAGGTGTGCGGATGGACATAGAGACGGTAGCGGAGGACAAGTTCGGAGCGGCGTCGTACGAGAACCTGTTCAGGGAGATAATGTCCGATATAGGCAAGGCCTTCCAGATGGAGAAGGCCCTGCTGGTCCTCAGACCGGAGATACCTCTGTTCATCTTTTCGATAAGGCTGAGGACGGAGCCCGCCAGCAGAACAGTCGCCGACGTTTCCAACATCCGGACGGAGGGCGGTACGATCCACATCACCATCACCGACGAGAGATATGCCCCCGACATCCTGAGGGAGCTGTGGGCAAGATTCGGCAGGGACAGCGTGAGGCAGCAGACAAGGTTCGACATGGAAGTTGACGGCGCGCCGGAGAACGAGGTGGGATCCATCGTGGTGGCGTCAGGGGAGGAGTACATGAAGGAGATCGTCGGATCGATATGGAGATCGATGCCGGAAGGCATCAGGAACCGCCAAACATACATCGACGGGCCGGTGATAACCGTGGTGGCCACCGAAGAGGTATTCGAGCCCCATATGCTGGAAGAAGGCATGGGCTTCCACAGGAAAATGACGGAAGGTGGAAAAGATGTTTGAGGTCCTGATGTACGACGGGGGAGTATACAGGGCGGAAGAGCTCATCGAACTCGTAGAGGACGTCGGAGGGGTCATCATCCAGAAGACAAGGTCCTCACAGATGATGACGATCACAATGTCCATACCGGAAGAGGACCGGAATTCAATAACGGAATTCTGCAAAGAGATAGGCGGAGAGGTCAGGGCCGTTCCGCTGGCGGGGACCGAGATAGCGGTCGTGGGCCCGACCCTCGGACGGCACCATATGCCGCATCCCATATGCGACATCGCGGAGCACCTCAGGAGACAGGGCGCGATCACCGTTGTCATGGGGCTTGCGAGAGGGAGAGGCAAACTGACCGCCCAGATAAGCATGGAAGAGAAGATGATCGTCGACGAGTACGACGCCGCAATATTCTCGCTGGGTAATTTCAAAGCGTGCGTAGAGGCGAAGATGGACCTGCTCAGCGGCGTGAAGGTGCCGACAATATTGGTATCCGGTCCGAAACCGGACGGCGCCGAGGGGAAGTGCGACGCGGTCGTGCACGGGGTCGGAAGGAAGGCGGCAAGAATGAGGACCCCTCCGGAAAGGGAGAAGCTGGATGAGATCGCCGACAATGTGGAAAAGGTCCTGAAGGATAAGAAAAGGCTTCTGGATGAGGATCCTCTCTTCATACACCCGGCGGAGATAAAGCGGCTTCTCGAAGAGTACGAACCGGTCGACATGTGCCTCAGGCCCGCGCCGGTCGTCCTGCATCTGGACGGCCTGAGGGTCAAGATAGGGTACGACGAGCATCATAAGAATATAGAAAAAATGGAGATATACGGCCGCAGGATCGGAGACATATGCAGGCTGTCCCCTTCCAAGATCAACGACAGCAGCATAATCATCAGGATAAAGACGCGGTCGGAGGTCCTGCAGGAAGACTCGAAGAGAAAGGGTGCGGATGATCCGTAAAGGAACGTATGTCCTGATATTCGACCTCCCCGACATTCGGGTAAAAGTGGGAGCTCTGGGTATGGTCGATCTGAAAAGGGGGACATATTGTTATGTGGGCAGCGCGATGAATGGTCTCGACCAGAGGATAAGCAGACATCTCTCTGAGAACAAGAAGACACACTGGCACATTGATCATCTGACAAAAGAATGCTGCAGGATCGAGGCGTATGAGGCCGTACAGCCGGGAATGACGGAATGTGCGCTCGTCGGCATTGTGGAGAAGAACGGAGGAGCGGGCGCCGTGAAAGGATTCGGGTGTTCGGACTGTAAATGTGTCACGCACCTCTTCTTTTTGGAGGGGGGATCGGAGGAAAGACTTCGTTCCGACCCTCGTTTGATACGGCATGTCAGGCAACATGTACGCGGCTGATGCCAGTGAGCTATGCCATCTGCACAACCCTTATAATATATCATTCGCTACCCGCTTTTAATCAAAGCCGCGCTTTAAGGGCACGGGGGCAAGTCATGAATTCATCGAATGGGAACAAACCGGAAGCGAACGCAGATTTTATCGAAGCGACCAGAATGATGATCGGAAACGAGAATGTCAAGATATGCGACAGCAGGTGCGAAAGCGCAGACATATGCGTAATGCCGGACAATACGGAGGACATCTCCAAGGTGATCGCCGTTGCGAGGAAATACGGAGTCAGCGTGGCCTCAAGCAACAACCCTTCCTGGTCACTGGACGGAACAAAGAACGCCGGCGGAGTACTCGTCGATCTGTCGAAGCTCAACAAAATAATAAACATCGATCCCGTTGCGATGACCGTAAGGGCCGGAGCGGGATGCACGTTCGAATCCCTGATTGAAGAATGTTCGAAGAAAGGTTTCTCACTCGGTTCATACCCCTTCGACAGGTCATCCGCCGTCGGAACATGGGCGGTGTCGAACCAAATCGGCTACGGATCATACAAATATGGCGGCCCCAGGGACAATGTCGTCAACCTTCAGGCGGTGGTCGGGGACGCATCGATAATAGAGACGGGGTACGACAACATAGGCTACTACATGTCGGGATACAACCTCACGCAGATGTTCTCCGGATCACAGGGAACCCTTGGGGTTGTGACCGAAGTAACACTGAAATTGGTCCCCAAAGGGGTCAGCAGGTTCGCCGCATATGGTTTCGCCGCCATTGAAGGCTTGCAGGATGCGGTCAAGAAGATCATCCAGCACCCCAGCATAAAGCCGCGCAGCATAGCCTGGTGCGCGGAAGATAAAATGATCGCTCTCGAATTGGACGGCGCTGAGGGTTCCGTCGATCTGGAAGAAAGGTCTCTGGATTCGATCATGGAAAGCATCCAGGCCGTAAAGGCGGCCAAGGAGGATGCGTGCAAGATGTGCAGCGCGATATGCGGTTCCAAATCTGCTATGGCTAAAGCGATAGTTCCGGTAAAGAACCTGAAGGACCTCATCACCGCATGCGGCGGGAGGGCATATGGCACCATCGCCGACAGCAGCACAGCCTTTGTGATATCGTCGGACGGCCTTCTTGTCGAAAAGGCGGCAAAGCTCGGAGGCAGGGCCCCGGAGTTCGACTCGTTCAAATGGAACCCCTCCTCGCTTGAGGAAAAAGAGCAAACAAACCTTGAGAGGGAGGTCACTCCGAAGATAATATCGGCCCTGGAGGAGGCGGTCGGAAAAAGCAATGTCACCACCAACGGCGTTGACATGATATTGTACAGCAAGGACATGGCGCCGCTGCCGAAGGAGGCGGGCATAGCGTTCAAGAACATTCCGGACGTGGTAGTGAGGCCGTCGTCAGTGCGCCAGATATCCGAAGTGGTGAAGATCGCCCACAGGCACGGCATACCGGTGATCCCCAGAGGCAATTCGTCGTGGGGGCTGGGAGGATGCATGCCTACAAACGCGGGCATCGTCGTGGACATGTCCTCGAAATTCAACAAGGTCATGGAGATAAACACCGAGGAACTGTACGTGAAAGCGGGGGCCGGATGCACATGGAAAAATCTGCTCGAAACGTGCATGAAAAAAGGCTACATCATAGGATCATACCCGTCAAGCTTCCCCTCGGCGACCCTGGGCGCATGGATCGCCACAAACGGGATGGGTATCGGATCGTACAAATACGGAGGGGCGAAGGACAATATACTGAACATGGAAGTGGTCCTCTCAGACGGAACGATACTCGAGACGGGCGACAGTCACATGGGATCGTACAACACGGGATACAACCTTAACCAGATATTCTCCGGTTCCGAGGGAACGCTTTGCGTATTCGGAACGGTCACTTTCAGGATCTATCCAATGGGAGTCATCAGGCCGACGGCTTACTGCTATCAGAACCTGAAGGACATGCACGAGACCATACAGAAACTGGTAAACCATCCCAGCATCAGGCCGCTGCATGTGGCCTTCTCGGATGAGATGCACTTCGCCAACCAAAGGAAGGCGGGCGTGCATGCGCCTGACACGAAGAACCTTCTCCTTCTCACGCTGCAAGGGGATAAAGACTTTGTCGAGCGGGACATAGCGGAACTGGATGTCATCGCGGCGGAGCTCGGAGGAGTGAGGATCGCCGACTCCATAGCCGAGCACGAATGGGAAGAGAGATGCTATGAGTTCAGAGCGAGGAAGGTCGGCGTCGGAGAGATACCCGCTGAGATCATTGTTCCGGTCTCGATATGGGGAGAGTTCACGGACGAGTGTTACGACGGCTTCAAGAAGATGAAGATGGAGCCCGGAGGGGTCATCGGCGTGATAGTGGACCGCAACACGACCATGTTCATGCCTTATTACTTCAAGGACGACGAGTCCATGCTGGGAATGACGGCTTTTGCGTTCAACTTCTATCTTGGCGACAGGGCTGTGAAGTACGGGGGAAGGACCACCGGATTCGGTGTGTTCTTCGCATGGAACCTGGACAATATACACGATGCAGCCACCGTAAGATACATGAGAGAGATGAAGACGCAGTTCGACCCGCGCGACGTGATAAACCCCGGACACCTGGTCTGCGGTACGACAAGGTTCGGCATAAAGATGGGCAAACAGCTCATGGGGATCGGCAGCGCCATGATACAGGCGGTAAAGAAACTCATGCCCGCGAACACCACCTTTGCGGACAACAAGAAGAGGTTCAGATACAATGAGCTCGAACGCCGCAAAGATGCGGACAGGACCCACAAGCTCGGCGACGGGACCGAATAAACTTTTTACTTGATCATTTCAAGGATCGATGCGACCCCCTCAACGACGGGTATGTCCGGATCGATCCTTTTCCAGCTTTCAAGAGTGTTTCCGCCCGTGAGCACTCCGTAAAATCCGGCGCCGGAGTCTCTGGCCGTAAGCCAATCCATTTTGCTGTCGCCGATGAAGAGTATCTCTTCGGGTCTGACCCCCAATGCGTTACCAAGATTGACCATCGCTTTGGGGGAAGGCTTCGCCTCGTTATCAGGAAAATCATCCCGGGCAATTATCACGTCGAAGAGGTCGAGCACATTGTTCTTTCTGAGTATGAACTCGGCATATGAATGCCCCCCTTTTGTCAATATGCCGGTCTTATAGCCTTTCTTACGCAGATCGCCGACCGCCTCCGCCGCTCCGTCGAACGGTTTGGATACATCCGCATGTTCCATTTCTATCATCGTAGAACGGCCCGCGATGCGTTTGCGCAGTGAAAGGGCATCATTCCCCCTTCCGTTCCTCTTCAGCCAATCTATGCCGCTTTCCAGTTCGCCGGCCGTACCTTCCGTTCTGACGACAGCGTGCTCCGGGACCCCGATCTCCATCAGCTCGTCAAAAACGGCATTGGCCAGCTTGACATAGTCTATTTTAGTGCACATGAATGTTCCGTCCATGTCTAAGCCGACAGCTTTGTATCGGGGGTCCAATGCCATGAGAATAGATTGCGATGCTTTTTATTAACTTTGGGATGGACGACCGTCAGCGAGGCCAATATCCGGAACTCATGCAGATCTGGTCCTTATTGCGGCCCGAGTCCCTGTTTGCGCACATAAAGGCGACCGAAGTACAGATGACAGCAGGCCTCCCCGACGCCGGCGGGCCTGGTATTTGTTCGTAAATGCCCGTTCACTCCCATTCAACCGTGGCCGGAGGCTTCGATGTTATATCATAGACCACGCGGCTTACGGACGGTATCTCGGCCGTGATGCGCGACGATATTTTGTTCAGCGTTCTGTGAGACAGCGGAGAATAATCGCATGTCATGAAATCATCGGTCGTAACGGCCCGGACCGCGATGACCCGGTCGTACGTCCTGTCATCGCCCTTGACGCCCACCGAACGGGTATCGGTCAGAACGGCGAAGTATTGGTCCGGCCGTTTTCTCATGCCGTCGATCTCTTCCCTAAGGATGGCGTCGGCCTTTTTCAGGATATCCAGTTTATCTTCGGAAACCTCGCCCATAACGCGGACGGCAAGCCCCGGTCCGGGGAACGGCTGGCGCTTTACAAAGGATGAGGGCAGTCCTAATTTTTTGCCGATGGCCCTGACCTCGTCCTTGAAAAGTCCTGACAGCGGCTCAATGATCTCTGCGAACGCAAGGTTGTCCGGAAGTCCCCCGACATTATGGTGGCTCTTTATGGTCGCGCCATGTCCGCCGCCGGATTCGACTATATCGGGGTATATGGTCCCTTGTGCTAAAAAGCGGATATCTCCGAGTTTTGCGGCCTCCTCTTCAAAAACACGGACGAACTCTTCCCCAATTACCTTCCGCTTCGTCTCCGGATCAGTGATCCCCTTTAATTTGGAAATAAATCTTTTCTGTGCGTTGACCCGTATGAAGGAAAGCTGCCGGTCTGAGAACAACCTTTCCACTTCGTCCCCCTCATTCAGCCGCATGAGGCCGTGATCGACGAAAACGCAGATAAGCTGCCCCGGTACGGCCTTGGAAAGCAGACCTGCGCATACCGACGAATCGACGCCGCCGGACAGGGCGAGAAGTATCCGTTCGGTTCCGACCTTTTCCCGTATACATCTGATCTGATCATCCATGAAGTCTTCCAGTCTGTGGTCCCCCGAGGCGCCGCAGACGTCGTACAGGAATCTTCGGATGATCTCCCGCCCCCCGTCTGTATGTTTGGCCTCAGGATGGAACTGCACGCCGTAGAGCTTCCTCCCCGCATCCTCACAGGCGGCGGCACAGGAGGATGTGGCAGCCGTCATAACGAAACCTTCCGGGAGGCGTGTCACCACGTCCCCGTGGCTCATCAGTGCGTCGAAGGGCTTGTCAGTGCGGCCGAACAGCGCTGACTGTCTCAGGACGGTCACAGCGGCCCGCCCGTATTCCCCCGCACCGCCGGGAGCGACCTCGCCACCTAGCATGCGGCACATCATCTGCATGCCGTAGCATATGCCGAGAACGGGTATACCCAGGCCGAAAAGCTCTGGATCGCATAAAGGCGAACCGGGCGCATACGCACTCTTCGGCCCGCCCGTCAGAATGATACCGACAGGGTCCAGGCGCCGGATCTCATCAGCATTGATGTCTCCCGGCATTATCTCGGAGTAAATGGACAGTCCTCTGACAGTGCTAGCGATCAGTTCCTTATATTGGCCGCCGAAGTCGAGTATCAGCACAAGTTCGCTCATTCCCGCCCCCTCCCAAGGATATTCGTGCGACGGTCCGGCGCCTTTCCCCCGTGTGATGAGGGATCCAAGCACATTACTGTGTCGAAGGTCGGCATGGAAGGGCAAATACCACCGAGAATATAATATATACGGGGACCCGCGGAAATTCTCGCGGCCTGAATACAGGGGGCGCGGCCGGAACAGAGGCGAGCACGGACAAACGGCTCAGCGGCCGTTCTCAAGCGTCATTTGGGACAGATGCGTTCCGCCAGGTATTCTAACAGGATATCTGCCGTCAAGGCATGCCATGCACAGATCGCCCTCTGGTTTCCCGATGGCCTCCACAAGTCCCCCGATGCTTATGTACCCCAGGCTGTCTGCCCCTACCATTCTGCATATCTCTTCTTCGGTGCGTCCCGCCGCGACGAACTGGTCCATGGATTTCATATCCACTCCATAATGGCAGGGCGCGATGACCGGCGGGCATCCGATCCTTACATGCACTTCTTTCGCTCCCGCTCCCCTGAGCATCTTGATCAGTTTTTTAAGCGTCGTACCCCTGACGACGCTGTCATCGACCACGACAAGGCGTCTGCCGGACACAGTGCTCTTTATGGGGTTCATTTTCATCGACACCGCCAGCTCCCTCTCTCTTTGATCAGGGAGGATGAAGGTCCTTTCTGCAAAGCGGTTCTTCATGAATCCCTCCTCATACCGCATCCCCGACGCTATGGAGAACCCTATGGCCTGCGCGCGTCCGGAGTCCGGTATCGGTATCACCGCGTCAGCGTCAGCGGGATGCTCCCTCGCCAATATCTTTCCGATACTCTTTCTTATGTCGTAGACCTCTCTCCCGTCGATAACGGAATCCGGTCTGGCGAAGTACACCCATTCGAACATGCAGTGCGCCCTGCGTCTGTCGGAAACACCGGGATAAGAAATTAAACGGTCGTGTTCCGCTTCAACGATCTCTCCCGGCGCGACATCCCTTATGAACGTGCCGTTCAGAGCGTCTATCGCCGCACTTTCGGATGCTATGATGTGCCCTCCGCCCGTCCTGCCTATGCATAACGGCCTGATCCCGTGCGGATCGCGGATGCCGAACAGTCTGCCGTTGATTAGAACCGTAAAAGAATAAGCCCCCTCTATTTCTTTCATCATGCTCCTCATGGCCTCTATCGGGTCGCGCCGCCGGGTCATGTGCTCGGTAAGCGACCTTACCGCAAGCTCGGTGTCCGAGTCCGTAAGGAATGACACTCCTGACATCAGGTACCTTTCCTTTAGTTCCGCATAGTTGGTTATGTCGCCGTTGTGCGCAATGGCCACCGTTCCAAAGCCGGTCTCGACGGTAAGCGGCTGTGCGTTCATTACGCCCTTGGAGCCGGCCGTCGAGTACCTTACATGGCCGACGCCGCAATGCCCCCTCAGAGATTTGACCGCATTGTGCTTTATGGCCTCCCTCACTGACCCAGAACCCTTCTCGGTGACGATGTCCTTTCCGTCAAAGACAGAAATCCCTGCACTTTCCTGGCCTCGGTGCTGCATTATCATCAGGGCCTTGAAAATATCATCAGCAACATCAGCCGTGCGGCATACCCCCACGACGCCGCAGCTGTGCTTCGGACCCGTCATCGCATCACCCTCATCCTTTGAGCCAGCAGGCGGAGTTCCCCCGGCAGGTCAGCCCCAGTTACGGGCGGACTGTCTGTGTAGGGTGACCCCCTTAATAAAACATCGTTCGCTGAGACCGTGCGACCCGCGCGCCGGACGGAGATCAGTTCCCGATCTCTTCCTCAATCGAGTTCTCATACAGATGTTTCAGCTCCTCCAGATCGAAACTGAACCCGTTGAAGGTTATGTCGCTGCCTCCGCATTTACCGAGGCGTTTGTAGGGAGCTTTACAGTGTCTTTCGAACTCCGCCGGATCGGCCGTCGAAACCACGTATCTTCCGGTGATCTCTCCGAACAAAGCCTTCAGCGGTTCGACGGTGCCTATGAGGTCCCCCGTGAACCCGCTGTCCCCCAGGAACGACCCCTCCAAGACCGCGCCCAGCAGACCTCCTTCGGAGACATCCGCCGCACCGCAGATCAGTCCTCTGTCGCGCAGACAGAATATCGTTTCCGCAAGCAGGTGTTCCAGCCGCGCGTCGGCCTTGTCGACCTCCCCGCCGAGGAAGTCGAAACACGCCATCTGGTACAGCGACGCGCCCACGTGCGAATCCTGTCTCATCTCCCTGCCGAGCAGATAGAGCGTCTCGCCGCCGCCGAAGCATGATCTCAGGAGGTCCTTCGCGGACTCGGCGTATCCGACCATGCCGACAGTCGGCGTAGGATAGACGCGGATGTCTTCGCATTCGTTATACAGCGAGACGTTTCCCGATACGACGGGTATCGTCAGTTCGCGGCAGCCGTCCGCCAAACCGTCGATCGATCTTATCAGCTGGTACCCCACCTCTTTTTTTTCGGGGTTGCCGTAATTAAGGCAGTCGGTCACCCCGAGCGGTCTGTATCCTGATGAGACTAGGTTGCGCCATGATTCGTAAACGGTGTTTCTGGACCCGTTATAAGGATCAAGGAACACCTGTCTGCCGTTGGAATCCATCGTCAGACCCAGGACCCCTCCTTCTTCCGGAAGCCAGATCCCGGCCGCACCCGCTTTGCCGGGGGTCACGGCGGTCCTGCCGCCGACGGTGTGGTCATACTGTGTGTAGATCCAGCTTTTCGAGGCAAAGTTAGGATCCCCCGCGACCTTTCTGACAGCTTCTTCAACGCTCATGGTCCGGTCCGGCGTCCTGTTCCGGTATTCAGAGATGTATCTTGGCTCTGTTTCACTCAGGTCGTAAAGTACGCCATTGTTAAGCGCCGAGGGCGGCACATTCGCAACCATCACTCCGTGCATGAACAGGCGGTACTCCGGTTCCGGCACGGTCCTGCCGATCTCGTTTGCCGGTATCTCGTATTTATCCGCTATGTCCAGGACCTTCCGCACGCCCGCCGCCGTTGTGACGAAGATCATGCGCTCCTGGGATTCGGAGAGCATTATCTCCCACGGTTCCATACCGTCTTCGCGGAGGTGAACCCTGTCTAGGTAAAGCTCCATTCCGCAGCCGCCTTTATATGCCATCTCTGACGTAGAGCTCAAAAGCCCCGCCGCGCCGCAATCCTGGCATGCCAGGACCTCATCCAGGCCCAGTATCTCAAGTGTAGCTTCGATAAGGACCTTCTCAATGAACGGGTCGCCGATCTGGACCGAGGGACGGTCGTCTCTGGAACTTTCGCTCAGCTCTTTTGATGCGAACGACGCTCCGTGGATCCCGTCGCGTCCCGTATGGGAACCGACGATGACGACATGTCCCCCCGCCGGCGCGGATGATGTCTTGATGTCCTTTTTGCGGGCGATGCCTACGGCCATGACATTTACGAGCGGCGAGGTCTCATAACAGGCGTCGAACCCGACCTCTCCTCCGACCGTCGGCACCCCGATCGAGTTGCCGTATGCGCTGATGCCTTTAACCACGCCGCTGAACAGATGTTTCGAGCGGTTGCTGTTCCGGCCCCCGTCGATCCTGCCGAACTTAAGCGAGTCCAGCAGCGCGACCGGTCTGGCGCCGAGGGCAAGAACATCTCTGATTATGCCGCCTATGCCTGTCGCGGCGCCATGGAACGGCTCCACGGCCGAAGGATGGTTGTGCGACTCCGCTTTGAAGAATATCACCATGTCTCCGATCTGTACTCCGCCGGCGTTCTCTTCGCTGTGCAGGGACCCTTCCTTAGGGAACCTTGTAAGGTATTTACGCGAATGGCTGTAGCCGCAGTGTTCCGACCACATCGCCGAGAACAGGTATGTTTCGATATCGTTCGGCACGCGGCCAATCTGCTTTACTATCTCTTTATACTCAAGGTCCGTGAGGCCGAGTGCCGAATGGAGTTCCGCCATTTTCATCACTTCTCCCTCAGCGCCGTTTCGATGATCTTAAAGATCTCGCGCCCGTCTGTGTTGCCTGTCTCTTCAAAGAACGCCCTCTCGGGGTGCGGCATCATGCCGATTATGTTGTTCTCGCGGTCATAAAGTCCGGCTATGTCCCGAACGGAGCCGTTGGGGTTGCCGATGTACGTAAGGAATATCATATCTTCGGGAACGCTGTCCGCCAGATATCGCCCTTCGCCGTGTGCGATCGGAAGGGTGATCTCCGTTCCCGCGTCCGTTCTCAGCCTGACATCCCCGCAGATGAACCGCATGTCCCGGTTATCGGTAAGAACCCCCGGAAGAAGGCCCGATTCGCATAATATCTGAAAACCGTTGCATATTCCTATGACAAATCCGCGTCCAGCCTTCACATATTCTCTGACGGCGTCCATAACGGGGCTGAATTTGGCCAGCCGCCCGGAACGGATGTAATCGCCGTACGAAAAGCCGCCCGGAAGGAGGACGACATCGTATCCGTCCAGAGACCGTTCGGAGTGCCAGACGAGGTCCGTTTCCCAGCCGAATCCCTCGCATGCGGCCTTAGTGTCCCTGTCGCAGTTCGTTCCCGGAAACACTATCACTGCCGCTCTCATAGGTCCATCTCGCAAAATCTTTCAATATCATATTTTTCCAGGACCGGATTGGAGAGCACCTCTCGGCAGATGTTCTCCACCTTTGCTCTGGCTTCCCCCTCGTCCGCTCCGTTCACGGTCACGGAAAAGTATTTCCCGACCGACACGCCCGGCTGCGCTTCAATCCCCGTGCGTTTCAGGACGGTCTCGATCGCGGAACCCTGCGGGTCGCGGATCCCATTTTTCAATGTCACAACAATGTCTGCCCTATATCTCAAATTCATCCCCGCCTCTTTCCTATATCTGCAAAATATGCATACTTTTTGCCCCCAACTGGCTCCGAGCGGACGAGCCGCGCGGCGGCTCCGACACACAGAGGGCCAAACTTATGTTCCGGCCGGTCCGGGACGATCCTCTCACCGCGGTAAAACTTCCGCAGGGGGAAGGACGCCTGCCATTCCTCGATTCCCATGCGGTTCATAATCCCTCTTGAGTACGGAACGGATGAGGCCCAGAAAAAGAGGGTGCGGGCGGTCAGTTCTTTTCTTAAAGCCCGACCGACCGCATAAAACCGGGTAAACAGCATAGGGCGGAGTTATTTTTCATTGCTAATAAATCTTTCTTATTAGAAAAACTCGGACCTATTCATGAAATGGGACCAGCAGTGAGAAGATTTAATATCCCTTGCTGTTAACCCCCGGTATGAAGCTCATCCGCAAGGGTAAGGTCAAAGAAGTCTACCAGGCGGACGGCGATACGCTGGAGTTTGTTTTCAGCGACAATATTTCCGTTTTTGATAAGATCATTCCATCCTCCATCCCCCACAAAGGAGAGACGCTCTGCAGAACAGCGCTGCATTGGTTCAGTTTGCTGGAGAAGATCGGGATAAAGGGGCACCTGATCGAGTATCTGCCGCCGAACGGGATGAGGGTGAAGAGATTCAGCATCATTGAGGATTACGATAAAATAAACACGGACACAACCAATTATCTCATTCCGCTGGAGTTCATATGCAGACATTATGTGGCCGGATCCCTCATGGACCGCATAAGCTCTGGCAAGGTCTCTCCGGAGGCGCTCGGATTCCCAAAAGGCCATGAGGTGAAGTACGGGGAGAAGCTTCCCCGCCCGTATTTAGAAACAACAACGAAACTGGAAGAACATGACAGAGAGTTGGACGAAGAGGAGGCCAAGAAGATCGCCGGACTTACCGATGAGGATTACAAAGGCATACTGGACACTATCCTTGCCATCGATAAGATGATCGAAGAGGAGGCGGCGAAGCGCGGCCTCATACATGTGGACGGAAAGAAAGAGTTCGGATACGACGAGGTCCGCAACCTGGTCGTCATTGATACTTTCGGCACCTGCGACGAGGACCGCTGGTGGGACCTGGGATCATATAAAGACGGGGAGGTGGTCGAACTGAGCAAAGAATTCGTACGCCAGCACTACCGCGAGACAGGGTATCACGCCGAACTGAGCGCTCTCCGGGAGAAGGGGCTGCCCGACATACCCATACCGCCGCTTCCGGAAGACATAGTGAGAAGAGTGACCGACCTCTATGCGGGCATGTTCGAGAGAATAACCGGAGAGAGGTTCCGCTGATCCCCGAATACCGGAGCGTTAACTCTGCTCCGCGTGTTCCCCGGTTGAAAGGGCGTCAAGTCATGATAGTACCCCCCCTTCTGTTTCAGGCAGCATTCAACTACGCGCTCTACCCGCCGGTCTCGGGCGGTCATCCCGGCTGTATGAGTTTGCTCCGATGAGGTGTCGCCGTTTCACCATATCCTTGGGAACGTCACTGTCCGCAGATCATCCTTAACCAAGGCTGTGTCGTTTCTGGGCCCTTGCCAAAGCTCTCGCCTTACCGGATTTCCCGGTTCATCTTGCCCTGTGGAGGAGGGAAGTTCCTCAGCTGGATCGAATCCTACCGTCGGCTGCCCTTCATCTCTTGACGCCAATAGTATACAAAATCGGTATTTTTCTTTAACGGTCAGACAGAATCAATAATGTCGGCAGTGTTGCCCATTCATTATACCCGACCTAGATCAAATAATTCATCGATAGAGCGCTGTCAGTTGTGTATGGCTCTCGAACATCCTTTATGCCATGGCAATTATTACAAACAAACAAAGAACACATATGACAACTCCCATGCCCCATGCCCCTACGACGGCTAGCTTTACGGATGTAAGAGAACTCCCGTCATCGAACCGTTCGGTTGCTGTTGCCCATTTCCATTTACCCAATTTAGCCATTATTTCAGCGCATAATCCAATTATAACAACCAATGTTGAAAAAAATGATGCCAGATATACAAAAATGATCGAGGCGCTAAGCAATGCAGAAACAAAAGTTAAAGCACTGAATCCAATTATTGAACATATCAGGGTCTTTTCTTTTCTTTCGTCGTTCATACCCAGCGCCTCACTGAAAAACCGCTACCTGATACAACACTGAATAAAAGCATAATGGCGGCCATTATAGAGCCGCCGGTTTTATTTTGTCCTCATTAAACCTTAACGGTTCTGCTTGATAAGAAGAACCAAATTCCCACCGACAGGTCTATCCCGCCAAGGATGAATAGTACCCATGATACGTTAGACAATATAGGTATGAATAATGTTATCACAGCAAACAGCAGAATTCCGATTCCGCCCGCCATCATCATTTTTCCAAACATACGGCGCGGATTGTTTGATATCGTTTCCATAGTGCCACCTAAAGAACATATGGGAAATGATACAATAAAAACTATCGCAGACTGTCCCTAAGATGAAGACGAGAACGGCAAAGCAGGCTACTTATTTTGGTTTCCAAGATTGTTTCCATCCCTCTTGTTCCGGCTCCATTTCGCATCCCGCATTGTACTTTTAGAAATATATTAAATACATTCAAAACATGTTTAGTAAGCAATCATGAATTCAAAGGACAAGAAGGGAGAGATAATCCACAGGACCGCCGAGCTGCTGTCTTCGGCGGACGGCGCATCTGATATTACTACAAGAAGGATCGCCGAGAATGCCGGAATAAATCCCGCGATGGTGAACTATTACTTCGGCTCCAAAGAGAACCTCCTGAAAGAAGCGATATCGGCGATGAACGGAGACCGCCGGACGGAAACGCCCCAAAGCGGCGGCGGTTCCAGGAAGGCGATGTTCGATTATCTTGTAGGAATATGTGAAACGAACATGCAATACGCCGGATTCGGACTGAGCAGGGACACTGTTTCTTTTTCGAACGATGTCAAGAAGGCATCCTCGGTCCTTTTTGAGATGAAGGGATCCCACGACGGCAAGAAACCCGATAAAGAGGATGCGGCCCGGATATTCAGGACAGTGTGCTTCCTTATGGCAGCATCCTTGGATCCGGAAGGATTCGCAGAATGCTCCGGGACTGACATCCGCGTGAAGAGTGAGTTAAGATCATCGGTATCGGGTCAGCTTGATATCCTGCTTGGGGATTCCCTGTAAGAAATCACCACTAGAACAGTAGGAAATATTTTACCGCTTTATCTGATTATATGTCTTATGCTCATATCCTCAAAGGGACGTTACGCGCTCAGATGCATGCTAGATATCTCGCTGAACGGCCTGGAGGAGAACGTGAAGCTGAAGGATATCGCTGACAGGCAGGATATCCCGATAAAATATCTTGAGCAGATCGTCTCTTCCCTCAATAAGGCAGGCTTTGTCATAAGCGAGAGGGGGCCCAAAGGCGGCTACCGCCTTTCGAAGGCTCCCGAAGAGTACACAGTGGGGATGATAGTGAAACTGATAGAGGGAGATACCGCACCTGTCTCGTGTTTTTCCGAGGACTGCGAGAGGTCGGATCGTTGTGTGTCAATGATATTGTGGAAAAAGCTCAATGAGGCCGTGAACTCTGTCCTCGAAGGTACCACTCTCGCTGATATGATAGATTGGAGCTCCAAGGGCAGATTCATCGAGATAGAGATCCCGGATTACTGAAACATCTCCGTTGAAAGATATCTCTCTCCGGTGTCAGGGGCTATGAACACTATTGTCTTACCCTTATTCTCCGGCAATTTTGCAAGCTTCACAGATGCGGCGAGCGCCGCCCCTGATGATATTCCCACAAGCAGACCCTCTTTCTTCGCGGTTTCTCTGCCGAACGCTAATGCCTCTTCTCCGGAGATCCTGACAATCTCGTCTATCACGGACATATCGAGGATCGCCGGGACGAACCCCGCCCCTATCCCCTGTATCTTGTGAGGCCCCGGGTTCCCGCCGGAGAGGACATCCGACTCCGCGGGCTCGACTGCCACGTTTTTGATATTCGGGTTCTTGGACTTAAGGTACTTTCCGGCTCCGACGATGGTTCCTCCGGTGCCGACCCCTGCGACAAAGATGTCTGTCTTTCCGCAGGTGTCGTCCCATATCTCCGGCCCGGTCGTGAGCTCATGGAATTTCGGGTTCGCCGGGTTCGTGAACTGGCTCAGTATTACGCTGCCAGAGATCTCTTTCGCAAGCTCATTGGATCTGGCGATCGCGCCCTTCATACCGTCCTTGCCGGGCGTGAGGACGAGTTCGGCGCCGTACGCGCTCAGAAGGTTACGGCGCTCCATGCTCATCGTTTCAGGCATGGTCAGGATGAGCCTGTATCCTTTGGAAGCGGCTATCGCCGCCAGCCCGATGCCCGTGTTGCCGGACGTCGGCTCTATGATGACCGCGCCTTTTTTGATTAAGCCCCTTCTTTCGGCGTCGTCTATCATCGCGAACGACGCCCTGTCCTTCACACTGCCCGTGGGGTTCCTGGATTCCAGCTTGGCGATGATCTTTGCGTTCAGGCCGTGTTCTTTCTCGATGTTCTTAAGCCTCAACAAAGGCGTTCTGCCAATAAGGTCTGTAAGATTCTCATGTATCATATCCATCAATCTTCTTCATGCAGATCTTCGTGATGGCTGTCGTGTATGTCGTCGGCGGGTTTTTCGAGCCCGTCTATCTTTATGCCATTCTTGTCGGCGTAGTCCCACAGGGCGGCACGCACCGCCTCTTCCGCAAGGACGGAGCAGTGAACTTTGATCGAGGGCAGGCCGTCCAGAGCGTCCATGACGCTTCTGTTGGTAAGTTTGAGTGCCTCGTTTATGTGCTTTCCTTTTATGAGCTCGGTCGCCATGCTGCTGGTGGCCACTGCCGCGCCGCAGCCGAAGGTCTTGAATTTAACGTCTTTGATGAAGCCGCCTTCGTCTATGTCGAGGTACACCCTCATGATGTCCCCGCATTTTGCGTTGCCAACCGTGCCGACGCCGCTTGCGTTCTCTATCTCCCCCACATTCCTGGGGTTTGTAAAATGGTCCATCACCTTTGCGCTGTATTGCATTTCATGCCTCCTTGTTCTTAATGGCGTCCTCGTACAACGGGGACATTGATCTTAGTTTAGCCACCACTTCCTTCAAAGCCTCGACCGTATAGTCGAGTTCTTCCTTTGTGGTGTGTTCGGACATGGTCATTCTCAGGGACCCGTGGGCGATCTCATGCGGCAGCCCTATCGCCAGGAGCACATGCGACGGGTCAAGCGAGCCGGACGCGCATGCAGATCCCGTTGAGGCCGCGATCCCTTTCATGTCGACCATCATGAGCATCGACTCTCCCTCTATGTATCTGAAGCTGATGTTGGCATTCCCGGGAAGCCTTCTTTCCCTGTCGCCGTTGAGTCTTGAGTGCGGTATCTCCTTCAGCAATCTGTCGATCAGGTAGTTCCTCATCTCGGTCACCTTGACAATATTCTCGGCCATTGTTCCTTTGGAAATCTCCGCCGCTTTTCCGAACCCTACTATTCCCGGAACATTCAGCGTTCCGGCCCTTCTTTTCCTCTCATGGGGTCCGCCGTGCATCATTGGTGCGAGCTTCACGCTGTTCTTCATGTAAAGCATGCCGACGCCTTTGGGCCCGTTGACCTTGTGCGCGCTGGCGCTCAGCAGATCGATATTCTCTTTCTCCACATCTATGGGGATGTGTCCGAAGGCCTGCACGGCGTCGGTATGGAACAGTATTCCCTTGGAGCGTGCGATCTCTCCGATTTCCTTTATGGGCTGTATGGTGCCGATCTCATTGTTAGCGTATATCACGGATATCAATATCGTATCCGGGCGGATGGCGGCCTTGAGCTCATCAATTTTTATTATTCCTTTGTCGTCCACGCCTACGAAAGTGACATCGTAACCTTCCCTTGCGAGGAACTCGCACGTTTCCATCACGGCATGGTGCTCGATCGCCGATGTAATGATATGCTTCCCCTTGTCTTTTTTCATATACGCTACGGATTTGATGGCCCAGTTGTCGGACTCGCTGCCGCCGGATGTGAAATAGATCTCGTTATCCTTTGCGTTGATCAGGTTCGCTATTATCTTCCTTGCCTTCTCGCAGGCCGCGCTGCATTCGGCGCCGAAGGAGTGGATGCTGGAGGGGTTGCCGTACATCTCCGTGAGATACGGCATCATCGCATCAAGGACCTCGGGATTCAATCTTGTCGTGGCGGCATCATCCAGATAAATGATCTTCGGCATTCGTTTCACCATGTTTTCATGTCAGATTTCATACTATTTTGATATGAATTAATGGAAGGAGTGAATCTCACAATATATAATTTTTTGTTATACGCCGTGCCGGAGGGGCTGTGTGGCAGATCGAGACAGTTTTCTCACAGGCTGTCTCCCCCTGCCAAAGAAAAACGTGCTGTCAGTCCGGCTCAAAGACGAGTATCCCTTCGTCGACCAGCCTCTCAAGGGCCTCTTCCGCCTCTTCGCAGCCCTGTTCGGCAGAGAGCATGTACCATTCCGCCGCTTCCTCATAATCCTGAGGCACCCCCCAGCCCTTCTCATACACCTCTCCCAGGTTGTACTGTGCGTTCTCGTCCTCCTGTTCAGCGGCAAGCAGGAACAATCTTACGGCCTCCTCATGGCTCTGATAGCACCCGCCCCTTCCCGTCTGGTGCATGAACCCCAAAGCGTTCTGCCCCGCCGCATCCCCCTGTTCCGCGGAAAGTCTGAACCATTTCACCGCTTCCTCGTCGCTCTGAGGCACGCCTGTTCCGGCCTCGCACATTATGCCCAGATTGAACTGCGCGACAGGATCCCCCTGTTCCGCGGATAGCCGGTACCATCTTGCCGCCTCTCCGTAATCCTGAGGCACGCTTTCTCCGTCATAGTACAATCCGCCCATGAGGAACTGTGCGTTCATATTCCCCTGTTCCGCGGAAAGCCTGAACCATTTCTCCGCTTTCTCATAATCTTCGTCATCATAGTACAGTCCGCCCAAGTAAAGCTGTGCTACAGGGTCACCCCTCTCGGCGAAAAGCCTATACCATTTCTCCGCTTTTTTGTAGTCCTGACGTACGCCTTCTCCGTTCTCATACATCAGTCCGAGTTCGCATCCCGCCTTGGCATCTCCGCTCTCCGCGAGCTTCTTCAGTTTACTGATATCGTCCATATGGCGGAAATGATCGGTACCTATACATATTTTTTTTTGGAACCTATATTTTGTTGGATAATTTTTTTTGAGTTTTTTGGTAATCCATTATGCCATTCGCCGCCGCCGGTCCGTTTGCGCGCTTCGAACGCAGAAAAAAGGCAGCATTCATTACACATTTATTCGTAATTTACGAATATAATTTTTTGAAATACACATTTATTTGTATGCCGAGAGTTTTAATATACATTGATTCGTATTTTTCCTCACGGTATGGGTTCGGGTTCCAGCGGAAACACGGGCACAGGCCGAAAAGGAGCGAAAAAATGCAGACAATAACGAAACAGAGCGCAATCGTGGTGCTTCTGGTCATGGCAGTGTTGCTTCCTTGCTTGTACATCGGGGTAGAGGCAGGGGGAGGACAGCATTCCAACAATGCGGGATCACACAATGCGCGGGACGCGGACAGTCTACAACCATCTTACAACGGACCTTTCTATTTTGATGATTATACTAATAATGGCGTAAGCACCATCGCCATCGGCGCGGGACTGCCGAAGAAGATGCAGCCTGCTCCGGCAGAACTTCTTATCAGCTTTGTATACATTGGTATCGACAATGCTTCCTCCGGCACTCATAGTTTTGTAGAGATATACAACCCGAATGACTTTGCTGTCGGGCTGACAGGAACGTATGCACTCCACTACAAGAGCATGGCCGGTTCCAGCGAAATGAAATATTTCACACCAGACTGGATCAAATTGGATCTCGCAGGCGAGATACCTGCGGAACATTCCTTCCTGGTGAACCTTGGCGAGACCGGTTCCCTCCCGGGCGGGAATGCCCAAGTGGGCCGTCTTGACCTTAGAGACAAGACCTTTGACCAGAGTTTTGTCTGGCCAAACGGCATTAAAGGCTACAACAAGGGCGTGAAGTTCGTCCTCACATCCAACCAGGACCAGCTTCCGAACACTTTGGCAAATCCCTTCGACGGCGACGGCGCAGGGCAGATCAATGGCTACGTGGACATGTTCGGCGTATCCGGCAACGATAACACATCTCCTTCGGTCGACGGTTATGAGACCGAGCGCTTACTTGCGAACGACAATGAGGCGCAATCCAAACAGAAAGGGTTTGCCCGCATAAACAAAGACAGCGGGATCAAATATCAGGATACTGACAACAACCTGCGAGACTTCCAGCAGGTTGACTTCAGAAGTTCGGACCTGACGGACCCCACACGCATTCCGCGCAGCATCGAAGACGGGGCATGGGGAGAGTCCGGAACGATCGCGGGAACATTCGCCGCAGAGACCCTGACCCTGACGCCCGGTTCCACCGAGCGCGACATGAACTTCACATGGTACAGCGACAGGGAGGACGCATCCGCGTCGGCGGTCCAGATAACGAAGACCTCAAGCCTGGTGAACGGACAGTTCCCGGCTGACGGTGTTATAACGGTCACCGGCACCTTCGGCGACGCTTCCAGCGGAAAGAGCTGGCATAAGGCCGGGGTCACCGCACTCGAGCTTGACACCGAATATGCGTACCGTGTTTCCAACGACGGGACATACTTCAGCGAGATCTACACATTCAGGACCGCCTCCGCAGGGAACTTCCAGTTCATCGCGGTAGGCGACCCGCAGCTGGCCAACAACCAGGATTCCGACAGCATCAACCCCGTGACCACCACGGCGGCGGGCTGGCAGAACACCCTGAGCCTTATCAGCCAATACTTCCCCGACGCACGCTTCATGGCGGGCACCGGAGACCAGGTCGATACGGCCACCAATGAATCGCAGTACACCAACTACTTCGCACCCGAGCAGCTGCGCAGCCTGCCCGTGGCGCCGTCGGTGGGCAACCACGAGGGCACCGCCGGCAACTTCGGATGGCATTACAACCTGCCTAACGAGACCTCCGGCAGCTACTTCGGCAACTATTGGTACACATACAACAACGCTTTGTTCGTTGTCCTCAACACTGCGCCTTACCCGGCGAACCAGAATGACCTGAACCAGTACATCCCGGTGATGGACGCGACCCTGAAGGCGGCGACGGATGCCAACCCCGACGCCGCATGGATCTTCGTGCAGCACCACAAGTCCACGGCGTCGCCGGCCTCGCACCAGACCGACGCCGACGTTCTGGTCTGGACCCCGGCATTCAACGCCCTGATGGACAAGTACGGCGTGGACTTCGTCTTCGCCGGACACGACCATGTTTACTCAAGGAGCTGGTCCATACTCGGCGGCGAGAAGGTGGAGGGAATCGATTATTCCCTTGACAATGTGACCAACCCTGCCGGAACGATATACTTCACCCTCAGCACCGCCAGCGGCCTGAAATACTACGACTTCCGCACGACCGCCCCCGGAAACCCTGCATGGGTCAGCGGGAACGACGGTCTGTACTTCGAGGACAAGAACGGAGTCAGGGACCTCAGCGGCATCACCGGGAAACCGTGGTACACCAACATCGGCATTCAGGTGAAGGTGCCCCAGTTCACGGTAGTGGACGTCACCGCGGACAGCGTGACGGTTACAACCTACCGCACGGACACCATGGCGGTAATCGACAAGTACACTGTGTTCAAGACGACCGCCCCGGCGGTTCTGGAGAGCATCAGTGTGAGCGAGTACCCGGCGAAGACCGAGTATATCATCGGCGAGTCCCTTGACCTGACCGGCATGGTCGTCAACGCCGTATACAGCGACGGAAGCACCAAGACCGTTACAGGTTACGGTACGGACCCGGTGAAAGGCAAGACCTTGGACACGATCGGGACACAGACCGTCACCGTAGCGTACATCGAGGACGGAATGCTTTACACAACGAACTTCACGATCACCGTCGGCCTCCCGGTGGTTCTGGAGTGCATCGTCGTGAGCGAGTATCCGGTAAAGACGGAATATTTCGTCGGCGAGTCCCTTGATCTTACCGGTCTTGTTGTGACCGCCGCGTACAGCGACGGAAGCACAGAGATCGTAACGGACTACATCGCATACCCGGCGGAGGGCACGGTCCTGGATGATATCGGCACGCAGGTCGTTCTGATAGCATACGCAGAGGACAGCGTCACCATGCTGGCATGGTTCGACGTCACGGTGGTCCCCATCCCGGTGGTTCTGGAATGCATCGTCGTGAGCAAGTACCCGGTGAAGGCCGGGTATATCGTCGGCGAGTCCCTTGACCTTACCGGCCTGGTAGTTACCGCCGTATACAGCGACGGAAGCACCAAGGCCATAAAGGGCTACGCCGCATACCCGTCGGCGGGCACAGTCTTGGACTCGGTCGGAACACAGACCGTAACGATCGCTTACATAGAGGACGGAACCCTCTATATGACGAACTTCACGGTCACGGTGGATCTCCCGCCGGTCCTGGAGTGCATCATCGTGAGCGAGTACCCGGTGAAGACCGGGTATATCGTCGGCGATCTCCTTGACCTGACCGGCCTTGTTGTAACTGCCGTATACAGCGACGGAAGCACCAAGGTCGTCACCGGTTACGGTACCGTTCCTTCAAAGGGCGCGGTCCTGGATTCGATCGGAACACAGACCGTAACGGTCGCATACATTGAGGACGGGATGTTCTGCACAACGGACTTCACGGTCACAGTGGACGGCAAGTCCGTGCCGAGCGGTTCTGTCCTGAGCATGAACGAAGAGGAGCTCGACCGCGAGAACGGCGACGGAGGGAACACCGGCGACGTCTGAGCGGAAGAAAAAACGAGGGAACCAAACACAAACCCGGCCGGCGCATGAGCGTCGGCCGGCATATTCTTTTTTTTATCGAGCTTTATAATTACAAAACAGATCAGTCCCGTCGTCTCGCCGTAGGGGGCATCAAGCCAAAAGCGGAGGGCGGGAACTGCCTTTGTTCATTATTCTTTGGAACAGTAAACAACACTCAAAGGCCCATAACAAAGCTTATTTATTGAATGCACATTCAACGCACATTACGCAGAGGTAGTCAAGTCTGGCCAACGACGCAAGGTTGAGGGCCTTGTCCTTAGTGGTCCGAGGGTTCAAATCCCTTCCTCTGCACTATTATATATTCTGAACGGAGCCGTTTTTGTAAATCAGGTCGCTTCAAATATCCATAACACGGTGACTTGGACATGGAAATTTTCAGATCTCGGGAAAAACATCGGAAGGACCGGGATGAAACAAGGATCGATAAGCCGAAGGATATAAGGAAACGTCTTGCTAAGGCGGAGAGGGGTGATGTCAGGGCCCAATATGAGGCCGGCATTATGTATCAGGAGGGCCGAGGCGTGCCTCAGGATCATGAAAAAGCGGCAAAGTGGTTAAGGCTCGCGGCGGAGGGGGTAAGAAACAGCGACGATTTCATTCCGTTCTGTATTGACATCCTGTTGTACGACATGGGGCTGAACGATCCCCAGGACTATGAAGAAGCGGCCAAATGGTTCAGACGGGTGGCGGAATTAGGCCTCTCAGATAATGCTGTGAGCTGGGCTCAGGCGGAAGAGGAGACAGCATTTTGGATGAAGCTCGGGGCGGAGCACGGGAACGTTCACGCTCAGTTCAGTCTCGGATTGATGTATCAGGAAGGCAGCGGCGTACCTCAGGACTATGAAGAATCTTCCAAATGGGTAAGACTCGCGGCGGAGCACGGGGACCCGCTCGCTCAATGCAACCTCGGGTACCTGTATGAGAACGGCCTCGGGGTGCCGAAGAATTATAGGGAAGCCGCAAAATGGTACACGGCCGCGGCGGAGCAGGGAGACTATTCCGCCCAGGACAGTCTCAGCCGCATATACGAAAACGGCCAGGACATACCTGTGGATCAGAAAGAAGCCGTGAAGTGGTATGGACTATCCGCGGAACGAGGGACCCCGGATTCCCAATTCAAACTCGGCCTGAGATTTTATATGGGGCGGGGTGTGCCCCGGGATTACAAAGAGGCAGCAAAATGGTACACTCTTGCGGCGGAAGGAGGGTCCTCGCATGCACAATTCGGCATCGGTAATATGTACGAAGAAGGGCTGGGCGTGAATAAAGATTACAAAGAAGCGGCGAAGTGGTACGGTCTTGCGGCCGAGCAGGGGGATCCAGCAGCACAATATCACCTCGGCCGTCTGTACGAAGAAGGGCTGGGTGTGGCTCCGGATGTCCGGAAGGCCGCCGGGCTGTATGGGCTCGCAGCCGGTCGGGGACATGCCGCCGCGAAGGAATGTCTTGCGCGTCTGCAAGCCCTGTGAGCCGCCCCTAGGTAATTTGATATAGGCTCCTATCGGTACATAATGCATGGAAGAATACAGGATAACGAACAAAGAGATGGCGGAACTCAAACAGACGATGGGTTTCAGGCTGACGGATGCGCGGTGGAATGAGCTTGTGGGATGCCACCCAGACGGGTGCACGAATGCGGAGATGATAGAGTTTGTCAAGAAGTGGATGGACCCGCCGTACAAGGTTGATGAGAACATCGACGCGTATCTGGAAAGGACTTTGAAAGCATACGTAAGCTTCGTAAGGGGATGACCGCAGGCCGCTCAGCCGACCTGGCGGCTGTCGAGCGGTTTTATGATATTCTCGTCTGAAAGGGATATCTTTCCTCTCAGATACCAATTGTTAACAGCGATGTCCAGTTTTGTCCGGATATCCGCCGGGTCTTCCTTCTTATTCTCCGATCTTCCCATCACGCCAGCCAGTTCCCGGATCTCATTGCAGGTCTCGACGGACATGGTATGTTCGTGAACAGAGCTGCAGCAGCGCCTTCTTATTGTCAAAGGCAGCTGTTCATCGGAAAGCAGTCTGTCTATGAAGATCGTCAGGACATCCTCATATGACAGATCCGCATGCAGCGACTCTTCGGGCTCAGTTCTCACGATAACATCATATATCAATCGACCCGCCTCCGCCGTAAGCATATAGTTCATGTCGTTAATCTTCTTATACTATACTGAACAATACTCCGGGCAGTGGATGGGGTGGTGCAGTGGATGTTCTGAAGATAATTGTGAGTTCCATCCTCGGCGGCATTATGATCAGCATAGGCGGGATAGCCTGCCTTCTGTCGGATGATAAGCTCATCGGGGCGCTGATCTTCACCGTAGGTCTCTTCGGGATATTGACGTATAAGTTCGGGCTGTACACCGGAAAGGTCGGCTACGCACTTGAGAATCCGCCGATATTCCTGGCGGATGTAGCCCTTACCCTAATCGGCAATTTCATAGGATGCCTGATGATGGGATTGGCCTTCCCCCTGGACCAGGCCGTGACTTCCTGCGAAGTAAGGCTGGCGGCCGATGAACTTGCGGTGTTCTTCAAATCGATATGCTGCGGTCTGCTGGTCTTCATCGCCGTGGACCAATACAAAACGAAGAAAAGCTATCTTGCCCTTTTCATCTGCATACCCGCGTTCATACTGGCAGGGTTCGAGCACTCCATCGCGGATATGTTCTACATCGCTTCGGCTGGAATGTTCGACCTGGATTCGCTCGTTTTCCTTCTGATGGTGATATTGGGTAACGGGATAGGCTGCCTGGCGATCCCCGCCTACAAAAGGTATTTTGAGAAGGCAGAGCCGGACCCCATGGCCTGATGTCAGACTGCCGACCGGGCACGACACCCCGCCCCCTCTGGATGAGGGCGGGCCAGGCTAAAACGCCAAAGGAAAGCGAGTGGCCTCACTGTCGGATGATCTCCCAGTGTCTATGATCGTCTATGGCAAAATTGGGCCCATACATGGCCTGTTGTTGAGATAGAAGTGGTGAATATTTAAAAGAGTGACATTTACAGTGACATTTACAGTGACATTTACAGTGACATTTATGGCCTGTATCTTCATATCACATAAACTTCTATGGCCCTTTTTTCTGTGTTTATGAGGTATGGCCTGAACATTTGAGACCTATGAGTTACTGGCCGATGAGCGATTTTAACCATGTGAATATGGCGGGATTGTCCTGAACAAACTTTGAAAATTTAGAAACAAGTCCCGGCATTTCCTTTCCGGCTTTCATGAAGAAATCTCTAACCGTACCCCACCTTTTCTTTTTATCTTGAATAGGATTTTTATATTCTTCTAACGCTGATTCCAGCTGCTTGGCTTCGTCAAGTGTCATTTTACCATATTCTTTGGAATTTAAGAACGCTTCTATAGCCTTCAAAAATTCATCCATCTGTGCGGAGGTTGCTTCGGATGGCAGGTTATCTACCCAGTTTACATAGTTCGTCGTATGTGTTTCCTGAAATGTGCTTACTCCCCTTTGTTTCCCCGTATTAACGTTTACGTTACCGTCCCTGCCATAGACTACGTTACTGTCCTTATAGACATTCACAGTCGCACCTCCCATTCTGTCGTTTTCTATTTCATCATCGGTGTGTATTAGACGCAACAATACTCTTGGGTCTGCATATTGTTTCGTCTCTTCTAAATATATTCTGTTTGCACCATCGTGATATTGGTCCAAAACTACGGAATATTTTATTTTTCCACTTTTTCCGTCAATGCGGTAGTGGATATATTCATCAAATTTAAGGTTCAGCTGCTTCAATATGTCATTAAGCTTATCCCTGATATGGCTCAAATATTCTTTTTCTCCATCCTGTTCCGTTGAGCCTACAAAGGCGTGGATCTTCTTTTCTTCAAGATCCATACGCATAAGCACTCTCCTTTTTCCATCTCTGCTTATGAATCCTGCGCCGTTCAACCAAACGCAGTCCTTGTCTAAATCATCAAACATTTTTATCATCAGGCGATGTATGGCATTATATGGCATATACTCGGCCTCCCATGAAAGATGCAACGATTGTTCTTCGTCAACAAAGCCTTTAGCAGCATCTGGGGTGGTTTTGTTCAATTTAAGTGGGACGAACACAACGTCGCCACACTTGAGGGAAATTTCAAATTGCGCCATTACATCAAGTACGAAATCTATCTCCTCACCTTTGTATGTATATTTAGTTATGTCATTGGGATGAGCTTTTTCTATAACCTTTTTGACAGTGCTATGTTCAATAAAGGCATTGTTCTTCTCCGTCTTGGTGATTAGTCTGTATATGCCGCCGGTGATCCAATTGGGATTCAACACCGTTATATTTTGAGCAGCGTAACCGATATCCTGCCCTTCATAGTAGTACGATATGCCCAGATCTTTGAACCAGCGCAGTAGCCAACTCTGAATATCAACGTTTGTCTCGTTCGCTCTCTTACATATTTCAACGTAATCCTCCTGTTTGATATATGGACTGCTCATTGCTTCCAATGCTTCTTTGATTGGAAACCATTTACTATTGAAGATGCTCGTGAACATCTCACCTTTTTCAACAGCCTTGTCTATACAAGTTTTCAGGTCCTCAATGCCGATGTTTTTTTTAGCGGATGTTCTTACCACTGGCAGTTGTAAATTAGGATACAGTTTTTTCAAATCGGCTTCATTTACGGCCGCATCTTCTGAGTGGTCAATTTTATTGATGACGAGAATAGCCGGACAATCCGGCGCGAATGCTTCCACGGTCTTAAGCCAGTGTGTGGCGGTTCTATTGAAGAACTGGTTTTCGCGGGCATCTAGAACGATGACATATACTGTTCTCGACGTTAAAAAGCATTTATGCATGGTGTGCATAACCTCCTGTCCGCCAAAATCCCATATCCGAAGCGTGACATCTTTTCCCAAAATGTTTCTTTTATGCTTTTTTATTAAAATGCCGTCCGTGGGAGGTCTGTCTGGTATATATTCATCATGTTTTACAATTCGTTCGATAAGAGATGTCTTTCCGACCTCTCCGTCCCCTAAAAAGATGATCTTGCATTCATTGATGTTTGTTATGTTTTTATAGAATTCCTGTATGAAATCCAACGGCATCTCGAAAAGACTTATGGGCATTTTCAGCAGCTTTGTATCAAATAGGGCAATTCCATGAGAGGAAAACTGATCATACTCGAAACTCAACCCCAGGAAAGCTATTGACTTTGGAATAATAGGCACAGTAAGGCCGGATAAATTCAGACGATGTAAGTTGCTTAAACCTCCAAGCTCCTCTGGTATCTCTTTCAGCTCGTTGTCACTTATATCAAGCGAAGTGAGGTTTTTCAGTCCTCCTATGAACGCCGGCAGTTCTTTCAGAAAGTTGTCACTTATATCAAGCGAAGTGAGGTTTTTCAGTCCTCCTATGAACGCCGGCAGTTCTTCCAGAAAGTTGTTACTTATATCAAGCGAAGTGAGGTTTTTCAGTTCCCCTATGAACGCCGGCAGTTCTTTCAGAAAGTTGTAACTTATATCAAGCGAAGTGAGGTTTTTCAGTTCCCCTATGGATGCCGGCAGTTCTTTCAGAAAGTTGTTACTTATATTAAGCGAAGTGAGGTTTTTCAGTTCCCCTATGGATGCCGGCAGTTCTATCCGATGGTTGCTCCACATACTAAGCGAAGTGAGGTTTTTCAGTTCCCCTATGGATGCCGGCAGTTCTATCAGCCTGTTGCGGCCTATACCAAGCGAAGTGAGGTTTTTCAGTTCCCCTATGGATGCCGGCAGTTCTTTCAGATCGTTGTCACTTATATTAAGCGAAGTGAGGTTTTTCAGTCCTCCTATGAACGCCGGCAGTTCTGTCAGATGGTTGCCCCATATACTAAGCGAAGTGAGGTTTTTCAGTTCCCCTATGAACGCCGGCAGTTCTGTCAGATCGTTCCTCCACATACTAAGCGAAGTGAGGTTTTTCAGTTCCCCTATGAACGCCGGCAGTTCTTCCAGCCCGTTGTAACTTATATCAAGCGAAGTGAGGTTTTTCAGTTCCCCTATGAACGCCGGCAGTTCTTTCAGCCCGTTGTAACTTATATTAAGCGAAGTGAGGTTTTTCAGTCCTCCTATGAACGCCGGCAATTCTTTCAGCCCGTTGCCGCTTATATCAAGCGACGTGAGGTTTTTTAGTCCTCCTATGAACGCCGGCAGTTCTTTCAGATCGTTGCCGCCTATATCAAGCGAAGTGAGGTTTTTTAGTCCTCCTATGAACGCCGGCAGTTCTTTCAGAAAGTTGTCACTTATATCAAGCGAAGTGAGGTTTTTCAGTCCTCCTATGAACGCCGGCAGTTCTTTCAGATCGTTGTCACTTATATTAAGCGAAGTGAGGTTTTTCAGTCCTCCTATGAACGCCGGCAGTTCTTCCAGCCCGTTGTAACTTATATCAAGCGAAGTGAGGTTTTTCAGTTCCCCTATGAACGCCGGCAGTTCTTTCAACAAAAAGGGGCACTCTCTTATAACCAGACATATGATCTCATTCCCTTTAATAACCGCTTTAAATGGAAAGGGAGATTTTTCCATCTCTTCCACAGAATCATAAAACTTGAATTTTATATTTGATTTGTTTTTTAATGTTTCAAAAAAATCACTGGGCCCCATTTCTTCCTCCGCTCCCGACCATTTTATTTGTTTCTGACGGCACAGGCCTCACATCGCAGCAATTGCGCTCTCAAACTTTAACACTTTTCATTCTGCAGTTGAATGAGGGGTCCCAGCGGCGGTACCTCCCCATGTGCGCCAAGGACCAATACATATATGCACGACAAGCTAGGGATGTATTTTTTAATGGATTGTTGGGAAGAAGTACAGCAAAGATATTTGAATCAACTATCGCCGAATGGTATAGTGAATGGGTTGAGAGGACGGGCGGCCGACAAACGACCGCCCTCCCGCCCGATCCGGCTCGGAATAAAAAAGGATGGGCCGGGAGGCCCGTGGGTATAAAGTTCAAGCACTCTTCACGGAAGCCTTTGCCTTTTCTATGTAGCCGTTCCAGACCTTCTCAAGGTCTGGCCTCTGCACAGTCTCCATAATGTACTGTGCGAATTCGTCCCCGGTGGCACCCGTGTTCCTTCCGGTCATCACGAGCTTCCTTTCGAACTGGACGCAGACGTCTAGCGCCATGTTCAGTTTCTTTCCTTTCTCCGCCTCGCCGATGTGGTCCATCATCAGGGCCACCGCTTTGATCATGCTGCACGGGTCGGCATATTGTCCCCTGCCTTCATCCACCATCCTCGGAGCAGATCCGTGTATTGCTTCGAACATGGCGTATCTCTTGCCGATGTTGGCGCTTCCAGCGGTTCCGACGCCCCCTTGTATCTGCGCCGCCTCATCCGTGAGTATATCTCCGTACAGATTGGGCAGTACCATAACCTTGAAATCGGACCTTCTTGCGGGGTCTATGAGCTTCGCCGTCATGATATCGATGAACCAGCTGTCCCATTTCACCTCGGGGTATTCTTTGCCGATCCTCTCCATGGTGGAAAGGAACTTTCCGTCGGTGGTCTTGACGATGTTGGCCTTTGTCACAAGAGAGAGATAATTAAGCCCGCTCTTTTTGGCGAAATCGAAGCCGGCCCTGACAATCCTGTCCGTGCCCTGGGTGGTCGCCACGCAGAAGTCCATGGCAAGGTCATCGGTGACGTCTATCCCGTCGCTTCCGAGGGCGTAGCTTCCCTCGGTGTTCTCCCTGAAGAATGTCCAGTTGATCCCAAGCTCCGGGACCGAGACAGGCCTCACGTTGGCAAAGAGGTCGAGTTGCTTCCTCATCGCGACGTTAGCGCTCTCGATGTTCGGCCAGGGATCCCCTTTGCTGGGGGTTGTCGTAGGCCCTTTGAGTATCACATGGCACTTCTTCAGTTCTTCAAGAGTGTCGTCGGGTATAGCCTTCAGGACCGCAGCCCTTCTCTCGATGGTGAGTCCGTCGATGATCCTGACCTCCGCCTTTCCCGCTTTTATCTTATCGGCAAGCAGGAACTCCATCACTTTCTGGGCGGACGCGCAGATATACGGCCCTATGCCATCACCGCCGCAAACCCCTATTATAAGTTTGTCAAGTTTGGAATAATCGGTCCAGTCTCCCTCTTTCTTGAGGTCCTCGACCCTTTTGAGCTGTTGTCTTAGCAGTTCGCCGTACCTTTCCTGTGCGGCCTTTATGGATGCTTCATCTGCCATTAATATCATCTCGGAATCGGAATCACCGTAATAAAAATAATGGTACGCCGGCCGCCCTTTGAGAAGATTATATAGGTCGATGCAATCTCCCCGTTAATGATATTCGAAAAGCTCGCGGACCTGGTCTTCAGGCGTTCAAAACTGATCGTCGTGATATGGATAGTGGCTCTGATCTGCGCAGTGCCTCTTGCCCTCAAAGCGGGAAGCGTGCTTGATTATGATACCAACAACATGGCCGGGCCGGACGCTGAGTCCATCAAAGGCGCCGAGATGATAGGGGAATATTTCTACAGCTCGGATGTTCAGATAGAGAGCGCGGCCCTTCTCGTGGCGAGTTTCGATACGCCAGCGGGAAAGCTGAACGCGCTGGGCCTGTATCAGTCGATCTCCGATGAGCTCCCCGATTATGTCGACGAATACGGCGACCCGAAGATATCGCTGTTCCTGATAAACGGAGTATTCACCGATGAAGATGACGAATACAAAGGGGTCGTGATATATGCCGTCATTTATAGTCAGCGGATGACCGACGATAACCTGGTGATAGGCGATACGCCGAGCTTCAGGGACTTAGTCAGCGGGGTCCTGCCCGCTGATTCCGGGGTCACGGCATATGTCTCGGGGACACCCGCGATATCCTATGATACGGAGAAGAATGCATCCCAGGACCTCTCAAGGATCGATGTGTTCTCCATATTGATGATCCTGATACTGGTGGGACTCTTCTTCAGGTCCTTCGTGACGTCGGCGATGCCGCCGATGACCATCGGTGTGGCCTTCGGCGCCGTTCTCGCCCTGATGTTCATCGTAGGCTCGTTCCTTGACATAATCTACATGACAGAGATGCTTCTGCTTGTGTCCATGCTGGGCGCCGGGAGCGACTATTGCATCTTCATTCTGGCGAGGTATAGGGAAGAGCGGGTCCATGGGGCGGATCACGAGACCGCACTCAAAAGAGCGGTGACCTGGGCGGGGGAGTCGATAACGACCTCCGGCCTCGCGGTGATGATAGGGTTCGGCGCCATGTCCATCTGCTCTTTCTCGATGATAAGCTCGATGGGAGTGATGCTCGCCATCGGCATAGTCGTAGCGCTCGTGGCGGCGCTTACTCTGATATCATCAATACTTGCAATATTCGGAGAGAAACTGTTCTGGCCGACTAAAGCGGCGTCGCTCATGGAGGGGGGAAAAGCGCATAAGGGATGGCACGGAAAACTGTCCCGCGCCGGACACGGATATTTCACCAGGTCGGTCAAATTTTCGTTAAAGTATTCAAAAGCGATCATAGCGGTGGCGGTGCTGCTCACAATACCTGCCGCATTCATAATGGCAACCTCCCCATCGTCCTACAACATGATCGGAGCGATGTCGACCGGAGAGGGGATAGACGGCCTGAACGAGGTGCAGGAATACTCCAACGGCGGCATGATGATGCCGAACTATGTCATCTTTGAAACGGCCGAACCGTTGGGGAACATAACCGAGATGACCTACTTCGGCACGGTGTTCGGCCTGCTTTACTGGGATATGGGCAACCCGAACGTTCCAGATTATCTGAATAGGCTGTCGACGTTGTCGTCTTCGTTATCAGAGGATGATAATGCCGGAGAGGTATGGGGAGTTTACGCATGGCCCGCGCTGGTCGGAAAGGCTGCGCTGGAGGTCCCGAGAGGAGGGATGTCCGATCACGACTACACAATAGCGGTGTATTCGAAGGCAGCGTCCGAACTGCCGGACACCCTGTCGAAACAGATGCTTACTCCGGACCCCGGGTCCGGCCAGAATACGCTGGGGAGTCTGGTGTCAGGGTACGAAATGCTCATGCTCGGCGGCGCCGGGGCGCAATATGACGACCCGAACATGATCGCCGCCGTTGATTATGTTCTGAACTACAAGCTCGCGGCCTCCGTTGGCGGTGTGAGCGGAAGCGGAACATCATTTGACATCACCTATGTGAAATACACCCTCATAACCAAGGATGAGGCGATGGCCGACCGTTCCATGGAGACGATCAAATTCATGGACAGGACGATGTCTAAGTTCGCCGAGGACAATCCCGACCTGGTAGCAAACAAATGGCTCACCGGAAGCGCCGTCGTCATGTACGAGGTGTCCGAACTGGTAGGCAGCGAGTTCCTGAAGGTCGAGGTGCTTGCGGTGGCCCTGATATTCATCCTGCTGTTCTTTGTGATGAAATCTTATGTTACGCCGATACGTTCGATACTGACGATCCTCATGAGCGTAGTCTGGACAGTGGCGATGACCCACCTGATCTTCGGCAACCTTCTGGGAGAGGGGGTGATGTGGATGATACCCATTATCCTGATCGTGGTGTGCCTCGGTCTGGGCATGGATTACGACATCCTGCTGACAACGCGCATCAAAGAGAACCGTCTGTACAGAGGAAAGAGCAACGACGAGGCAATAACCTACGCGGTCACCCACTCCGGTTCCGTCATAACGATATGCGGTCTGATAATGGGAGGAGCGTTCGGCACGCTGATGCTCTCAAGCACCACCATGCTTCAGGAGTTCGGTTTCGCTTTGAGCTTCGCGATACTGGTGGACGCGCTGCTTGTGCGCACGTATATCGTGCCGGCGGCGATGCACCTTCTGGGCGACTGGAACTGGAAAGGTCCCAAGTTCCTGCACAAGAAAACACCAAAACCGCCCGAGTGATCGGGCACTCAATCCCCTTTGATTATTTCCCTTAATCTGTTCATCACTTCGGAAGGGTCCTTCTTTGCCATCAAGGGGCTTCTTAAACAGACCCCTCTGCATCCCGCATCCATGGCCCTTCCCGTCGTGTTGATATCTATCCCTCCGACGGCGAAAACAGGCACGTTCACAGCGTCGCACACCGCCCTCAGATCATGGATCCCCCTGCCTATGACGCCCGGCTTGCAGGAGGTCTCGAAAACGTTGCCGTAGATCAGGTGGGTCGCGCCCGCGGCTTCCGCCTCTACAGCCTCGGTCAAAGAGTGGACGGAAACCCATATCTCCTTGAACTTCTCCAGCTTTTCTTTCTCGGTCTTCAGTGTGTCGAAGGACACCTGCACGCGCCCGTTGTTGATGGCCGAGGCGATCTTTATGAATGAGTTGACGCAGAAATCCACACGGTGGTTGCTGCAGATCCTGGCACATTCTATGGCAAGATATCTGTATTCTCCTTCGGAGATGTCCTTCTCCCTGAGTATTATCATATCCGGGGACGAAGCGGCGACCGCCTCCACCTGCTCCAGGAAATCGTGCGCGGCGCTGATCTTTCTGTCGGTTATTGCGATGATCATACTCTCACGTAATCATTGAACACCGGCTGCAGACCTCTTTCGATCAAAGCCTTCCTTATCTGCTGCACGTTCCTTGAGTCCGAGATATCGAATTGCTCGTCGCCCTTCTTCTCCTCCGCATGCCCGCCGATCCCCACCGACACACCGGCGGACATCCTGTTGGCGCACAGCATGACGATGGTGTCTCTGAAATTGGGGCTTTCCCTTGACGATATGGTCTGCCCGGAGAATGGCATGAAGATGCGGTATGCCATTGCCAGCTGGTAGAGGTTCCTCTCAGACACCGTTTCAGCGGTATATTTCCCGTTAATGAACGGCCTCAGTCTCGGAAGGGAGAATGATATCTCAGCGTGAGGATATTTCCTCTGCAGCTGATGTGCGTGCACGCCGCATGCCAAGGCATCCTTCCTGAAATCGCCGAGTCCCAGCAAGGCGCCGAAGGCGACGCCTCTCATACCTCCCATCAGCGCTCTTTCCTGTGCGTTGAACCTGTATGAGAACACCCTCTTCGGACCGAAGAGATGAAGTTCGGCATATCTCGCCGGATCGTAGGTCTCTTGGAAGACCGTGACGTAATCGGCGCCGCATTGGCGGAGGTACCTGTATTCGTCGACATTCAGAGGATAGATCTCGACCCCGACATTTCTGAAGTGCTTCGCCGCCATCTTCACGCAGTCGCCTATGAATTCCACTCCGGACATCTTTCTCGAATCGCCTGCCAGAAGGAGGATCTCCGCAAGACCGGACTCTGCGATCTTCAACATCTCCGATTCTATCTCCTCTAAAGAAAGCTTCGCCCGGTTGATCCTGTTGTCTCTGCTGAAGCCGCAGTAGATGCAGCCGTTGTCGCAGTGATTCGATACGTAAAGCGGGGTGAACAGCGTCACCGAGTTCCCGAAGAACCTCCTCGTCTCTTCGCTGGCTCTTACCGCCATATCCTCCAGACGCGCTTCGGCGGAAGGTGAGAGGAGGGATGCAAAATCCCTGACATCCAAGCGCTCTTTGCCCAGGGCTTCCTCCACGTCCGCAACGGTGAATGAGGACAGGTCCACTTTGGAGACCTTGGATAAAGTGTCTGCCATCACGTTCGACGATATCGATTCCATGTGCTGATGGTAATCTTCGGCATCAGTGGGTTCTCTGGTCATTCCATGCTCCCAAGAATCCCCTGAGCGGGCTGGATGCTTCCCCTCTGTTCTGAAGTACTCTGCCGGGCTTCGACAGGAATGCCATGCGTCCGGCTTCGATCGCCATTTTGAATGCTTTTGCCATCAGCGGTATGTCGGTCGCCGTTGCGATGGCGGTGTTCGCCATCACCGCCGCGCAGCCCATCTCCATCGCTTCGCACGCCTGCGACGGCCTGCCGATGCCGGCATCGACTATCACCGGAAGGTCCAGCTCGTCTATCAATATTTTTATGAAATCCTTCGTCAGCAACCCTTTGTTGCTCCCTATCGGTGCGCCGAGCGGCATTATCGCGGACGCTCCCGCATCCGCCATCGAACGCGCGGCGGAAAGGTCCGGCATCATATAGGGCATAACTATGAACCCCTCTTCGGCAAGCATCTTCGTGGCCCTTATGGTCTCGCAGTTGTCCGGAAGTAGATACCTCGAATCCTTGATTATCTCGATCTTGATCATATCTCCGCACCCGAGTTCTCTGGACAGCATAGCGATGCGCATGGCCTCTTCCGCGTTCCTCGCGCCGGAAGTGTTAGGCAGCAGCGTCAGCCCTTCGGGGATGTAGTCGAGTATGTTATCTTCTCCTCCGGCGTTAGCCCTCCTAACCGCAAGCGTGGCCACCTCCACGCCCCCGTTCTCCATGACCATCTTCGTCATCTCGAGGGAGAACTTCCCCGAGCCGAGTATGAATCTGGAATTGAATCTCTTGTTGCCTATCTTGAGTTCGTCAGTCATTTCACAAATCCTCCTTCATCAATAATGATACGACCATGTTTGCCATATGTCCGGCGCAGATGTTCACCCTTGGCGACATAAGGCCTCCTTTCATACCCTCCATGTCAACGCCGTCGCCGCAGATGTAAAGGTCCGAGAATAGTTTTTCTGTTCTTATCTCATTGGACCTTCCGAATCCCGCCATTCCGGAGCCGGATACCACTTTGATCCCCGGACATTTTTCCAGCAGCGTGTTGATGAGCATCGCCTTCTCGGACGGAACGTCGAAAGCTTCGCAGACAATGCAGCACCCTCCGAAAATATCAGGGATGTTGGACGGGCTCAGTTTCATTTGATGCTTCTTTATCGTCATGTAAGGGTTGATCCTTTTCAGTTGTTCTTCGGTCATGTCGACCTTCGCGCGCCCTACCTGATCAAGATAATAGTTCTGTCTGTTTATATTGGTAATGTCGACGAAGTCAAAATCGACTATGGTCAGGTACGATACTCCGGCCCGGGCAAGCATTGAGGCTATGTTGGATCCGAGGCCTCCCAGCCCCGCTATGCCTATCTTTGCTTTTCTTATTACGTTGTGGATCTCCGGCGAATGTCTGGCACACAAGGCCTCGTCAAGATCTTCCTTGCTTGGGAGCGTCATCATCCCCCTCCGACGAATCCCACTATCTCAACGGAGTCTTCACTCTTCAGAACGACGCCGGCGTATTCCGATCTGGGAACGATCTTCCCGTTCAGTTCGACGGCCACCCGGTCCTGTCTGTAGCCGGTGCTTAATATAAGGCTTTCCAGTGTCATCGGCGAAACCAGCTCCAGATACTTTCCGTTGACGTTCATGCTATCTCTATCGGTCTTCTCAGATATTAGGTCTTACTTTCAGTATCATATCTCTCAGCTCATGAGCGGCAGCGGGGATATCCTTCTGTGACACCACCGCGGAGACCACGGCGGCGCCGTCCGCGCCCGCGCGGATGACGTCTTGGATATTTCCTCTGTTGATCCCGCCGATGGCCATCACCGGTATGTCCACAGCCTGTCTGACCGTGAAAACGGCGTCTAGGCCGCGGCCGTGCTGCGCATCATGTTTGGTGGACGTCCTGAATATCGAGCCCACGCTTACATAATCGGCCCCCCCAGACTCGGCGTCGGCCGCCTCTTCGGCGTTGTGGACGCTCACTCCTATGATCTTGTCCTCACCGAGCAGTTCCCTGGCGTCCCCGACGGGTATGTCAGACTGGCCGAGATGCACTCCGTCGGCGTCGGACAGTATCGCAATGTCCACCCGGTCGTTAACGATGAAGAACTTCGCATACTCGTCCGACAGGGACCTGATCATTCTGGCCTGCTCGAGCATCTCTTTTCCGTCGGACCCCTTCATCCTTAATTGAACTATATCGGCCCCGCCGGAATACGCAAGCCCGGCGACCTCGGCCTCGGATCGGCCGTTGGAAAGAGAGCGGTCCGTTATCACGCAGAGTTCGAACATGATATCCGATTGTCGGACCCCTATTAATAGTGTTCAAAATCGTCTGCTCTATGGCGCCCCCCGCCCGACTTAAAAAGATAAAGTGTATCCTGTGTCCAGGATACTTTATTAAAGTCTGTTATCAAAGGGGCAGTATCTGCTTCTTATACTGTTCGGCGTACATTTCGGCAGATGCGATGTATATCGCCGCCGCTGCGGCTATGATGCCAGCCGCTCCGCCCAACTTTGTGAGTATATCAATTTCCAGAAACGCACCGCTGGTCAGCAGGATCAATGTCAGGTCGATGAGCACGAAGGTTATGATGAAAGACTTAGGGCTCTTGAGCGTACCGAACGTCATACATATGACCAGTATGGTGAATATGAGGAAGAAGGTCGACATCGAGGTATGGTCCGGCGTGCCTAATGTCTCTGCATGCAGTAGGCCGAAAGCTACCCAGAAAAGGCCCAACAGTGTGAATACTGTCGCTGTGAACATACTGTTCCTCTTGAACTCGATCGCTCCCGCGATGATCTGTGCGAAACCGCCCATGAATATGGCGGCCGCGATTATTGTCGCATCCATTTCAAAAAATCCGAGGTTGTGTACTGAGAGCAGAATTACTGCCAAGGCAAACCCGTAAAGGCCTAATGTGATGGGGTTTGCTATTTCATTTGAAGTCATTAAGATTTCACCTGAGGTGTATCATATGCCCTAGTTTATTTAATTAACCAAGCGCGGTGAGAAAAGATTCATTTTTTCTCCATCGGGTCTCCGATATTGGAAATTACGGTATATATCCGGGCCGGGGCTTGAACGCCTGCCTGGCCGGAAATGAAAGGACAAAACGCATGAATATCGTCGGTCAGCTGTCAAGCCTAGGCTCCGGTCATGTTCAAAAGATCGTTAAAGGCGGGAACGCCGCCTTGGTTTGGTTCAGAACTCGCAGCGCTTGCTGAGTTCCGCTGGAAGGTACATGGGGCGTACCGGATAGCCTTCGGTCTCGCTCCTGATCCTCGATATGAGCTCATCTGCGGTCACGTCGATATCTTTGTTCTCGGATCTGACATAGACCTTCAGCTTTCCGCTCTTCAGCTCGTTCTCGCCGATGACCGCGCTGTATGAGCACCAATCCTGCTTAGCCCGCCTCACTTTCTTTCCGACGGTCGCGTCGGTGTCGTCGACGGATACCCTGATCCTCTTCGATCTGAGGCCGGCGGCTATCTCCTTGGCCGCCTGGACGTAGTCCTCGGACATCGGCATAAGGCGCACCTGCTCCGGGGTTACCCATACCGGCAGGTATCCGGGGACGCCGGTCTTCTCTATTTGAACTGCGGTGTCCAGGAGGGCGTACATGTACCTCTCGATGGAACCGATGACCGCGCAATGCAGGATGACGGGGTACTGTTTCTCTCCCTTTTCATCGGTATAGGTGATGCCGAACCTCTTTGCGTTGCCGATGTCGATCTGGACCGTGCCGATCTCCCTGGGCCTTTTCATCTGATCTATCATGTGGTATTCGATGTTGACCGTCCAGTAGTAGTTGATCCCTTCGGGGTATATGTGGATAAGAGCGTCCCTGCCGTGTTTCTCGCAGAGCTTCCTGACCATTTCCTTGTTGTCCTCGAACGCTTTCCTGGAAGAGAAGTTCACGAGCATGTCGTAATCCCTTCCGATGTTCTCTATCTCGTCGTATATCCTGCCGTCAAGGAGCGTGAAATACTCCTGGGCTTCAGGAACGGTCGAGCATATTACGTGGAAGTCGGGCATGTTCAGTCTCCTGGTTCTGAAACAGAGCATGGTCTCCCCGGACTGTTCTAGCCTGTAGGAGTCCGCGACCTCGAAGGCGCCGAAGGGCATCTGTTTGTAACTTACGTTCCAGTTCCTGATCATGGCGAACTGCTGGTGGCAGGCCGCATACCTCAGGATGAAGCTCTTCTTCCCGGTGCTGATGGTGTATAGCCTGTCTCCGAAGAGGTCTGCGTGTTCTTTGACGGCAGGTTCGTCAAGGGAGAACATGTTCGTTCCCTTCACGTGGTACACGCTGATCCCGGTACTGTTGACTATGTCCGTGGAATAATCGGAGATGAGGTCGAACATCATCGCCCCGTGAGGGGCGAGGTTCATGTGCCCCACGTCCGACATGGTCTCCCACTGGATGCCGAACTTCCTGCATAGCCTGAGGTACTCCGGTTCTCCGCCGGCGGGAGCCTCTTTTCCCAGAGCCTCCTTGTCGATCATATATCTCATGCAGTCGGATCCGCCTTTGTAGTCCTCTATGGACATCTCCTTTCCGTCGGTCTTTAGGATAAAATACGTATCCTTTCCTTTGGGCGCGGTCTTCTCTTCCTTGCCCTTGAAATCCCTGGACAGTTCGGAGAGCGGGTGCCCCTTACATTTGATGTCGAACGCTTTGTACCATCCGAAAGGCGCGCGGGATACTTCCGCTCCGGACGACACGATCATCTCTTTCAGAACATCAAGCATCTCTACGCTTGCCTTCGGTTTAGCAAGATCGCTGCTTAGGTGCGCATACGGATAGAGCATTATGCGTTCAGCGCCGACCCTTTCTTTTACGGCCAGGATATCCTTCGACGCCTCCGCCGCTACCTGCCGGACCTTACCTTCGTCTTCGCTCTCCACGGTTATGAAAACGACCAGGACCTCATCCATCCTTCCGTTGTGGAGGTCATCGGGTATGTCTTCGGCGACCTTTGTCTTATCTTTTGCTTCGAATTCCATCGAGTCGGCGTGAATGTACAGTGCTCTCATGAGACCATTTTCCTTTTTGTTCTCCGGCTTCTCCACAGAAAGAGAGCTGAATATGTGTCTCGGATACTGAGAGTAATATATAAACACGTATGAATGGGAATGCGGGATGCCTTCACCCTGCGCCGCATCCGAGCTAGAGGCAGCCGCGTCGGATGCCTATGTCAAAATGAAACGTTCTGCGGGCTTGGAGGGAAAGAAACTCCGAACACGCGGGATTTTCCCAAAGCCGACCGCATATATTTTTATAGAGAACACACATTGCAAGAATTGGTAGAATGGCTGACGAGGAGTTCAAGGTCAAAAAAGAAAGAGACCCGATCATGACGGTCTGTTTTGTTGTGTTCATGCTGACCGTGTGTGTCATTACAGGCGCTACGGTCTACAACAACTATCTGAAAGCAGATGACAGCATCGCCGTCAGCGGAAGCGCGGTATCTGTGAACTACATAGGCACATACTATGACTACTACGGCGAAGGCAACTACGCCGTTTTCGATACGAGCCGGTGGAACGTCACGAACAATGATGACATCACGAAAGGCAACGACTTCACGCCGAACCCCGAGTCCGCCCACAGGCCGCTCAGTTTCACCATCGGGGATGGGTCTCTCCTCTCCGGATTCAACAATGCCGTGATAGGCCATAAGATCGGGGAAAAGATCAGAGTCATGATCCCGGCGGGAGAAGGATACAACGCGGCTTCGACGGATGCCACTATGTCCACAGCGACTGTCATTACCATACCGTCGACCGAGGTCCTGACATTAACGCAGTTCAGCGCGATCTACGGCCATGAGCTCAAAGGATATGAGGACATAGAGAAATCGGCGTACGGCTGGCCCGCATCCGCGTCTTATAACTCGGCCAACAACACGGTGACGATGAGATATATGCCCCAGACGGGAACGACCTACACGATGACCGACAGCGACTTCGGGACCGTATCTCTTAACGTAACGGCGGTCAGCGGGACCACAATCTCGTACAGGTATGTGGTCTCAGACTACACAACCGTCTCAACCCAGGGAAGCGACAAAGAGATACAGATGATAATGCTTGATTTCGGAACCGAGAAGTGGTACATCGTCTCGGTGACCGATCACGGCACGGGGACCGCGGATTCCTTCACCTACAGAACGACTGGCGAAAGGTACAACCAGGACCTGTACTTCGAGATCGAGATAGTAACAATAGGCTGAGTCCCTCGGCCTTTTTTCTCAATTTAATATCGAACTTAGTTTCGAAAGCACTTCGGAAGGGTCCCTGCCCAATATTTTGACGGTCTTACCGTTCTTTTGATCGTTGTCCGATATGGCGTCAGGAACGCCTTTGGTCTTTTCCAAGAGACTCTTTGTCGCGGAGCTCCAGAGGGGGTTGCCCTTCCTTCCGGACCGCATCGTGTCCATGCCTATCTCCTCAAGAAGGTCTAAAGTATCCTCCGCCGGCGCTATGCTGATCACGCATCTTATCTCAGGGTCCTTTTTCATAACCTCTAACAGAATGAACGAGAGATGTCCGGCGGTGCCGAACTTCGCAGGCCCGTTCTTCACAAGTTTTCCGTTCCTGAAAGCGATCTTCCCCTCTATGGCCGCGATATCCTCGGGTCCGTCCGCATCCTTCGCGGCATATGCGATGTTCACTCCGTTTCTGGGGATGAGACTGTTCGGCAATCCGTTCAGGATCCTTTCCGCCGCCGCATCCAGCGAATTCAGCACGCTGAACCTGTCGGAGTCCTCTTTCGGGAAGGTTACGACCGAAATGGGATTGACCACGAGTTCCCCCTGCCCGACGGCATACTGCGTTTCGATCGATCTTTGGATCATATCCCTCGCACGGAGGACCGAATTGACGATATCAAGACCCTTCGCAAGGTTAGCTGTGATGTACGATGACAGGATGCATCCGCTCCCGTGGCCGGCCCTGTCGAGCCGCGGTTTGCGCATTATGGTGAACTCTGACGAGAGATATAGGTAATCTGTAACTTTCTTTGAGTCGATGTGCCCGCCTTTCAGCAGAACGGAGGATCCCTGTTTCCCTATTATCTCGCACGCCAGCATCGCGTCGTCCTCGGTGGTTATCTTGATGCCCGAAAGGACCTCCGCTTCGTGTTTGTTGGGCGTCACCAGCCCGCAGATGGGAATAAGATCATTCTTAAGAGACCTTGCCAGATCGTCCTTTGATAGAGTGTCCCCCACGGTAGCAACCATAACAGGATCGACCACCAGAGGAATGTCGCTGTTCTCAAGAACATCCGCGACCACTCTCACGATATCCGCGCTGTACAGCATCCCGGTCTTCACAGCCTCTACCCTGCAGTCCGCAAGGACGGACTCCAGCTGTTCTCTGACGATCTCCTCCGGCACTGGGTGGATATTGCTGACTCTTTTTGTGTTCTGTACCGTCACAGCGGTGACGACTGTCACGGCATGTACTCCCGCCGAAGCCATAGCTTTGACATCCGCTTGTATGCCCGCTCCGCCTACGGAGTCGGACCCGGCAATGGTCAGCGCGGTCTTCATTACGGCGCTATGGCCGTGCTTTGATAAAGTCATCTTAATTCTCCGATTGAGGAATGCTTATCTTTTTAAGAGAAACATCCCCCGTTGTGCATCCACAGGTCATACACGGGGTTCGCGGATATAATCTTTAGGATTACGTTCCAGGCCAGGAGGGCCTTTGTGACAGAATTTGCGATCCCGATCGGGCCGGGACCATGACTGGAAATGGTCCGAAGCCGCCTACCCATCCGGCGGCGCAGAGCACTTCCGTCAGCCGGGCCGGTGCGGGGAATGGCGTACAGCCCTGTGCGCCTGTCCCTTTACAGACGGTCGTCTGACAGTATCGCATTTGCAAAAGTTAAAAAATTTTATTTGTAAAAGTTAAAAAGTTTTATTTGCAAAAGTTAAAAAGTTTTATTTGCAAAAGTTAAAATATATACACGGGCTCATCAACGTCATGGAGACTAAACGGCCGCCGCTTCCCGAGGACATACGCAGCATCTACCGTCCGAGGATCATCGATGCGGCCATTTCCAGAGAACTCTCAGCTTTCGGAGGGGTGCTGATAACCGGCCCAAGGTCTTGCGGGAAGTCATGGACCGGCCTTATGCACTCAAGGTCAGCGACGTTCATGGGCTATGGCAACATCAACAAGCTGGCGATGCTGGAGCCGCAATCTGCGCTGGAGGGAGAATATCCCCACCTTGTGGATGAATGGCAGGACGTACCCGAACTATGGGACACCGCAAGGAGGAACATCGATTTTGGGAACAGAAAAGGCATGTACATATTCACCGGATCATCGGTGCCTCAGCTGGAAAAGACACGCCATACGGGAATCGGCAGGTTCGCCCGTGTGGAGATGCGCACAATGTCCCTTTTCGAATCGGGGAGCAGCAGCGGCACGGTAAAGTTATCGGAGGTCTTTGACACAGGAAAGGCAGAGATTGCGCGGTCCGGCATGGATTATCGGAAGATCGTTAACCTTATATGCAAAGGCGGATGGCCCGGCGCACTAGGACTTGACGATGAGGCGGCAATGAGCATCCCGTATCAATATATGAAATCAGTAACGAGCACGGATATGCTGCAGTTCGACGGTAAAAGGCGGAGCACGACGACCGCAAAAACGGTCCTGATGTCCCTCGCAAGAAACAATGCGACGCTCGCAGGCGATTCAACGCTCGCCACAGATATCCGGAACACCGGAACAGCTATATCTTATCCTACAACGGCCAACTATGTGGATGCCCTGAAAAAGCTATACATCATCGATGAACAGGCCGCATGGCACCCGTCGCTGCGCTCCAGGATCCGGATATACACATCCCCTAAAAGACACTTCACAGACCCGTCTTTGGCGGCGGCCGTTCTCGGAGCAAGGCCGGACATCCTTTACAGGGACCCCAACGCCGCCGGTTTCCTGTTCGAGTCGCTGTGTTACAGGGACCTCTCTGTTTATGCTTCGTCAATGGGAGGAAGCGTGTTCCACTATCGGGACAACTCGGATCTTGAAGTGGACGCTGTGGTACAGCTCAGCGACGGCAGATGGGGCGCCGCAGAGGTCAAATTGGGCGCGTCCGAGTTCGACAAGGCCGCCTCCAAGCTTACTGCATTCGGGAAAAAGATGACCATGGCCGGCGCCCCGGAACCGTCGTTCCTTATGATACTCAACGCCACAGGAGGCGCGGCTCACACAAGGCCCGACGGCGTCGCCGAAGTGCCGATCGACTGCCTCGGGCCGTGATGCTCACCGGACCCGCCGTTCTGAAACATAGGACCCCGGTGAACAACCCGTCGGTTTTCGGCGGAATATGCCGAAAATCGGCTTGCATTAAGAACACATAAATAAATGCTATGCTTAGTGTCATAAGATGAAGGTCTTCAGCACCCATTTCGTTCTCAAAGGTAAATCGGATTACAAGGATCTCGCACCCGTATTCCCGGATATCCTGAAAGCTCTGCTGTCGGAGATAGGGCAGATGCCGGAAGAGGAAGAGATCCTGCAGATGTTCATTGAGATGAACATGGTCGATCTCGAGCGCAACCGCAAGCCCGAGGGATACAACAGGAAGGGAAAGATGAGGCTGATCTTTCCGATCGACCGGAAGGAGTTTTACTTAAAGACCTACAACAAGTCCACCGACATGTCCAGGATGGCGGACCTGATAAGCGGCCTTCTTAACACGGCCAACGTGAAGTTTGAGATACTTCACAACGACAGGACCGATTTTGATTGATACTGGACGTAAGAAATACCGCTGGATACATTAATATAAGCCGTTATTAATGCTAATATTGAGGTTTTCCCATGAGCAGATCGAAAAAAGACAACGTCCCTTCGGGCCCGAACAACGATAAGAAACTAAGATTCGAGACGCTCCAGCTGCACAAAGGGCAGGAGGTCCCGGACCCGGTGTCCGGCGCAAGGGCCGTGCCGATCTACCTCACGGCGGCATATGTTTTCAAAGACTGCAAGGCCGCCTCGGAAAGGTTCGCTCTCACGGATCCGGGGAACATATACGGCCGCCTTACGAACAATACTCAGGCGATCCTCGAGGACCGCATAGCGGCGCTGGAGGGGGGATCCGCCGCGCTCGCCACGGCGTCCGGCGCGGCGGCAATAATGTACACTTTGCAGAACATAACCTCGGCGGGAGACCATATCGTTGCGGCCAACAACCTCTACGGCGGTACGTACAATTACCTTGAGCACACCTTCTCGAGGTTCGGCGTGAAGACCACGTTCGTGGACCCGGGCGACCTGAACAATTTCGAGAAGGCCATGCAGAAGAACACTAAAGCGGTGTACATAGAGACCTTAGGGAACCCCAACTCCGATTTCATCGATGTGGAGAAGGTGGCGGAGATAGCACATAAGCACGGGATAATACTGATCGTGGACAACACGTTCGCCACTCCTTTCCTCTATAGGCCTCTGGAGCACGGCGCCGATATCGTGGTGGAGTCTGCGACCAAGTTCATAGGGGGGCACGGGACAGTGCTCGGCGGCCTGATAATCGAAGGGGGAAAATTCGACTGGGCGGCCAGCGGCAAATATCCGCAGCTGGTGGAACCTGACGCAAGCTATCACGGAATAAGCTTCTTCAAAGCGGCGGGGCCGGCGGCCTTCGTCACAAGGATAAGGGCGGTGCTTCTCAGGGACACGGGGGCAGTGATCTCCCCGATAACCGCATTCATCCTTCTGCAGGGTCTTGAGACGCTCTCTCTCAGAGTAGAGAGGCACGTACAGAACGCGCTGGAAGTGGTAAGGTACCTGAGCGGCCATCCAAAGGTCCTGAAGGTGAACCACCCTTCGCTTGAGGATCATCCCTGCCACGATCTGTATGAGAAGAACTTCCCCGACGGGGCAGGTTCGATATTCACTTTTGACATCAAAGGCGGAGAGAAAGAGGCGATAAGGTTCATAGACAGTCTGAAGCTCTTCTCTCTGCTCGCGAATGTTGCGGATATGAAATCTCTGGTGATACACCCGGCGACCACAATTCACTCTCAGCTCAACGACCGTGAGCTGAAAGAGCAGAAGATCAACCGCGGCACCGTCCGTCTTTCCATCGGGACCGAGAACATCAAGGACATAATCGCCGATCTCGAACAGGCTTTTGACAAAGTGTGAGCGGGCGGGGAACCCCCGCGCTCCGGCGGCCTATATATATACGATCCGGTTGCGCCTGGCATATTTACATGTAGAAGCATCTATAAAATATTTATTGACAGTACGCAATATATAGTAGATGGATACATTAAATATATTTATGTACCTATTTCTATATACTTGCGGACGCAGGGGGGCTGAGAGAAAAACGGCGCTCGCATAACGAACTACCTGATGGTGAATGCTTATGGGAGAGGAAGCAGCCCCAAATGGAAATATAGGAATATGCGGGGGAGCAGAGAGAGGCCGTTGGTCCTCTTGCAGCCGTATAGGGTCACCGTTAAGGTCGTTTTTGTCAGGGCTAAGAACAATTTCTCCGCGGACATGGTGCTTTCAGACTTTTTCATCACCATGCGGCGGGGAATGCGACACCTCCATATACGGGGCCGCCGGCGGAAGCCGCGGCCTCCGCAGAAAATCTCTTAAAGAGATCGCCGCGCGCATCCCGCCTGGCAAAGTTTCCGGCATTCATTTATTCAACACGTTTCCGTCTCGGCACCCGCCTTGCGCTGGCGCCGTATCCTTCGGAACGTACGCGTGCGTTGCTTCTCAAAACTCCTCCGCAGAAAAGCGCGGAGCATTTTCCGAAAGATATTCACAGTCGATCTTCCGCACCGCCGTCCGCGGCGGGCTGAAGCAGTCAATATGAAGAAAATAAGGCAGGCAATCCAAATGAGACCTAAAAATAAAATGAAATATGAAACAGCGTCCGAGAGGAAGAAGGGCGCATCGGCGGAGACGAAACATACAATCTTCAAAGGCGCCGTAAAACCTGTGATCATCATAGCGGCCGCCATCATGGTTATGGTCGCCGCGCTGCCCTTAGTGTCCACGGACACGACCGGCCAGGGACCCGGGACGGATGCATTATGGAAAGATAACTTCGGCGGCGTTTATGGTAATTACTTTATGGGTGTTACGGCAACATCCGACGGCGGCTTCGTAGCGGCAGGTTACTCATACGCAGACTCGTTCGGGAACGGCGACTGGTCAGGCGTTACAGGGTACGGCAATGATGATGCGACCATCGTGAAGTACGACAGCAATGGCGTTGTGCAATGGAGGAAGAACTATGGCGGACCACAAGCCGACTCCTTCCAAGAAGTGACGGAAACAAACGACGGCGGGTTCGTCGCCGTAGGTTATTATGCAAGAAGCGACGCGATCATTGTGAAGTACGACAGCGACGGTAATCTGCTATGGGATAAGAGCTTCGGCGGATCAGGGACCGATTCATTTGTCGGTGTGACGGAAACATTTGACAATGGCCTCGTCGCAGTGGGTAACTCTAACACATTTGGAAATGGTGACTGGTCGGGCTATACTGGGAACGGCGGACAAGACGGGATAATAGTGAAGTACGATAGCGGCGGAGATTTACAATGGAAAAAGAGCTTCGGCGGATCGAATTTTGATTATCTCTTGAAAGTAACAGAAACATCTGACGGCGACATCGTAGCAGTAGGTGCTTCAGTCGTAATTGGCGGCGACTGGTTGGGTGTCACAGGGAAGGGCGGCCTCGACGCAACCGTTGTAAGATTCGACAGCAGCGGCAATCTGCTGTGGAATAAGAACTTCGGCGGGCCAGGCGCTAATGACTTCGAAAATGTAACAGCAACATCTGATGGCGGCGTTGTTGCAGTGGGTCGTTCAACCACATTTGGGGGCGGTGACTGGCCGGATATTATAGGAAACGGCTATGAAGAAGCAATTATAGTGAAGTACGACAGCGGCGGTAATATGCTGTGGAAGAAGACCTTCGGCGGACCGGAAAATGACATTTTTTATGACGTAATGGAAACATCCGATGGCGACATAATCGCAGTAGGTTATTCAGAAGCATTCGATAATGACCTCTGGTCAGGCGTTCCGGGGAACGGCGCTGAAGATGCGATCGTCGTGAAGTACGATGGCAGCGGTAATTTGCTATGGAAGAAGAATTTCGGCGGGTCGAGCAGTGATGTCTTCCAAAGTGTGACGGGAACGCAGGACGGCGGCTTTGTTGCAGTGGGTTATTCTGAAGTATTAAACGATGGCGATTGGTCAGGTTTCGATGGGAAAGGATATATAGATGCCATAATCGTGAAATTCCGCGAACGGGACCCTGCCACAATTAGTGCTTCAAACAAAACTGCAGAATGGAATAACGCCTCACAGGCAATAGGCATACCTACAGTAACGGATGATACAACAGGCCTTCCTCTGGGCGTAACATCTTCCGATTTCGTGATTACATACACCGGAACAGGCGCGACCACATATGGCCCAAGCACCACCCCTCCGACAGAAGCCGGAACATACAGCGTTGAAATTGCGTTGGAACTTCTGGGCTATTGGGCGCCCGATGTGACGGTGACGCTTACGATCGCTCCGATAGAATGGATTGCGATCGATTTGGCGGACGGCGACGGCTCTTTGACGGGCGCGACGGCGGCCGACTGGTCAGATTATTATACGTACAGCGCGGGCGTCCTCACGATAAAACAGGACGCGCCCGCAGGATCCAAAGGATACCGCATATATCAGACGGATGATCCTCTTGCGAACAGCATATGGATCAACGGCGGCGTGAACACCGCAGTAATGATCGACGGCATCGATATCAGCGGCCGCATCACATTAGGGAATTCATCTGAAGTCACGCTTTTACTGAAGGATGACAACGTGATAGATGGGGTCATCCATACTCTGGCAGACGCCGTGCTGACGATAGACAGCGCAGCCGCTCCCAACACGGGCAGCACCAATGGTTCGCTGACGGTCACCCCACGCAGTGTGACCGATGATTTCTATGCGGGCATCGGCGGCGGCGAAGGTACGATCATCATCAACGGCGGTACCCTGGACGTAACAGGCGGCGCATACGGCGCAGGCATAGGGGGCGCCGGTGGCGCCGAGGGAGGTTACATATTTATCAATGGCGGAACAGTGACCGCAGAGGGCGGCGCATACGGCGCCGGCATAGGCGGCGGCGATGCAGGAGACGGCGGCTACATAGAGATAAACGGCGGCACTCTGAACATAACGGGCGGCACCGGCGGTGGTGCGGGCATCGGCGGCGGCAAAGATGGAGAAGGCGGCGCAGGCATAGGCGGCGGTGGCAACATTATTATCAACAACGGGATCGTGACCACAACCGGGACCGACGGCGGCGCAGGCATAGGCGGCGGCGCAGGCGGCGGCAGCGGCAAATTAGAGATAGACGGCGGGATCGTGAACACATACGGCGGGACCGGCGGCGCGGGGATCGGCGGCGGCGCAGGCGGCGCAGGCGATGCCATCACGATCAGCGGCAGCGAATACACGATAGTGAACGCCTTTGGCGGGACCGGCGGCGCGGGGATCGGCGGCGGCGCAGGCGGCGACGGCGGCAATATAACGATCAATCATGGAGTGGTGACCGCTACCGGCGGCTACGATGCGGCAGGCATCGGCACAGGCGCCGGTCTCAGTTTATCCAACTCGGTGCTTGTCACAAGCATACCGGCCGAAATATACGCATATTCGACCGGAAGCCTCCCCGCGATCCGTGTTGTTATGTTTTATTCCACAGGGTTCATTGTGAGCGCAATATCCGAAACAGAACTCGACGGTACCCTGCTGGTCTACGAGGACGGCGACAGAAGCACAGAGCTCACAGGGATAGATATCCCCCCTGCATGCAAAGGGTTCGCATTCCAGAGACCTATGGCCCCGTGGGCGCAGACATATAACGTGTATCTTCTCGACGAGGACGGCCTAAGGTCCGTCGTGCGCAGAGTCGACGGCGGCGCGGAGATATACTCCGTGAACTACATGAGCGGTTATGTCATGTATGACTCGAGCTCGACAAATGCCCTTTGGGTGAACACGGGCTCCGTATACTACCTCGGGGTTGTCGAGAAGCATGTCGACATCAATGGCGATCCCATATCCAAGACGGACGGGTTCTCGTTCGTCGACCTGGGGAGCGACTACAGCAGAGAGATACCCAAGTTGCAGGGCTGGATCGTCAGAGGATATCACATAGGCGATACTTTCGACCCGAACACATATGAAGAAGGCACATCCGTGACCATTCTGAACCTCTCGGTCAGCCCGACGACCGTCTACTTCGTATATGAGAGGTCACCGTATTGGATGGAGATCGACCTCGACGATGCGGACGGCTCACTCACAACTACCGATTGGCTGCAGTATTATGAATATGATCCGGCGACATATACGCTGTACATCTACTCGGATGCTCCTGACTGGAGCGGGTACGCATACCGCATCTATCAGTCATCGGGCGCGCACAGTGTGGCGAATATTGTGATAGATGCTGATGTTACCACAAGCGTGACCATAGACGGCATCGCGATATCCGGCAGCATAATGCTGGAGGACGGCGCCGATCTCAGTCTGTATCTTTCAGGCAGCAGCACTGTCGACGGAGGGATACATGCTCCCGCCGGAACAACATTAACGATAGACAGTGCATCAAGCACCGCTTCGCAGCCTAACAGCACCCGCGGCTCTCTTGTAATAACCGCTCTGGATGCCAGCTTTGCCGGAATAGGCGGCGGCGACCACGAGAACGGCGGCACGATCACGATAAACGGCGGCACTCTTGATGTGACCGGAGGCAACGGTGCCGCAGGCATCGGCGGAGGCGAGTATGCCTTCTCCGGTACCATTACCATCAACGGCGGCATTGTGGATGCACAAGGGGGATTCGGAGGCGCCGGGATAGGAAAAGGCGTGAATGACGTCTCATCCATGGGCGGTTCCGTAACGATAAACGGCGGCACTATCAACGCATACGGCGGCGACTACGCCGCAGGCATAGGCGGCAGCATGTCCGGCGTCGGTGGCACCATTGTAATAGGCGGCGACGCGATCATCAACGCATACGGCGGCCTCAGCGGCGCAGGCATAGGCGGTGGCGACGCCGGCCACGGCGGCAGCATAACGATAAACGGCGACGCACTTGTGAACGCATACGGCGGCGAATTCGCGTCAGGCATAGGCGGCGGCAACATGGCCAGCGCCGGCATTCTCATAACAATAGGCGGCGACGCGCTTGTGAATGCATACGGAGGCGACCTTGCGGCAGGCATAGGCGGCGGCTACATGGGGAACGGCGGCGACATAGCCATCATTGAAGGCGCATATGTGAAAGCTGTCGGCGGCGCAGGCGGCGCCGGAATAGGCGGCGGCGCGGGCAGCTACACAGGCGCCTCGCTGACCATCGACAGCACAGCGGCGGTCATTGCATATTCGGACGGGGAATTACCGGCGATGCACGCCGATGATGATAACAACGGCAGTGGTTTCTACGTCAACGCATACTTTGAAGAAGCAATATCATCTTCCGACGAAGTACTGCTGATCTACGCCGATGGCGATACTACCAACCTCTTGGGAACACTCACCCTCCCCACAGACTACATGGCATTCGCCTTCCAGATACGCGGTGCCTCACAATCGGAAGATTATAACATATACTTAGTGACAGCGAGCGAGCCGAGGCCGGTCGTACGTTCGGAGGATAATCAGCCGGAGATATACTCGGTGAACGCCCTCGACGGCTATGACGGCGACGGCGGCGAAGACACCGGCGACTTCGCTGGAAGCCTTCCCGTAATGCTGTTCTCTTTCACAGTGATCGAGAAGTATGTGAACGAGAACGGCGTTCAGCTCAAAAGCGATGACACACTGTACTTCTGGCCTGCCGATTCTTACGGCGTGACCGCACCAAGCATCACGGGCTTTGCGTACTTAGGGTATGTAGCGGAGACAAGCGGGTCCCCCGATCTCAGGAGCTACAGCCCTTCGGCCACGCCCACGATCCCGGTGTCATCCGATATGTTCGTGTTCTTCGTCTACGAGACGCTGCCCATTGATCTCTCCGAAACGACCACTAACGGTGTCGGCTACACCGTCAGCGGAGTGACCACAGGGGTAAGCGAGTACGGCACATTGTACTCCACGGGCAACGGCGTCATCACCTCTCCGAACGGCGTACTGACATTCGGATCGGGCGCGGACAACATGATCTATCATATCGAACAGAGCGGTGATGTGAGCAGCTCCTTCTCCGGTCACGATCCGGATGAACCGAAGCATGGGACATCCATATTCAAGGAGATCATTGTAAGGGAAGGTGTGAAGGTCACCCTTATCATTGAGGACATAGACCTCATCGGACGCATCACCCTAGAGTCGGAGGCCGAGGTAACTCTGCAGATCGCAGGTAATAACTTTGTACATAGCGGTATCGTCGTCCCCAACGGCATGATGGGCCCCGCATCAATAACAATTGATAGCGCGACGAACTCTGGGAGCAGCAACGGAACTCTGACCGCGTACGGCAACGGCGGCGCAGGCATCGGCGGCGGCAACAGCGGCGGCCCCGGCGGCAACCAAAGCGCCGGCAACATAACTATCGACGGCGGCACAGTGAACGCAATTGGTGACAACAGAGGGGCAGGCATCGGCGGCGGAGGCGACGGCAACGGCGGCAACATAACCATCACCGGCGGCACAGTGAACGCGACCGGCGGCAACAGAGGGGCAGGCATCGGCGGCGGTGACCGCAATGGCGGCGGTACGACCACTATCACCGGTGGCACAGTGGTAGCAAAGGGAGGCGTCGGGGCCGCAGGCATCGGCGGTGGCGGCGCCCTCGGCGGCAACGGCGGCAACGGCGGCAACATAACCATCACCAATGATGCGGTTGTGATCGCGATTGGCGGTGCCGACGCCGGCGGTGGCAGCGGCAGCAGCGGCATAGGCGCCGGCAGCGGCGGTGCAGGTTTATCAGGATCCCCGGCTAATATTGTCATCGGTAACACCGCGACAGTTATGGCATATTCCTTCGGATTCCTGCCCGCCATACATGGCACAGGCAACACCGGCGACGGCTTCTATGTGAACGCTGACTTCGGCACACCGATATCCTCTGCGGACATTGACATATATGTGTTCTCTAGCGGCTATTCTGGCAACGACCTCGGCGACTGCACAGTGAAGCTTACGCTTCCCGGCGATTATGTGAGCTTTGCTTACACCACCGGTTCAACCTCGACCCAGAACGATCATCTGTATGCGTATCTTTCATCAAGCGACATACGAGTGATAGAGCTGGTGAGCGGCGGCATAAGGGAGATACCTTCGCAGAAAGGCAGCACCGCCAATAGTGTACAGCTGAGGGCGGCGCCCACTCCAGGTACTGTCACGGCATCGGACATCAACAAAGATTCGGCGGATCTCGTAAGCACAGGACAATCGCTGAGCACATACACCTATGTGAGTGGTTCCGGCGCCTTCCTGTATTCTGAATCTCTGGATATCGACGGCAGACCCGACACTCCGTCCTCGGTACCGTGGTCGTCTTTCGCGAACCCGGTAACAGGGACAGCAAACGGACTGACACCTAACACAAAATATTATGTGATATCTATGTTCGAGGTCGAAGACTTGGATGTCATTTGGTTCGGCATTCCTGCGAGTGATTTGGTCGAAAGCGCAGTATTTGAGCTCGTAACGTTACCAAACATAACATCGGGCACCGCAATCGAGACAGCCACTTCAGGCAACTACCTGATAACAGCAGGACTCACAGGCGGCGACGAGACGATAACGAGCGTGAAGATATACTGGGATACATCGCCGATAGATCCGGAAGACCCGCCATCCTGGGCGGGTCTCTCCGGCTCAAGCAAGACACTCCTTTCGACAGAGTACGATCACACAGGTTTCACCAACTACCTTATCGAAGGCCTTAGTGCGACAACATACTACTTCTTAGTGGTAGTAGAGAACGGATCAGGCATGGATGCATATCTGATCGATCCTGGCTATGCGATCGATATAATCGTGACGGGCACAGGTTCTGTCACTGTCAATGACGGAACGACCACGTACGGGCCGTTCACAGCAGATGATAAGATATTCGTGCCGTTCACGGCCACATCTGTGACGTTCACGGCCGTTTCCGCAGGAACGTATTGGTTTGAGAAGTTAATCATCACTCCGAAGGGCGGAACACCGTCCGCATATTACGGTGAAGTACTGACAGTCCCGATAAGCTCTGACATGGAGGTCGAGGCACGTTTCTTCACCGGAGCGCACTTCACCATTACCGAAGGGAACAACATCGGCGACGGAAAGGTACAGTGGTCTGCGGACAACATCATCTACTTTGACATACCCGCAGCCGGCAAGGTATTCCCTGTACCAACGTCTGTATATCTCAAGGCGGTACCCGACAGCGGATGGGAATTCTCATATTGGATCGGAATAGGTGCAGGCGAGACGAATCCGTATACTTATGCGGCATCAACTGATCTGACAATTGCGGCGGCATTCTATGACGACGGCGGAACCGCTGGCACAGACTTCTTCACAATTACCGAAGGAACGAATGTCGGCGACGGAAAGGTCCAATGGTCGATCGATGATGCGGACTACTACGACATACCGACAGGCGGCAAGGTATTCCCTGTACCAACATCTGTTTACCTGAAGGCCGTTCCCGACACGGACTGGGAATTCTCGTACTGGATCGGAATAGGCGCGGGAGAAGACAACCCGTATACTCATGCCGCATCCACAGATCTTACAATAGCGGCAGTGTTCTACGACAGCACCGGAACCGCCGGTACCGACTTCTTCACGATAACAGAAGGAACAAACATCGGTGACGGAAAGGTCCAGTGGTCTATCGACGGAACCGCATACTACGACATACCGACAGGCGGCAAGACCTTCCCCGCATCGACTACCGTCTACTTGGAAGCGGTACCCGACACGGACTGGGAATTCTCGTACTGGACTGGAATAGGTGCAGGCGAATCTAACCCCTACACACATTCGCTTTCAACAGACCTGACAATTGCGGCAGCCTTCTACGACGGCACCGGAACCGCCGGCACTGACTTCTTCACAATTACCGAAGGAACGAATGTCGGCGACGGAAAGGTCCAGTGGTCTATCGGCGGAACCGCATACTACGACATACCGACAGGCGGCAAGACATTCCCGGCACCGACATCCGTATACCTCAAGGCGGTACCCGACACGGGATGGGAATTCTCGTACTGGATCGGAATAGGTGCAGGCGAATCTAACCCCTACACTTACGCAGCATCCGTAGACCTGACAATTGCTGCCGCATTCTACGACAGCACCGGAACCGCCGGTACCGACTTCTTCACGATAACAGAAGGAACCAATATCGGCGATGGAAAGGTCCAGTGGTCGATTGACGGAACCGCATACTATGACATACCGACAGGCGGCAAGACCTTCCCGGTACCGACCTCGGTTTACCTGAAAGCAGTGCCTGATGCAGGATGGGAATTCTCATATTGGATTGGAATACCCGCAGGCGAGGCGAACCCGTATACTCATGCCGCATCCACAGATCTTACAATTGCTGCCGCATTCTACGACAGCACCGGAACCTCCGGAACCGACTTCTTCACCATTACTGAAGGAACGAACATCGGCGACGGAAAGGTCCAGTGGTCTATCGACGGAACCGCATACTACGACATACCGATAAGCGGCAAGACCTTCCCGGTACCAACGTCCGTATACCTCAAGGCGGTACCCGACACGGACTGGGAATTCTCATACTGGATCGGAATAGGTGCAGGCGAGGCGAACCCGTACACTTACGCAGCATCCGTAGACCTGACAATTGCTGCCGCATTCTACGACAGCACCGGAACCTCCGGAACCGACTTCTTCACGATAACCGAAGGAACCAATATCGGCGATGGAAAGGTCCAGTGGTCGATTGACGGAACCGCATACTATGACATACCGACAGGCGGCAAGACCTTCCCCGTACCAACGTCTGTATATCTCAAGGCGGTACCCGACACGGGATGGGAATTCTCATATTGGATCGGAATAGGTGCAGGCGAATCTAACTCCTACACATATTCGCTTTCAGCAGACCTGACGATTGCGGCGGCATTCTATGACGACACAGGAACCACAGGAGTGGACTTCTTCACGATAACCGAAGGAACCAATATCGGTGACGGAAAGGTTCAGTGGTCGATTGACGGAACCGCATACTATGATGTACCCACCAGTGGCAAGACCTTCCCGGTACCGACCTCGGTTTACCTGAAGGCAGTGCCTGATGCAGGTTGGGAATTCTCGTACTGGATCGGAATACCCGCAGGCGAATCTAACCCCTACACACATTCGCTTTCAACAGACCTGACAATTGCGGCGGCATTCTATGACAGCACCGGAACCTCCGGTACCGATTTCTTCACGATAACTGAAGGGACCAACGTCGGTGACGGAAAGGTTCAGTGGTCTATCGACGATGTGGACTACTACGACATACCGACAGGCGGCAAGGTATTCCCGGTACCAACGTCCGTATACCTCAAGGCGGTACCCGACACGGACTGGGAATTCTCATACTGGATCGGAATAGGCGCAGGCGAGGCGAACCCATATACTTATGCGGCATCAACCGATCTGACGATTGCGGCTGCATTCTATGACGACACCGGAACCTCCGGTACCGATTTCTTCACGATAACTGAAGGGACCAACATCGGTGACGGAAAGGTTCAGTGGTCTATTGACGGAACCGCATACTACGACATACCGACAGGCGGCAAGACCTTCCCGGTACCGACCTCGGTTTACCTGAAAGCAGTGCCTGACGCAGGATGGGAGTTCTCATATTGGATCGGAATAGGTGCAGGCGAATCTAACCCCTACACATATTCGCTTTCAACAGACCTCACAATAGCGGCTGCCTTCTACGACAGCACCGGAACCTCCGGTACCGATTTCTTCACGATAACCGAAGGAACCAATATCGGCGACGGAAAGGTCCAGTGGTCCATCGACGGAACCGCATACTATGACATACCGACAGGCGGCAAGACCTTCCCCGCACCAACGACCATCTACCTAAAGGCGGTACCCGACACGGACTGGGAATTCTCGTACTGGATCGGAATAGGTGCAGGCGAGGCGAACCCGTACACTTATGCAGCATCCGCAGACCTTACCATCGCGGCAGCATTCTACGACAGCACCGGAACCTCCGGTACCGATTTCTTCACGATAACCGAAGGAACCAATATCGGCGACGGAAAGGTCCAGTGGTCCATCGATGGAACCGCATACTATGACATACCGACAGGCGGCAAGGTATTCCCTGTACCGACCTCGGTTTACCTGAAAGCCGTTCCCGACACAGGCTGGGAGTTCTCATATTGGATCGGAATAGGCGCAGGCGAATCTAATCCCTACACTTATTCAGTATCCGTAGACCTGACGATTGCGGCGGCATTCTATGACGACACCGGAACCACAGGAGTGGACTTCTTCACGATAACCGAAGGAACCAATATCGGCGACGGAAAGGTTCAGTGGTCTATCGACGGAACCGCATACTACGACATACCGACAGGCGGCAAGACCTTCCCGGTACCGACCTCGGTTTACCTGAAAGCCGTTCCCGACACAGGCTGGGAGTTCTCATATTGGATCGGAATAGGCGCGGGAGAAGACAACCCGCACACGCACATGGCATCCGCAGACCTGACGATCGCCGCCGCATTCTACGACAGCACCGGAACCACCGGTGTTGAATTCTTTACGATAACCGAAGGAACTCACATCGGAGACGGAAATATACAGTGGTCCATCAACAATGTGGAATACTATAGAATACCCGTAGGCGGCAAGACCTTCCCGGTACCAACGTCTGTATACCTCAAGGCGGTACCGGACCCAGGATGGGCATTCTCCTACTGGATAGGAATACCCGCGGGCGAGACCAACCCATATGCCTATACGGCATCAACCGACCTGACAATTGCTGCCGCATTCTACGACAGCACCGGAACCTCCGGAACCGACTTCTTCACGATAACCGAAGGAATGAACATCGGCAACGGAAAGGTCCAGTGGTCGATCGATGATGTGGACTACTATGACATACCCTCAGGCGGCAAGACCTTCCCCGTGCCGACTGATGTCTACCTCAAGGCGGTCCCCGGCACTGACTGGGCGTTCTTCTATTGGATCGGTGTTGTCGAAGCAAGCGACACATACACGCATGTGCTATCTGTAGATCTTACTATAGCGGCAGCCTTCTATGACACCAACAGTACAGATTTCACTATTACTGAAGGAACCAACATCGGCAATGGAAAGATACAATGGTCGACTGACGGAATTACGTATTACGACATACCGACAGGCGGCAAGACCTTCCCCGTACCGTCCTCTATCTACCTCAAGGCGGTACCCGATACAGACTGGGAATTCTCGTATTGGATCGGAATAGGCGCAGGCGGGGCTAACCCGTATACCTATACGGCATCAACCGACCTGACAATTGCGGCTGCCTTCTACGACAGCACCGGAACCACAGGAGTGGACTTCTTCACAATTACCGAAGGGACCAACATCGGCGACGGAAAGGTCCGTTGGTCGATCGACGGAACCGCATATTACGACATACCGTCAGGCGGCAAGACATTCCCTGTACCGACTACCGTATACTTGGAAGCGGTACCGAATCCGGGATGGGCGTTCTCATATTGGATCGGAATAGGCGCAGGGGAATCTAATCCCTACACTTATTCAGTATCCGCAGACCTGACGGTCGCTGCCGCATTCTACGACAGCACCGGGACCACAGGAGTGGACTTCTTCACTATAACCGAAGGAGCCAACATCGGTGATGGAAAGGTCCAGTGGTCCATCAACGATGTGGACTACTACGACATACCCGCAGGCGGTAAGACATTCCCTGTACCGACTACCGTCTACTTGGAAGCGGTACCGGATCTGGGATGGGAATTCTCCTACTGGATCGGAATAGGCGCAGGCGAATCTAACCCCTACGCTTATGCGGCATCCGCAGACCTCACAATAGCGGCGGCATTCTATGACGACACCGGAACCACAGGAGTGGACTTCTTTACGATAACCGAAGGGACCAACACCGGTAACGGAAAGGTCCGGTGGTCGATCGACGGAACCGCATACTACGACATACCCGCAGGCGGTAAGACCTTCCCGGTACCAACGTCTGTATACCTCAAGGCGGTACCCGATGTGGACTGGGAATTCTCGTACTGGATTGGAATAGGCGCAGGCGAGGCGAATCCATACACGCACACGGCATCCGCAGATCTGACGGTCGCTGCCGCATTCTACGACAGCACCGGAACTTCCGGTACCGACTTCTTCACCATTACCGAAGGAACAAACATCGGTGACGGAAAGGTCCAGTGGTCCATCAACGACGTGGACTATTACGACATACCCGCAGGCGGCAAGACATTCCCTGTACCGACAACCGTCTACTTGGAAGCGGTACCGGACCCGGGATGGGCGTTCTCGTACTGGATCGGAATAGGTGCAGGCGAGGCGAATCCATACACGCACACGGCATCTGCAGACCTGACGATTGTTGCCGCATTCTACGACAGCACCGGAACTTCCGGCACTGACTTCTTCACGGTAACTGAAGGAACCCACATCGGCAACGGAAATGTGCAGTGGTCCATTAACAATGTGGACTACTACGACATACCCGCAGGCGGCAAGACATTCCCTGTACCAACGTCTGTATACCTCAAGGCGGTACCCGATACTGACTGGGAATTCTCCTACTGGATCGGAATTGGTGCAGGCGAGATGAACCCATACACCTATGCGGCATCAACCGACCTGACAATTGCAGCTGCCTTCTATGACAGCACAGGAACTTCCGGTACCGACTTCTTCACGGTAACTGAAGGAACAAACATCGGCAACGGAAAGGTCCAGTGGTCCATTAACAATGTGGACTACTACGACATACCCGCAGGCGGCAAGACCTTCCCAGCACCAACGACCATCTACCTAAAGGCGGTCCCCGACACGGACTGGGAATTCTCCTACTGGATTGGAATACCCGCAGGCGAAGTCAATCCGTACACATATGCGGCATCAACCGACCTGACAATTGCGGCAGCCTTCTACGACAGCACCGGAACCACAGGAGTGGACTTCTTCACAATTACCGAAGGGACCAACATCGGCGACGGAAAGGTCCAATGGTCGATCGATGATGTGGACTACTATGACATACCCGCAGGCGGCAAGACCTTCCCAGCACCAACGACCATCTACCTCAAGGCAGTCCCTGATACCGGATGGGCATTCTCCTACTGGATCGGAATAGGCGCAGGCGAGGCCAACCCGTATACCTATGCGGCATCAACCGACCTGACAATTGCGGCAGCCTTATATGACAGCACCGGAACCACGGGAGTGGAATTCTTCACAATTACCGAAGGAACCCACATCGGCAACGGAAAGATCCAGTGGTCTGTGGACAACACCCACTATTACGGCATACCCGCAGGCGGCAAGACCTTCCCTGTACCTACATCTGTCTACCTCAAGGCAGTCCCTGATACCGGATGGGCATTCTCCTACTGGATCGGAATAGGCGCAGGCGAGGCCAACCCGTATACCTATGCGGCATCAACCGACCTGACAATTGCGGCAGCCTTCTATGACAGCACCGGAACCACGGGAGTGGAATTCTTCACCATAACCGAAGGAACCAACATCGGTAACGGAACGGTACAGTGGTCTATCAACGATGTGGACTACTACGGAATACCCGCAGGCGGCAAGACCTTCCCTGTACCTACATCTGTCTACCTCAAGGCAGTCCCCGATACCGGATGGGCATTCTCATACTGGATCGGAATTGGTGCTGGCGAGGCGAACCCGCACACACATACGGCATCTGCAGACCTGACGATCGCAGCCGCATTCTACGACAGCACCGGAACCACGGGAGTGGAATTCTTCACGATAACCGAAGGAACCCACATCGGCAACGGAAAGATCCAGTGGTCTGTGGACAACACCTACTATTATGACATACCCGCAGGCGGCAAGACCTTCCCCGTACCGACGACGGTCTACCTCAAGGCGGTACCCGACACTGACTGGGAATTCTCCTACTGGATCGGAATAGGCGCAGGCGAATCCAATCCCTATGCTTATGCAACACCTGCAGACCTGACGATCGCTGCCGCATTCTACGACAGCACCGGAACCACGGGAGTGGACTTCTTCACCGTTGCCGAAGGAATGAACATCGGCAGCGGAAAGGTCCGGTGGTCGATCGACGGGACCGCATACTATGACATACCCGCAGGCGGCAAGACCTTCCCTGTACCCACGTCTGTCTACATCAAGGCGGTTCCGGGCAGCGGATGGACATTCTCGTACTGGATAGGCGTTGTCGAAGCAAGCGACACATACACACATTCCGCATCCTCGGATCTCACCGTCGCGGCGGCGTTCGTCAGCTCCGCCGGTTATTATAACGTGTTCGTCACTATAATCGGCAGCGGAGATGTGGAGATCTATGACGGAACTACAACCCATGTAGTGACAGGACCGGGAAGCACCATCGTATATGTTCCGAACACCGTCAGCGAGATAACGATCACTGCGGTCAACGGAACTGACATGTTCGAGTACTCCGACATCGACTCAGGGAACGTCATCTATGTAAGTTCAGTGAAGTGGCCCATATCGGCAGATATGACAGTTCATTCTAACTTCCTCAACGGAGCCCTGTTCAATTATTACGTGGTGGACGTGACCGTTATCGGCAACGGCATAGTGGAGGTAGATGACGGGACAAATGTTCATGCAGTGAACGTTCCGTCGGCAGTGGTCAATATACCACAGTCCGTACTGTCCATCTCAATTGAAGCGTTCCGGGGAACAGGATATGAGTTCGAGAAGTACGTCATCGATTCGGCAGACAGTATCCTGAATCCGACCAACACCCCCATAGCCGGCGACATGAGCGTAACCGCAGTGTTCACCTATGCCCCGCCGGTACCGCCTTCGACCAAGAGCTATAACATCAAAGCGACCTCCGACGCCGGATCGACAATATCTCCGTCAGGTACTGTGGCGGTGACAGGGGGGACAAGCCAGACCTTCCATTTCGCTGTCGCCGCCGGATACCACATAAGCGAGGTCATAGTGGATGGTATAGGTCTCTCTCAGGCTGAGATAGATCTCGGATACTATACCTTCCGCAATGTGAACATGAACCATTCCATAGAAGTGAGGAGCGCCGAAGGCGGGATCACTCTGGAAATACGCATAACAGGTAGCGGCCATGCCGAATACAGCGTGAACGGGGAGCCGTTCGCAGTATACGACCGGCCCGTCTTCCTCTCTGAATTCTCCGACCTGACCCTTACGGCGCATCCCGGCGAGGGGTACAAGCTTGTAGGATGGAATACTGGGTTGCGTGAGCTACCCGATTCGACGACATCCTTCGATAACGTAACGGAATCCATGGTTGTCTATCTGATCTTTGAGAAAGAGGGGAGCGGAGGCTCCGCAGGCGGCGGCCTCTTCGGCGGCGCGGATAGCGCCCTTTGGTGGGTCGTCGCGGCAGCGATCCTGCTGCTGGCGGCCGGCGCCCTGTTCTGGTTCCTCTTTTTCTGGAGGAGGGCATACGATGTCATCAAGGTGCAGTCCTCGGCCAGCATAATCGGTAAGGACAAGGCCCGCAGGAAGAAGCCTTACGAGTTCACCGTGGAAGGTTCAGGGCAGGCGGCCTACCGCGTCGGAGAGGACGGCGTATGGAAGCCCGTCCCGTCCGGGCCGGGCGGAGAGTACGTCATACCTAAGAACGATGTGACCGACACGCTTACCATCGAGGTCCGCTGAACAGAAAACAGTTTCTCCTCCCTTCAAACCTTTTTCAGACGGAGCGCAGCGGACCTCCGTCTATTCACAGTCAATCTTCCGCCCGCCGCGGACGGCGGGCGGAAGCAATCTCAATGAATAAAATAAGGCAGGTAATTAAAATGAGACCTAAAAGTAAAATGAAATATGAAACGGCGTCCGAAAAGAAGAAGGGCACATCGTCCGAGACGAAACGCATCCTTTCTAAACGCGCCGCAAAACCTATGATGATAATTGCGGTCGCCATCATGGTTATGGTCGCCGCGCTGCCGCTCCTGCACACGGACACAGACAGCTCAGGGGAAATGATAGGTGATGTATCATGGGCAAGCAACTATGGCGGAACAAATCTTGATATCTTCAGTGACGTAACGGCGACAACCGACGGCGGCTGTATAGCGGTCGGTTATTCTTCGTCAGCATTAAGCGGCCCCGGCTGGTCTGTCGGCAACAATGGCAGCATAGACGCGCTTATCATGAAATTCGACAGCGCAGGGAACGTGCTGTGGGCAAGCAATTACGGCGGAACAGGTACGGATACTTTCGCCAGCGTAACGGCGACAATCGATGGGGGCTTTGTAGCGGTCGGTAATTCTCAATCACCATTCAGCGGTTCCGGATGGTCTGTCGGCAACAATGGTTGGGCTGATTTAATCATCTTCAAATTCGACAGCGCAGGGAACGTGCTGTGGGCAAACAATTATGGTGGAACAAATTCGGATTACTTCTCTGACGTAACGGCGACAGCCGACGGGGGCTGTGTAGCGGTCGGTAGTTCAGACTCAACATTCAGCGGCTCCGGCTGGTCTGTCGGCAACAATGGCTGGGCTGATTTAATCATCTTCAAATTCGACAGCGCAGGGAACGTGCAGTGGGCAAGCAATTACGGCGGAACAGATGGGGATGAGTTCAGTGGCGTAACTGCGACAACCGACGGGGGCTGTGTAGCGGTCGGTAATTCAAACTCAACATTCAGCGGCTCCGGCTGGTCTGTCGGCAACAATGGTTTGGCTGATTTAATCATCTTCAAATTCGACAGCGCAGGGAACGTGCAGTGGGCAAGCAATTACGGCGGAACAAATGGGGATTCCTTCGGTCGCGTAACGGCGACAACCGACGGCGGCTGTATAGTGATCGGTCATTCTACGTCAGCATTCAGCGGCCCCGGCTGGTCTGTCGGCAACAATGGCAGCGGTGACGCGATCATCATGAAATTCCTTTTCTTTGACACCGCTACGATAAATGCTTCTAATAAGGTAGTAGATTGGAACGGCTCCCCGCAGGCAATAGACACGCCGACGGTAACGGATGATGAAACAAGCCTTCCTCTGAGCGTAACATCTTCCGATATCGTGATCACATACACCGGAACAGGTGCGACCACATACGGCCCGAGCATAACCCCCCCTACAGATATCGGAACATACAGCGTTGAAGTTGTATTGGATCTTACGGGCTATTGGGCGCCTGTTGTAACGGTTACCCTTACGATCACTCCGGGCTATGCGATCGATATAATTGTGACGGGCACAGGTTCAGTCACTGTCAATGACGGAACGACCATGTATGGGCCGTTCACAGCATCCGACAGTATATTCGTGCCCACCACGACCACATCCGTGACATTCACGGCGGTTTCCGCAGGAGCGTATTGGTTTGAGAAGTTCATCATCACTCCGGATGGCGGAACGCCGTCCACATACTACAGCGATGTGCTGACCGCCTCGATAAGTTCCGACATGGAGATCGAGGTCAGGTTCTTCACCGGAGCGCACTTCACTATCACAGAAGGAACCAATATTGGTGACGGAAAGGTCCAATGGTCGATCGACGGAACCGCATACTACGACATACCGGCAGGCGGCAAGACCTTCCCTGTACTTACATCTGTCTACCTCAAGGCGGCCCCCAACAGCGGATGGACATTCTCGTACTGGATAGGCGTAGTCGAAGCAAGCGACACATACACACATTCCGCATCCTCGGATCTCACCGTCGCGGCGGCGTTCGTCAGCTCCGCTGGCTATTATGATGTGTTCGTCACTATAATTGGCAGCGGAGATGTGGAGATATACGACGGAACCACAACCCATGTAGTGACAGGGCCAGGGAGTACCATTGTGTTTGTTCCAGACACCGTCGGCGAGATAACGATCACTGCGGTCACCGGGACCGACGTGTTCGAGTACTCTGATATCGACTCAGGGAATGTCATCTTTGTAAGTTCAGTGAAGTGGCCCATATCGGCAGATATGACAGTTGATGCTAACTTCCTCAACGGGGCCCTGTTCAATTATTATGCGGTGGACGTGACCGTTGCTGGCAACGGCATAGTGGAGATAGACGACGGGACAAATGCCCATACGGTGAACGTTCCGTCGACCATCATCAATATACCGCAGTCTGTACTATCCATCTCAATTGAAGCGTTCCCCGGAATCGGATACGAGTTCGAGAAGTACGTCATCGATTCGGCAGATAATCTGCTGAACCCAGCCAATGTCTCCATAACCGGCGACATGAGCGTGACCGCAGTGTTCACCTATGCGCCGCCGGTACCGCCTTCGACCAGCAGCTACAACATCAAAGCGACCTCCGACGCCGGATCTACAATATCTCCGTCGGGTACTGTGGCGGTGACGCGGGGGGCGAGCCAGACCTTCCATTTCGCTGCCGCCGCCGGATACCACATAAGTGAGGTCATAGTGGATGGTATGGGTCTCTCTCAGGCTGAGATAGATCTCGGATACTATACCTTCCGCAATGTGAACATGAGCCACTCCATAGAAGTGAGGAGCGCCGAAGGCGGGATCACTCTGGAAATACGCATAACAGGCAGCGGCCATGCCGAATACAGCGTGAACGGAGCGCCGTTCGCAGTATACGGCCAGCCCGTCTTCCTTACTCAATTCTCCGACCTGACCCTGACGGCGTATCCCGTCGAGGGGTACAAATTCATTGGATGGAAGGTCGGGTCGCAGGAGTCGCCCGATTCGACGATATCCTTCGATAACGTAATGGAATCCATGGTTGTCTATCTGATCTTTGAGAAAGATGGGAGCGGAGGCTCCGCAGGTGGCGGCCTCTTCGGCGGCGCGGACAGCGCTCTCTGGTGGATCGCCGCGGCAGCGATCCTGCTGCTGGCGGCCGGCGCCCTGTTCTGGTTCCTCTTTTTCTGGAGGAGGGCATATGATGTCATCAAGGTGCAGTCCTCGGCCAGCATAATCGGCAAGGACAAGGCCCGCAGGAATAAGCCATACGAGTTCACCGTGGAAGGCTCAGGGCAGGCGGCCTACCGCGTCGGAGAGGACGGCGTGTGGAAGCCCGTCCCGTCCGGGCCGGGCGGAGAGTACGTCATACCCAAGAACGATGTGACCGACACGCTTACCATCGAGGTCCGCTGAACAGAAAACAGTTTCTCCTCCCTTCAAACCTTTTTCAGACGGAGCGCAGCGGACCTCCGTCTTATTATTTTTCTTGAAGAAGTCTTACTCTCGCTTGTCCCATTCTTTCCGGATTTATGTTTCGACAGTATTGTCACCGCACCCACATTACGTTTTCACATCGCCTTTTCTGTCACTTGGGCAACTTTCCCGACATTGACTGTCTTGTTTCAGACAACACTTATCTATCATGGTTAAATACTAAACTATTCTGCCCTTGTATCATCGGAAGTACGCATATGTACAAAGTCGGCATAATCGGAGGCACAGGATATACGGGAAGCGAACTGTCACGTTTGCTCTGCACTCACCCGGAGGTAGAGCTGGCAGCGCTCACTTCCCGTCAGAACGCAGGCAAGAAGGTATCAGATTCTCAAATGTTCCTAAAAGGTTATTCCGATCTTATTTTCACTGAGAAGATCGGCGACGCAAAGGATCTGGACCTGGTGTTCGTTGCCACTCCTCACGGCGTGGCGATGGGAGAGGTCCCCCCGCTCGCCGAGGCCGGGATAAAGGTGATCGATCTTTCCGGGGACTACCGTCTGCATGACGCGGCAAAATACTCCAAATGGTACGGGCACGACCACACCGATACGGAGAACCTCAAGCGCTCGGTCTACGGACTCCCGGAACTGTTCCGCGGAAATATAAAGGGCGCAGACCTCGTAGCTAACCCCGGCTGCTATGCCACGTCCATCATACTGGCGTGCGCTCCGCTGGTGAAAGCGGGCGTAGTTGATAATGATATCATAGCGGATGCGAAGAGCGGGACGTCCGGCGCCGGAATGGTGCCGTCCCCCCGCCTTCACCATCCTTTCTGCGGAGAATCCGTGATCCCGTACAGCGTAGGAACGCACCGCCATGCGCCGGAGGTCGAGGATGCCATCGGAATGTTCGCCGGCGCCGAGACCAGCGTGACGATGGTGCCCCAGCTGATTCCTATCGTGCGCGGGATACTTTCCTCCTGTTACATGAACCTGAAGAAGGGCATGTCCGATGAGGAGATAGCAAAGATATACGAGAAACAGTACGGCGGAGAGCGCTTTGTCCACTATGTCAAAGAGCCCTCTATACGCGCGGTGGTCGGATCCAATCACGCGCACGTTTCATCCAATGTCCTCGGCGGCAAGGTCGCGGCGTTCGGAGTTCTGGACAACCTTGTCAAAGGCGCGTCGGGTCAGGCCGTACAGTGCATGAACCTGATGCTCGGCATAAAAGAAACAGCAGGAATAGACACTCCGGGATTGGGTGTGTGAAATGATAGAAGAGATAGAAGGAGGCATAACGACCCCTCAGGGGTTCAAGGCCGCGGGAGTGCACAGCGGCGTCAAATATCGCGCGCTGGACCTGGGGATGGTGTTCTCCGAGGTGCCGGCATCTGCGTTCGTCGGTTACACCAGCAACGAAGTGAAGGCCGCGCCGGTGCAGGTGATGATAAAAGAGAACTCGCCGAAGTTTTCGGCGGTGGTCATAAACAGCGGCAACGCCAACGCGCTGACGGGGCGCCGCGGGATCGAGGATGTCATGGCAATGAAACAGACCGCCGCGCTGGAGCTCAACATCGACCCGATCGAGGTCGGGATAATGTCCACCGGCCTGATAGGGCGTTTCGTAGACATGCATAAGGTTCGCTACGGTATAAGCCGCGCCGCGCGCGATCTCGACCAGGGACGCGAGGCCGACGGCCTCTTCGCGGAATCGATCATGACCACGGACACGATAAAAAAAGAATTCTCCGTCCGCGTCCGCCAGGAGGACGGAACGCTGGTGTACATATCGGCGACCTCGAAAGGCAGCGGCATGATAGCCCCGCATCTCAAGACGATCCACGGCACCACTCTGACGATCGTGACGACCGACGCTTCGCTGTCGCCCGCCTTCAAAGCCAAATGGCAGGAGATCCTCGACGACACCCTGAACATGGTGTCGGTGGACGGGGACCAATCGACGAACGACACGGCGTTACTCATGGCGAACGGCAAGGCCGGCGGTTCCTTTGCGGATGAAGACAAAGAATTCATCGCCGCTCTGGAAACGGTGATGATGAAGATCGCAAAAACTATCGCACTGGACGGGGAAGGCGCGACAAAACTCATTGAGGTACAGGTGACGGGCGCCGATACGAAGGAGGACGCCCGGAAGGCCGTTCATAAGATAATGAACTCGCCCCTCGTGAAGTCAGCCATATTCGGATCGGACCCCAACTACGGACGCATAATGATGGCCCTGGGCAACAGCGGATGCAAGTTCAATGTCGAGGACGTACGCCTTACGATAAAGGGAGGGGACATGGAGGTCCCCATACTCGATTCCGGAGCGCCGGTGTTCCAGGAGGAGCGCGCGGTGGAGGTGGTCCGGATGGCCATGGACAACAAAGAGGTAATAATAGCAGTGGACCTCGCCTCCGGTAAGGAATCGGCGACAGGCTGGGGATGCGACCTAACGTACGATTATGTGCGCATCAACGCCGAATACGCTTCGTGATGGAAATGAAGATATTCGTTGTGAAATTCGGCGGCAACGCGATCCGCGGCAAGGAGGACATGATGCGTCTGTCCGGAGAAGTGGCAGAGCTCATCCGCAATGATATAAAGGTCATACTGGTGCACGGCGGAGGTCCCGAGATCTCGGCCGAGATGGAGAAAAGAGGTCTCATCCCGAAAAAAGCGGCCGGGCTCAGAATAACGGACGACAGAGTTCTGAAGGTCGCCGAGGAGGTATTGGGGGCGATCAACAAAGACGTGGCGGATCGTCTGAAAGAGGCGTCCGTTGACGCGATCGGCATGCCGGGCTATATGTGCACCCTTTGCAAGAAGAAGGAGCCGTACACGATCACCGAGGAAGGAAAGGAGATAACGGTGGACCTGGGGCTTGTGGGGGAGGTCATAGACGTCCGCTCCGATACCCTTCTGGACCTTCTGGGAGGAGGCGTAACGCCGGTGATATGCCCCATCGGAGAGGACGGGGAAGGCACCCGTCTTAACGTTAACGCGGACACGATGGCCGCGGGGATAGCGGCCGGCGTCGGCTGCGAGGAACTGATAATGATAACCGATGTTCCGGGAATACTTCTGGACGTGAACGATCCGTCCTCGCTGGTGAACAAGCTCACCCTGAAGGAAGTTGACGAACTGATATCAAAAGGGGTGATATCCGGAGGCATGATCCCAAAAGTGGACGCCTGCCGCAGCGCCCTGGATGCCGGCGCCGGGACGGTACGCATGGTGAACGGCAAGGACCCGTGCAGCATCCTGACCGAGCTGATGAAGAACGTACCCCACGGAACAATAATAACGAAGGGATGAAGATGAATTTCAAAGAGATAAAGGACCTCAGTTCTGAATATCTGTTCCAGAACTACGGGCGCATGGACATAGCATTCACTCACGGAAAGGGAGCATACCTGTATGATGCGGAAGGAAGAGAGTACCTCGATCTGGTGGCCGGGATAGCGGTCAACTCCGTCGGCCACGCGCATCCCGAGTGGGTAAAGACAATGCAGGAGCAGATATCCAAACTGATACACGTCTCGAACCTGTACCATGTGGGCGAGCAGGCGGAACTCGGAGAGAAACTGGCGTCGATATCCCCAGGCGGCCTTAAGCGCTCGCTGTTCGTCAACAGCGGCGCGGAGGCCAACGAAGGGGCGATGAAGCTCGCGGTCCGCTACACAAAGCGCGGCAAGATAATGTCCGCATACAACGGGTTCCACGGGCGCACCTCTGCGTCGCTCGGCGCGACCGGCCAGACCAAATATCAGGAAACGTTCGAACCTCTGATAAGCAACGCATACCGCTATTATGAGTTCGGGAACCTGGAGTCCGTCAAAGATATGATAGACAAAGACACCGCTGCCCTTCTGGTCGAACCTGTCCAGGGGGAGGGCGGCGTCGTCACCGCAGGTAAAGAATTCTTCAAGGGCGTCCGCGACCTCTGTTCGGACAAAGGGGTGCTGATGGTGGCCGACGAGGTCCAGACCGGCGTCGGACGCACGGGCAAGTGGTTCGGTATGGATAACTTCGGCGTGGTCCCGGACATAGTGACGCTTGCGAAAGGCCTTGGCGGAGGAGTGCCCATCGGAGCCGTGGTCACGACAGACGAGATTTCAAAGGTCCTGACGCCCGGCAGCCACGGGACGACCTTCGGAGGGAATCCTCTGGTGACAAGATCCGCATGCGCCGTATTGGACATAATCAAGAAGGAAGGCCTCGTCGAAAACGCAGACAAGATCGGCAGAGAGTGGATGGACGAATTGAGATCCGTCGGTTCGGAGAAGATCAAAGACGTCCGCGGGTACGGGTTCATCATCGGCGCGGAGCTCGATTCGAAGGAGACGGCCGCCGCCGTCCAGAGATCAATGCTGGAGAAGGGGATACTCGTAAACATCTGCCACGGCAACGTGCTGCGGCTGATCCCGCCTCTGATACTAAACTCTGAGCAAAAAGATGCGTTCATGTCAGCTTTCAAAAGTATTATCTGATATCGGACACAGGCGCATCTTTTTCCAAACTTTTTCAGACTTAATGTTCAGAATAGGACATAAATACTTGGAATGAGATACGAACGCATGTCCAACGGTATCTCAAAAGAAAGTCTCGCTGAAAGGACCAGAGCATATATCGATGCTCACCCGAGCATAAAGGACTGCGTAGCAAAAGGCCTGATAAATTATTCTTCCCTTGCAAGGATGATCATGAAGGACCTGGGCGTCGACAACGAGGAAGCGGTGATGATAGCATGCCGCCGCTACGCAAGCAGGCTCAACACCACCAGCGATCACGAGTTGAGCATACTGAGGATACTGAGGGACAGCAGGCTTGAGATGAGGACAAAGACCTGCATAGTTACGGCGAAGAACGATTGGACGGTCCTTCATAAAATGGACAACCTTTTCAAAGACCTCTGGAACGAGAACTCCATAATGCAGTGCGTGCAGTCCGCTTCAGCGGTAACGATCATCGCGGACAGCATGCTGAAGGAGAGGATCATCGACACCGTCGGAAGGTTCAATATCATTAAGATAAGAGAGAATCTCGTCGAGATAGCAGTCAAGTCCCCGGAAAAGATAGTGGACACCAGCGGCGTGATCGCTTACCTGATAACCAACCTCTCCGACGCGGGCATCAATATCGAGGAGACCGTGAGCTGTCACACCGACACAATCTTCATCGTAGGCGAGAGGGACATGATCAACGCATATTCCGTGCTGACCAAGTGCATACATTCAGCCGAGAACATGGTCAGCAACTGATCCGCGTAGATGATATGACCTCATTGGCTCAGGGAGGTGATGTGAATGAGTTATGCGGAGAAAGAGAAGGCCATCAAGGCTCTGTTAAGCAAAGCGCCGTTTGACCTCGAATGCAATGAAGAACATATGAAATTGTACAAAGTGGCTTTCACGCATGACAGCTATTCCAACGAACTGGAAAGAGGCGGCGTGAAAAAGGACGATGAGCCGTATGAACGTCTCGAATTCCTTGGCGACGCCGTTGTTGGTCTGGTGGCCTCCGAATATCTGTACCATCTTCTCCAAAAGCCAGAAGAAGGCGAGATGAGTAAAGAAAAGGAGAAAATAGTCGGCAATGAACCCATAGCGAAACGTCTGGAAGAGAAAAGGATCGATCTGTTCTCACTATGTACCTTTAGCAGCGGCCTCGAAGTCAGCGAGAAAAATCGAGCAGGCATAACGTCTTCGGTGTTCGAGGCTCTGATCGCGGCCGTATATTTGAACGAAGGATACGATAAAGCGAAAGGAATCGCTCAAAAGATCTTGATCGAGTAATGACCGTGATCAACCAAGCCAAGGAAGATACGGAGGCTGCGGCAAAGGCACAGAAGACCGGAGATCAAAAATGAAAAGGATCCTGTTCAGCAGAGACAGCGAATGTTTACAGCCGCTATTGGCTCTGATCGAAAAGCAAAAGCATAGAACATTGGTATTGTGGGCGCTCGAATATGCCGGGGAATTGACGAATAAATTTGAAACGAAATACCCGGACGAGACCAGACCGCGCGAGGCCGTTGAGATCAGCAGGTCATGGGCCCGCGGCGAGATCAAGATGCCGGTCGCCAAGAAGGCCATCCTTGCGGCGCACAATGCCGCAACGGAGATATCCGACGATATCGTTTATTGCTCCATGGTCCGCGCCGTCGGACATTGCTGCGCAACAGTACATGTGGAAACCCACGCCATCGGCGGACCCATCTATGCTCTCACGGCGATTGTGTACGAGCGCGGTCAAAATAATGCGCAAGCGGCGGTCGAAGCGGAATGCGGTAAATTATGCGAGCGGTTATTGTTCTGGGAAACAAACGTTGACACTGTTCAAACGCCGTGGGCGGAGTTCTTATTGAGGGACAATGTTCCCAATAAAGAGAAACTTTTAAGGGAAATGTAACGGCGCCCTCAGAGAAGTTTCTTTTTCAGAAAGGTTTCCCGGACCTTATACTCTATAAAATCGCCTCTGAAGTGCGTAGTGACTCTTCTGCACTGGTCCCTGCTCATGCGGGTCATGTTGAAATATGTGTGATAGTCAAAAAGGAAGGTATCGGGACATTCAGGCGTCCCCCCAATGCCCACGGCGATGAAAAGAGGGTCGGTCAGCACAGCATATGTGGCCTCTCTTTCCTGATATTCCTGCTTGTCGTAAAGGCTCAGGCTGTTCCCGGAGAAACTGGTCCGGTAGAGGCAATCCACCCAGAACTGAATGCCTTTGTACTCCAGCATGAGGTCCGGCTCCTGAACTCCTTTTATTTTCTCATCCAGTTTTTGGGTCGAACTCTTGGGGTCCAGCGCAGGAAAGAACCCGTGTTTGACCATCAGATCGTATACGGAGCGCTCAAACATGAGGCCGATGTTGAGATGATCTCGACTGATCCACATGGCGATATATCGAAATAGGGGATTAAAGGGTTCTTCTGCATTTTTCAAAGTCAAGTGGAGCCACCTCGGAGATTCGAACTCCGGACCTGCTGATTACAAGTCAGCCGCACTACCGGGCTATGCAAAGGTGGCTTGAATCTGCCGTATGTAGGCATTCCTTTTATTACTTTTCATGCACTAGGACATGTGGCTATTGTAGAAAAACGACCGACACTTTTAATAGGTTTGAGATAATCGCGCCTTCTATTGGAACAGAGACAAGGTCATGGTGATTGAAAATGGCAGACAATGACGCTAAAAAGATGATCCGCCTTGATTACAAGGCATACCTGGCGGACAGCGGCAGACTTTATGATACAACGAACGAGGCCGTCGCCAAAGAGGCAGACATCTACAATGACAAGTACACCTATGAGCCCATGGCATATATCATAGGGTCCGGTAAACTCTTCGCCGCCCTCGAGGATGCAATATCGAATGCGGAAGTGGGCAAAGAAACAGAGATACTCATCCCGGCGGAGGACGCCGCGGGCGCAAGGGACCCCAAGCTCATCGAGATCTATCCCATAAGGGAATTCTACAAGCAGGACATCAACCCGCATCCCGGGCTTCAGGTAACTCTCGGGAACCGCACGGGACATGTCATGTCCGTAGGCGCCGGGCGTGTTAAGGTGGATTTCAACAGCTCTCTGGCGGGATTCGACCTTCTGTATAAATTCACGGTCACCGAGGAGATCGAAGATCCCGTCGAGAAGGCGAAGGCCATTCTTGAGGTGAACTTCGGCACCAATGAAGGGTTCGAATTCGTATTCCCCGGTGACAAAGTGACGGTATCCCTACCGGACATAACAAAGTTCCACCCGGAATGGTCCTCGGCCAGATTCAAGGTCGTATCAGATCTCAGGGATGTGTTCGGCGTAGACACCGTAGAGTTCGTCGAGACCTGGTCCCTCGGCAAGAAGGATCAGGACGAAGAGGACCAGAAAGAAGAATAAAGAAACATCTTATTTCCAAACTTATTAATCTTGGACGGGTGGCCTAGTCTGGATATGGCAGCAGCCTCCTAAGCTGCAGGTCGGGGGTTCGAATCCCCTCCCGTTCGCTTCCTTCCCCCAGCCAGTACTTCGTTTTCAAAATCTTAAATTTTTTAGACTGTCTCGTTTACATGACCTCCTTTTGCCTATTTTCTCGAAAATATGTGATGTTATGCGCTCCGGATTGCTGTGTCCGAGCGCAACTTGAACAACATCAAGCGTAACGTCGGCATCCACAAGATACTGCGCATACGTCCTCCGGAGAATGCGGAGATTGAATCTGAATCCAACATCCGTGCAGACGTAATCTTTCAGTTTACGGGTGTTCTTGTCGCTCATGGCGCCAACGCCGCCATGAAAGGAGGGATGTTCAGAGGTTATTCCATGCTCTCCGAGGTACTCAGAATACATTCAACTATTCAGAAATGGGATAATCGAATACTACAATGCAGATCTGTTATACAACCCGCCTAACAAATACATATGTAACTGGGATAGATTTGAAGAGATGCTTTTCGAAATCGTAGAGAAAAATACAAAAATTTTGGACGGACCCGTTCCGAAACCTTGGTTGATACAGGTCACGATCCAAGGGGCAAAAGATTATTTAAATGAAAATAGGCATGACATGAGGTACATGGGGCGATTGGATCGTAACATGATTCATTCTCAGGAAGGTATATGGGACGAAGGAAATGATATTGTTCAAGCCATGAAGCCTGTTCTGGATTCTCTTGCCAATTGTTTTGACACAGCATATTCTGCATGTATCCGAGGGAGAGAAAACAGCGGGGCGTATTCTAAAAATTAATGAAAAATACAAGAACCGAATACTTTTCCAATCCATTCCAAAGTCGGCACGTTACTCTTAACAGTCAGTCGTTTCAGAGTCTATATTTTACGTTTGCGCCAAAAAATGACAATAGCGAACACCATTGTTTATGTTTTTATTTAGGGAATTAACGGCCTTTTTACTGAATCCTTAATCTCCACTCCGCATATGTCTATTTCAAATTTTTTCTCAATCAATGATAAGCGTTGGACATATGGTTGCACTAAATCCTTCTCAGCATCGGCATCTATATACTCCACTCTTATCTGCAAATTTTCTACATCTATCCCTATAGATCCTCCAGCGGACAAATAATAGAGGAAGCCTCCCGGGAATACATCTATATAACTCTCTTTAGGATATTTGGAGTATTTTTCATTAATAGCATCGAGTTTTACAGGAATCAACTCATTTTCCTCATCGAAAGGATATAGACGAATGCTTATCACCTTTGCAGATCTGCCGCCTACATTTTCTATACAGATTATCCTTCCTCCAACGAGCTCTTTTTCTCCTTTGTAAAATTCACCGTCACTAGATAAAAAGGTATGATTTTCATTAAAAAACGGTCTATTTTTGTTTTTAATACAATCTTCTTTTTTAATACAGCAATCAACCCAAATTATGACGTAAACGGATGATGCGCCGGCAATCGCCAGAATTATACCTATTACGCCTATGATAAATTCTTCTGAGAGCTTTGTAAACTAAGAGGCGGCTAGAACTGACACAGTAATTGTGGCAAACACAACGATGTGCCAAGTAATCGCCCTACTTAGCCTCTTTTTCATAACGAACTCATAGTTTTCTTGAGATAAATAGTTGATTAACATCTAGGCTTTCAGGAAATCATATTGAAGTTTAGGTCTTCAACCGAAACTTACTATTTGTTGATGAGAGATGTTGGCACATCTTCATTAAGGATATTCATAACACATGCCACTTTCCGGCTGAAAAGGCGCCATATCTATATGACGAAAAACCAGGCATTTAAGATTTCGAAGACTGCTGTCTGGACGGCTCACAGGAAATACGCCCCCTTTCACTCTCTTATTCCAAAAAGTTGGTCTGTATAATCAAGGTTGCGCATTATGGTGTGCGGCGGCGGTTCGTTGCTTTCTTATCCGAATGGCGAATTTTAATTCATAACTCTTCGCGGGTTTTTGAAATATAATGTTTCTTTCTTTGCAAACGTTATATTATTTTCATTGCAAACGTTATATTATTTTCATTGCAAACGTTATATTATTTTCATTGCAAACGTTATAATATTTACATGGCATATCTTATATCGTGACAGAAGAATACTTGGAAATGATAGGAGAAGTGCGCAATTTTTACCGTCCGAGGATCATAGATCAGCTGATAAAGGAAAAGCTTTCTGCGTTTGGCGGAGTACAGATAACCGGCCCTAAATCATGCGGTAAATCGTGGACAGGGGTTTTCCATTCAAATTCATACATGTTCTTGGGAGAAGAGGAAATAAACAACTCTGTTGAACTAAATCCGCAGGCCGCATTGGAAGGAGAATATCCCCATCTTGTAGATGAGTGGCAGGATATACCTAAACTATGGGACATCGCGCGAAGGAATATTGACTTCAAAAACAAGAAAGGCATGTACATTTTCACGGGATCGACCCAGATTCCATATGAAAAAACGTTCCATACCGGCATAGGCAGGTTTGCCCGCCTTCAAATGAGGACAATGTCCCTTTTTGAGTCGGGGGACAGCAACGGTGCGGTAAGTCTGTCAAAACTTTTTGATTCTGGGAGGACGGATGTTGCCAGCTCAAATCTAGACTTCAAAAAAGCCGTCAATCTGATATGCAGAGGTGGGTGGCCAGGGGCGCTCGAGGTCGATGAAAAAGAGGCGTTCCGCACGTCGTATGATTACATCGAATCGTTGAAAAAAGTAGACACTTCCCGCGTTGACGGGGTAAGGAGAAGTTCCACGGTTATGGGACTTGTCCTGAGGTCATTGGCAAGGAACAATGCAACATCAGCGAGCGTACCTACTATTGCAGCGGACATCCGCAGTGCAGGGGAGGATATATCTGAACAGACAGTACGCAGTTACATAGAAGTTCTCAAAAAATTATTCGTTATCGAGGAGCAAGAGGCGTGGCACCCTTATGTGCGTTCAAAGACGCGTATTCGAAAGACGGGGGTAAGGCACTTCATCGATCCGTCTTTGGCCGCCGCCGCCCTCGGGGCAAGCCCAAACATTCTTTTGAAAGACACAAAAACAGCCGGATTCTTATTCGAATCGCTGTGTTATAGGGATCTTTCTGCTTATGCATTGGCATCAAGAGGACGAGTATTTCACTACAGAGACGGCGCAGATCTTGAAGTAGATGCGATCGTTCAGACGGAAGATGGCAGGTGGGGCGCGGCGGAGGTCAAACTCGGAACCTTTGAGTTTGAAAAGGCGGCGTCGAATCTGACCCGTGTGAAGGACAAAATGGTGGCGGCTGGTGCAGAAGAACCCTCTTTTTTGATGATAATAAGTGCGACAGGCAGGGTGGCGCACACCAGACCAGACGGGATAGTGGAAGCGCCAATAGACTGTTTGGGGCCGTAATAATAACTATAAGCGTCGGTGTTCGAATCCTCTCCCGCTTGCCATTACCATGGATCGCTGCTTTTAAAGGTGAGTTGCAAACTCGAATGCGGGAATACTTCTATTATGAGATCAGAGCGGGGACAGCGGATCTCCGTTGTGCTGAAGTGTTATATTTGAAGAGCAATATCGGCGCATATGTCCTTCAAATATGCAGAATTGGAAAAAACGATAATCAACGCCGTAAGGGATTCTGTTGAAGGAAAGGATGTCGCCGTTGCCTTCTCGGGCGGATTGGACTCCGGATTGATGTCGGCAATTGCTAAAAAGTATGCCAATTCCGTTCATCTGTACACCTGCGGAACGAACAAGGCGCATGATGTGATCATGGCAAAGGATCTTTCCGAAAAGCTGGAACTGCCGTGGACGCAGGCCGAGATATCAAAAAGGAATGTCGAACCGCTGATAAAGGAAATGATCTCCGCCACAGGCACAACGGACCCGTTCACGATCTCTTATGAGCTGCAGCTGTTCTGTGTGTGCAGGGAAGCGAAAGAGAACATCGTGGTAACAGGCCAAGGTGCGGATGAGTATTTCATGGGCTGTGCAAAATTCGTTGATCAGACAGACAATGACTATGAGATGCACAGGGATGCGGCTGTGGAGAGACTTCTCAAGGTATCGATCCCGTGCGAGTTATCTATCGCCAAACACTTCGGAAAAGAGCTCCTCTACCCGTATATGTCGGAAGATGTCATCTCCGGCGTCAGGGGGCTCGGTCAGGATGAGCTGAGACCAAAGGATATGGACTCCAGGAAATCCATCCTGAGGGATATCGCAGAGGACCTGGGATATCCGTATATTGCCGCAAGGAAGAAGAAGTCCTCACAATACGGTTCCGGGACAACCGATATCGTCCGTGTGCTGGCAAGGGAGAAGGGATTGTACTACAATGAGTATATCGCGTCTCTGTGCGAAGAGGTACTCTTCCCCGAGCAGAAAAAGGGCAGAGGTTCAGTCATAAACGCACGCGTCGATTCTATCGTCAAGGTGGAGGCGGAGAGAATATTGCAGCAGCTGAATCTGTCTCCTTCCGAGGCCGTAGAGATGCTCTACCGAAAGATAATTGAGGATGGCGGCATACAGTCGATAGAAAGACCGCCGAAGGAAGACCGTTGAAAATTCAGCAGAGAAAGATCGAATCTTTTCCAGCCGCGCCGGGTCAATTAAATAACCTATGGCGGATCGTTCACAGGAACAGTGTTCACATCACCGGGTCTTTTCTGGGTAGCTTTCGGCATCTTGCATTGCTTTCCTGAATCGTGATTCACCAACTCGTGATTCACCAACTCACAAGAGATAGATAGTTTACCATCTTCCTGCTCTGGTGAAATCATAAGGAAAGGTCAAACCTCCCGCCCATAATTCATGCCCAAGTTCGCTTATTCTTCCTCAGCATGCCTCTTCCGGAATCAGATCGGTAAGTCCGATGAGTCTTATCTTATCGTTCTCTTTTGCAAGTCTTTGCATCTCTCCCGTGAACCCCCCTTTACTAAAAAAATAATAGTATTTTGTCGTTTGTTTGGGGAAGAGCATGCTTTTACGCTTAAGGTCCGTAAAGCTTTCTGTTCCCATCTTTTCATTCCTGAATTTACACTCGCCGAAAATGGCAGAATTTTTATCCAATGCAAGAATGTCGATCTCCTCTTCCTGCTTTTCTGCAGGGTTGCTGCCCCACCATCTGCCTATTTCCTTCGGAGAAATAGGTAATGAATCGTAATGTTCCCACAGGTATTGGGTGCAGACACTTTCGAACGCCCTTCCCATGAAATTGTTTATCGCGGGCCATATGTTATCAATGACCCTTTGTCCCTGTCCCTTTGCGACAAGCGTCAGATTATCCTGAACGTATCTGAACCAAAATTTGAACATTTCGTCATCCAGAACGTAGATGCTCTTTGTGCCGGTCTTTTCACCAAGCGGTTTTTCCTTAGCGACCAGGCTTAGGCTTATGAGTTTTTTAATATAGATATCGCACAAGTTCGAGGGTTTATTCACTTTGCTCGCGATCTCCGACATTTTCGTACTGCCGTTCGCTATCGCCGTGATTATTGCGTTATATATCTGCGGCTCCCTCAATTCCTGTTTAATCAGATTGCTGGGTTCCTCAAACAACAGTCCGTTCTGTTTAAAGAATAAATTCCTTACATTATCACTCAGACTTTTTTCATCGTCTATCTGTGCAAGGTAGAACGGAGTTCCGCCGAAAATGCCGTATGTTAACAGTTTATCCTCTTTAGAATAATTCGGAACAAATTTTATCGCGTCGTAATAATTGAACGGTTCGATCTTGAACTGGGCGGTGCGTCTTCCGTACAACGGACTTTTTGAACTGAGGACCTGGCGTTCCATGAAGCTCATGGACGATCCGCAGAGGATCATCATCATGTCTGTGTTCTTAAAATCTGCATCGATGTATTTTTGTAAAAGTGACGAGAACGCTTTTTCCGCTTTCGCCAGATAGGGGTACTCATCGATCACCAGAACAACCCTCTCACGCTGTGCTGTTTCAGAGATCATATCTAACAATTGCATAAAATCCCTCGGTACCATCTTTGCGGTTATTCCTTTATTGGATTCTGATCGAAATTTGTATACAGATTCGGTGAACGCATTCAGATTATATGATGCGGAGTTTTCCACTCCGGTGAAGAAGATTGTTCTCTTATCTCTGCAGAAATGGTTTATGAGTTCTGTTTTACCGACACGCCTGCGGCCGTATATCACGGCAACTTCGAGTTTGCTGCTTTCATACATCTCATTCAATGCCTGAATCTCCTGTTCTCTTCCGATGAACATCTTGAGCACTCCAATTCATATTATGATATGTCATATCATGATATGATTATTAAACCTTACCTACAAAGGAGATCAGAATGATAGTCTTTCCTAGAGTCCCCACCCGGGAAGGGGGTCAGAACCTCCGTATTAATGACAAGCACTGCTAAGGTGGCTACTACGACCTTCTTGTTCACTATGATTCTCCGATCTTTGTAAGAAGTTTATGGAAGATGTTTGTTAATATTGCTCTTTGATCTCAGGATTTCGGATGCGCAATGAAGAACTTCATCATCTCCTCGCCCCAGTTGAATGAGTTGGGGGGTTCGCAAGCGAAGGTCTGGAACGGATTCTCCGGGTCGTAGTAAACTGTGCTTCCCGGGAAACAATGACCAGTGACAGGCCTATCTCCAAAGGGAGCGCTGGAATAATAGTTATGCGATATGAACTCGAACACGGTCCCGTTCGCGTTTGTATACCGGGTGTGCGTGTATGTGCTGTCTTGCGCGATGACCACTCCTGCTCCCATGTTCCATGCGGATATCACAGCATCCCTCTGGGCTATTCCCCATTCGTAAAGTGCTACAGTATCCTGTATTCCAAATATATATATGATCGGGATCTCATATTCGGGCATGTCTCCTTCGGTGAAAGTGCATCCTGGGTATCCGGTGCCGCCAATACCGGCGGAAGCCGGGGCCGCTGATGCAAAGAGGTCAGAGTGGTCGCGTATGGTGCGCCACGTGTATCTTCCCCCGTTGGAGAAGCCGGTCACATGTATGCGGTCCGGATCTATGTCAAGCTCGTCGATAACGATACTGATCATCTCAAACAACGGATCGTCGAACTCAGGGGGGACCCTATTGGTCGGAGTAGTAGGCTGAAGTATGGCATATCCGTACTGCTGTCCAAGTTCGCGCAGGTTGGTCCCGTCATTCTCTTGTTTAGCATCCATGGTTGCGCCATGCATATCAACGACCAATCCAACCGGACCATCCAGAATTTGTTCAGGGATCTCTAAGTCGTAAGTGAACCCATTATACGTGTAAACATAGTGCCCCGGGGAAGTGTCGCTAAGGACGGTATCATTTCCATCTTTATCATCCCATATGATAAAATAGGCCGCGACTAAAACTATGGCGGCCACTACCACCACTGCACCAATAATCATAAAACTTGTTTTCAATAAAACTCCTCCTTTTAAAGTTTGTATTTAAATATTTGCCTATATAGTATATAATGATTGTGAAAGGATGAATTATGAAACATAGGCGCGCCAGCGAAACATAATATAAAAATTTGACAGTGAGTCCGATTGCGAACATCACTATCGTTGTTAATGTTGTTTGTTCATCTAGCTTTGCTTTGCCTCAGGATTTTGGATGCGCAATGAAGAACTTCATCAGCTCCTCACCCCAGATGAACGAATTGGCACCCTCACAAGCGAAGGTCTGCTTCGGGTCCGCCGGGTCGTAGTAGACCGTGCTTCCGGGGAAGCAGTGTCCTCCGACAAGTCCTCCGGTCAGCTCAAAGGGAGCGTTGGACGCGTAGTCGTGAGATATGAACTCGAATACAGTTCCGTTCGCATTTGTATATCGGGTGTGCGTATATGTGCTGTCTGTTGCGATGTTCACTCCTGCTCCCATGTTCCATGCGGCAATTACGGCATCCCTCTGGACTATTCCCGTCGGGTAGCCTGAATCCTGCGTTCCGTACATGTACAGGATCGGGATCTCATACTCGGGCATCTCATCCCCCGAGAATGTGCATCCGTCCGGGAGGGTGCCGATGCCGCTGGCCGCCGGTGCCGCCGACGCATAGAAGTCGGAATGGTCGAGTACGGTGCGCCACGTGTACCTTCCTCCGTTGGAGAAGCCGGTCACGTGTATGCGGTCCGTATCAACGCCGAGCTCGTCGACGACGATGTTGACCATCTCGAACAAGCGCGCATCATAGTCAGTAAGGATCGACCTTGTAGGTGTCGAGGGTTGAAGTATGACATATCCGTATTTCGGTCCGATCTCGCGCAGGTTGGTCCCGTCGTTCTCCTGATCGGCGTCCATCGTCATGCCATGCACGTCCAGGACCAACCCTTTTATCTCATTGGGGATCTCCAGATCATATGCGATCCCATCATATGTGTAGGTATAGTGTCCGGGCGAAGTGCTGCTAAGGACGTTATTATTCTCATCTTTATCATTCCACAGGGTGAAGTAGGCCGCGACTAAAACTACGGCGGCTACCACTACCACTGCGATAATTATCATAACACTTTTTTTCATTAAGAATCCTCCTCCTTTGTTTAAAAAGTTTGTCTTTTTAACAACCACCTGTATAATATATATAGGTTATGCTGGATGTAACCGGGCACCTCTTAGCATCTTCTTTCCAACGGATATCGCAGTTTTATGACGTAACCGGCATCTTTGGGATACAGATACCTTGGTCATCCGCCGCACATCGAACATAACTCCCCGAATTTGTAAGATTCAGGAAACAGGCCGTCAGGACATATTGTGTCGGCGCCCCTGCTCGACGTTATGGTTTTATAAGACGAGGCCCCAGCCCAGAAGATCAAAGGTGAAATAGGCGCAAACAGAAAATTTGATAATGGATAGAGAGCATAGGGCGAAACGGAGCCTAAGCTATACCATAAAGGGAAAGGAGACCAGGAAAATGAAAGAAGAAAAACAGAGAAAAATTATAATAATCGGTGCAGCTGGGCGCGATTTTCATAATTTCAACACGTTCTACCGCGACAACCCCCTGTACAAGGTCGTGGCGTTCACCGCCGCACAGATACCGGATATCGCGGACAGAAAATATCCGGCCGCTTTGGCGGGTTCGTTGTATCCGGACGGGATACCCATACACGCCCAGGATGAGCTGGAAGCTCTGATCAAAAAGTTAGATGTTGATGAATGTGTGTTCTCGTACAGCGACGTCCCGTATCCGTTCGTGATGAGAATGGGTGCAAAAATTAACGCGGCCGGGGCAGACTTCTCAATGATGGGTCACAAGAACACCGCGCTCAAGAGTACGAAGCCGGTCATCGCAGTAGGCGCAATACGAACTGGCTGCGGAAAAAGCCAGACGAGCCGCAGGATCGCAGAGATCCTGATGAAGAAAGGCCTCAAAGTGATCGCTATACGCCACCCGATGCCTTACGGAGACCTCGTTGCTCAAAAGGTTCAGCGGTTCGCCACTATCGAAGACCTTACCAAGCATAAATGCACCATTGAGGAAATGGAAGAGTATGAGCCCCACATAGTAAGGGGGAACGTCATCTACGCCGGGGTCGACTACGAGGCCATCCTCAGAGCAGCCGAGAACGACCCTGACGGTTGCGACGTGATACTGTGGGACGGAGGGAACAACGATTTCTCGTTCTACCAGCCGGATCTGATGGTGACGATCGTTGACCCGCACCGCCCCGGACATGAACTCTCATATTACCCCGGCGAGGTAACGCTGCGCATGGCCGACGTAGTTGTGATAAACAAGATCGACAGCTCTGATTTTGAGAACATCCAGACCGTGCGGAAGAACATCGAAAGCGTGAACCCTAAGGCCATCGTAGTGGACGCCGCCTCCACGCTGAACGTCACGGACCCTAAACTGATCAAAGGCAAGCGGGTTCTGGTGATCGAAGACGGTCCGACTCTCACGCACGGTGAAATGAAGATCGGCGCGGGGGTGGTCGCGGCCCACAAGTTCGGAGCCGCAGAGATCATCGACCCCCGTCAGTATGCGGTCGGGAAACTTGCGGAAACCTACAGGATATATCCGGGCATCGGCAAGCTCCTCCCCGCGATGGGCTATGGCGAACAGCAGATGAAGGACCTGTCGGCCACCATTGACAAGACCGATTGTGATTCCGTTGTCATTGCTACTCCGATAGATCTGCAGCGTGTGATCAAGATCAGTAAACCCTGCACCCGTGTGGGGTACGATCTGCAGGAGATCGGCAAACCGGACCTGGAGAGCATACTGGATGATTTCGTGAAGAAGATCAAAAAGTAAATCATAAATGCAAAGGGGAAGCTGGTGAGCCGATGGCTCACCGCACCCTATCTTTATTCTTCCAATATCTCTGCAAGGGCCTTTATCGCATCGTCATTGCCTTGCTCGGCGGAAAGCCTGTACCATCTAACCGCCTCCTCATTGCTCTGCGGCACGCTCTTTCCGTGTCTGTACATCCAGCCCAGGTCCCTCTGCGCGTCCGCGTTCCCCTGATCAGCGGAAAGCCTGTACCATCTCACCGCCTCCTCATTGCTCTGCGGCACGCCTTTCCCCCTTCTGTACATCCCGCCCAGATTGTATTGAGCGTCGGTGTTCCCCTGCTCGGCGGAAAGCCTGTACCATCTAACCGCCTCCTCGTCGTTCTGAGGAACGCCCATCCCGTTCTGATACATCACGCCCAGATTGTTCTGCGCGTATGCGTTCCCCTGCTCGGCGGAAAGCCTGTACCATCTCACCGCCTCCTCGTTGCTCTGCGGGATGCCTCTTCCCTTTCTGTGCATCCTGCCCAGATTGTATTGTGCTTTTGCACATCCTTGTTCCGCAGCAAGCCGGAACCATCTCACCGCCTCCTCATCGCTCTGAGGAACACCCATCCCATTCTGGTACATCACGCCCAGGTTGTTCTGCGCGTCCGCATATCCCTGTTCTGCGGAAAGCAGGAACCAACTCGCCGCCTCCTCATTGCTCTGCGGCACGCCTGTTCCGTTCCGGTACATCACGCCCAGATTATACTGTGTGTATGCGTCTCCTTCATCGGCGGAAGGCCCCTGCCATGTTGCTGGCCCCTCCTCGTCCAGATGGACGTCCATTCCGTTCTGGTACATCATGTCAGGATCAGGGTATGCGTCTCCCTCGCCGGCGGGAGGTTCGTACCACTTTGCAGCTTCATCCTCGTTTAAGGGTATGTCAATTCCGTTCCGGTACATCATGTCAGGATCAGGGTATGCGTCTCCCTCGCCGGCGGGAGACCCCCGCTGTATTGCAGCTTCACCTTCGCTCTGAGGAACATCATCGCGCTGGTGCGGCATGTCGTCCTGTTCATACTGTATGTCCTCATCCTCTTGGTCATTGGAAAGATCGTAGCGTTTCAGAGTATCCGCATCGTCATGAGGAGCGTTCCCTTCATTCTGGCGCATCTCATCCAGGTCGGACCCTGCCTCGATGTATCCCTTTTCAGCAGAAAGTCTGAACCACTTCGCAGCTTCCTCCTCGCTCTGGGGAACCCCTTTCCCATACCTGTACATCCAGCCCAGATTATTCTGCGCGTACGCATTCCCCTGTTCCGCGGCAAGCCTGCACCACCTGACAGCTTCCTCATCGCTCTGAGGGACGCCCTTTCCGTTCCGGTACATCCAGCCCAGATTGTTCTGCGCGTATGCATCTCCCTGTTCGGCGGAAAGCCTGTACCACTTCGCCGCTTCTTCGTCGTTCTGGGGGACGCCCTTTCCGTTCCGGTACATCCAGCCCAGATCCCTTTGCGCACATGCGTCTCCCTGGCTGGCGGAGAGACCGAACCACTTCGCCGCCTCCGCATCGCTTTGCGGCACACATCTTCCATAATAATACATCAGACCCAGGCTTCTTTGCGCGTCGGCGTTTCCCCCGTTGGCGGCAAGCCTGTACAGCATCGCCGCCTCTTCGCCGCTCTGAGGGACGCCTTTCCCGCTGTCATACATCGAACCCAGTTTATACTGCGCTTCTGAGTGTCCCTGTGCCGCAGAGAGCCCGAACCACTTCGCCGCTCTCGAATGATCAATTGGGAGCCCCTTCCCGGTTTCGTACATCGAACCTAGTTCGAACTGTGCACCCGGGTTTCCGCTCTGCGCAAGTTTCTTGATCTTCCTGGCTTCGAACACACTACGTTAATACCAATATATCCGTTTATTAGTTTTGGAAATAATGACCGGCCCGTCTCTATTCCCAGGAGCGAAATCCTCTCCGTCGCCGGACCCCTGAGATATGGCGAAAGGCTCCGGTTTGCGTTACGGCCCCTCGGAAATGGAGCGTCTGTTAAAACTTAATATCTGGTAGCCATTTTATCGTGTCGGGAAAAGAGGTAGAAGGGTGAATCAAGCGGTAAAATTGCCAATCGAAGACCTGAACAGGGAACCGTACGTCTCGCTCCTCTGCTATCCGTATGCCGATCCGCAGGAAGCGGACAGGAGGATCGCGGAGTTAAGAGGGATAGGGGTCACGGCGGTGGAGTTCAAAGGTAACGTTTTGGCCGCCGGCCTGCCCGTGGTGGGCAAAGGCCACGAGGGCGTCGTGGTTACGGCGTATGCGGACGGAGAGCGGCTGGCGCTGAAGGTGCGCAGGGCCGACAGCATCAGACGCGACCCTTTTCATGAAGCGGAGATGCTGCGGAAAGCGAACGGCATAGGCGTGGGGCCGAGGTTCAAAGCGGTCACCGGGAACTTCCTTCTCTCCCAGCTGATCGACGGCGGCAGGCTGGCCGAATGGATGGAGTGCAACATGGAAAAAGCCGCCTTCCGCAGGGTCCTGGAGGACCTTCTGGAGCAGTGCTGGCGCCTCGACGAGGCCGGCCTGGACCACGGCGAGCTTAGCAACGCGCCGCGGCACATCCTTGCGGACGGATCGGGAAAGCCGTTCATAGTGGACTTCGAGACCGCAAGCGTCAGGCGCAGAACTTCGAATGTCACGTCGGTATGTCAGTATCTTTTCCTCGGGAACAGCGACGCGCGGATGCTGATCAGCGAGGTCTTGGGGAGAGAAGATAACGGCCGGATCAGAGAGATACTGACAGACTACAAAAAAGAGCGGTCCAGGGATCGCTTCGAAGCATTGCTGGGGACATTTCTTTAACAGACGTTCCCACGCAGCCTTAACCGTCGGCGAGACGGAACGTGTCGATCACAGAATGTTCCGCGCCGCCCGATGTGAGCAGACTGCTCATCAGGAATATCTGCCGGCATTCAAAGGACCCGGCCTCCATGTCCCGGCATTCATTGAGAAGGGCCGTGAGGCCGGCCGACGGTCTCTTCACCCTGCCTACGGTGACGTGCGCTTTGAACGGTTTCTTGTCATAGTCAACGGACGAGCCGCTGAGTATCCCGTCAAGGTCGGAAAGGATATCGTAGAAAGGAGCTCCGGGTTCCGCGCCGATCCATATTACGCGGGGATCCTTATTATTGGGGAACGCCCCCAGCCCTTTCAGGGACACGCTGAAGGAACGGTACCTTTCCAAGGACCTCATCCCTGATGATAATTCTTCGATCTTCTTTGCTTCCACGTCCCCCAGGAATCTCAGGGTCAGATGCACTTCCTTAGGGACGCTGACCCCAGGTATGCCTCTGAGCCTTACCCTGGCATCCTCGACCGCCGGCATCATAGGTATATCGAATGAGATGAAAGACCTGATCTTTTCCATGTTACCTCAGTATGGAATGATCTGGCCGTATTTGAATTTGGGCAGACCGCATCGCGGGATCCCCATCATTCCAAGTTACAGTTCCTCACTCGTCCGGGAGCGCAGGGCGTCCGGTGTTCGTTTTGAGTTTTCTCACAGGCGGCGGGAAGGCTGTCTGAAAAGGTCCGTGCCCCGTTCTGTCCGTCTTTGGGAAAAGTATGCATGCTATCTTTTGACATACTGAAAGGGTCAAATAGTTTATAGAGATAGACGGGTCGAAGGGGATGCCGTGGAGGAGTTCGAGAAGACCAAGGACGTGGAGACCTTATTGGGGGACCCCAAGAAGGCGATACTCGCAATGGCCATTCCCACAACGATCGCGCTTGTGGCGCAGTCTGTGAACAACCTCGTGGATGCCATGTGGGTGTCCGGGCTGGGCAGGGACGCTCTCGCCGCGGTCGGGATAGTGTTCCCCCTGTTCTTCATAGTCATAGGGATAAGCAACGGTATCGGCATCGGAGCCGCGTCCGCCATAGCGAAGAGGATAGGCGCTGAGAACAAGGCCGAGGCGGACAGGACGGCCGCTCATGCGATGGTCCTCATACTTATCGCAAGCGTGATAATGATGGTGCTGTTCCTTCTGTTACTGGAGCCCATTATAAGGCTGATCGGGGCGGGGGCCGATGAGGGTACGATACAAGAATGCATCAATTATGCGTTTCCCTTAGTGGTGTTCGTAGCCGTTTTCATGCTGGTAGGCGTCATGTCGAGCATACTGAGGTCAGAGGGCGCGGCCAAACGCTCTATGTACATACTGATCATCGCGGCTGTGATAAACCTGGTGCTGGACCCCTTCTTCATCTATGATTACGGGCTCGGGCTGGGGATGACCGGCGCGGCCCTCGCGACCGTGCTGGCAGAGGGCGTGGCACTGGTCTTCATTTTCTATTGGTATTTCGTCAAGAAGGATCTGTACCTGAAGTTCAGGTTCAAAGGATTCAGATTCGAATCCCCGATCATAAAGGACATATTCAAAGTAGGCATCCCTGCGGCTTTTCAGATGATGGTCATATCCGTTGTGGTGGTGTTCATGAACATGATACTGCTGCAAGCCGCCGGTGACGACGGGGTCGCCATCTATTCGTCGGACTGGAGGATACTGAGCATGTTGATGATACCGACGATGGGCATAGCTTCAGGCATCGTGCCTGTCTGTGCGGCGGCTTACGGTGCGAGGCGGTATGACAAGGTCAGGATCGCTTACATGTACGGAATAAGGATCTCTGTGATCCTGATGATCGCGGTGGCCGCCGCCACGATGATATTCGCGCCGAACATTCTCGTTGTGTTCACTTATGACTCCGGCACGGAGTATCTCAGGGAGGGGATGACGGAGTTCCTCCGGATATCGGTGCTGTTCCTGCCGTTCGTGGCGGTGGGAGCCGCGGCGGAGTCCCTGTTCCAGGCCCTCGGTATGGGAACGAGAGCTCTGATATCGACGTTGTTCAGGAACTTCCTTCTGGTACCGGTGTGTTACGTAGCAATGCTGACCACATCCGGCCTGACCTATATATGGTGGGGCTCCACATTTTCGGAGATCACAGGGTCCCTGTTCGTCGCCATATGGGCGGTCCTCATCATAAGGATAATCTCAAAGGAATTCGAGGCCGAGAAGAAACTGTCCGATGCGTGAGCGGTCGAGTGATCGCAAGATAGAACAAAAGGCAAACAGAACGGTACTGCTTCATGTGAAGCCGTACCCTTATCATTTTCTTTATTATCGGAACACGGTCGCCGTTTCACAACTTTTAGATACGGACCTATCATATCCATCTTCATGCCCCGCGCTTTGGTGGTCGTCGATTATCAGACAGATTTTGTGACCGGCAGCCTGGGGTCGCCCCATGCCGAAGCGATAGAGAAGAACATAGTTTCCAAGATCGAGGAGTATCTCTGCAGCGGCGGCAAGGTCTTCTTCACCATGGACACCCACGATCAGGATTACCTGAGAACGGACGAAGGCGTCCATATACCGATCGAACACTGTATCAAAGGGACCGCCGGATGGCGGATCCACGGGAAGGCGGCGGAATATCAGGGCAGAGGGAAGACGATCGAGAAGGGGACGTTCGGAAGTCTCGGTATCGTCGCACCGCTGGCAGGTTTCGACGAGATAGAAGTATGCGGCGTGGCCACCAATATCTGCGTGATAGCCAACGCGGTCATTCTGAAGACCGCATATCCCGATTCAAGGGTAATTGTCGATACCAAATGTGTGGCAAGCTATGATGAGGAACTCCACAGGAAAGCACTGGATGAGATGAGGTCCCTTTCCATCGATATCCTTGAGTGAGACCATGATCAGAACGTTCCCCATAAACACCCCGCGCCTCTGTCTCCGGCAGTTCATGATGAGCGATGCGAAAAAAGCATATGATAACTGGATGTCCGATGACGATGTGACCGAGTTCCTCACGTGGGAGACGCACAGGTCCCAGGAGGAATCCGAAGGGGTGATATGGAGCTGGATACGCGCATATGAAGCGGGACTCATGGATTGGTGCATCACTCTCAAACAGAAGCAGGAGCCCATAGGCAGCATAACCGCGGTACAGGATTTCCCGGATAAAGGATACTGCGAGCTGGGATACTGCATCGCGAAGGACCATTGGGGCAAAGGGTACATGACCGAAGCGGTGAGGGCGGTCACAGAATTCATATTCAAAAACACCGACTATGTATGGATACAGGCCAGGTGCGATTCCGAGAACTACGGATCGAGAAGGTGTCTTGAGAAAAGCAATTACAAACATGCGACAAGCCTTGAGCTTCCGTCCCCGAAAGGAAAAGGAGAGGTAAGAACTTACCATATGATGAGGATAGACCGCAGGGACATGTTCAGAATGTGATCGTAATGACGAACGAGAACTACCAAAAATGCCGCACATGCAGGTTCTGCATTCATTCTGGGGATGATTGGGTATGTTCGCTCAGAAGCATGCCCACCAGCAGCGGCGGTTCATGCGAAAGGTACAGACCGGGCTCCTGTGAGAACTGCAACCATTTGATCATGTCCGGAGGGAACGCGCGGTGCGGGTTCACAGGAGAAGAAGCATACATACTCAGCGTCTGTTCCGATTACGACCCGTCGGGAATGAGATCAATATGAGGCGTTCCTTTTCCTTCGGCCGTCGAACACATTCTTGAGGGAAGCCTTCGCTTCGCTAGAGCCGGACATGACCTTTTTCGCGGAATCCGGTATGCCGTAATAGACAATGTTGTCCGCTATTCCCAGATCGAACGTCATCCGATCCCTTAAGGCAGAATATGACGTCTGGAGACCGCCTATGACCTTGTTGAGGGAATCAGAAATGTCGTAGAGGTTCTCCTCTATGAACTGCATCTTGTTCCTGAACCCTCTGCGGCCGGCCAGCAGCGGATTGTAGGTTCCGTTGATGAAATCCTCGTCAAGATCGTCTATCGCATCCATAAGATATACCGAAGCACCTAAGCTTGTGAACAATCCTTCCAGATCGCTTCCCGCTTTTTCTCCCGCAATGTCCTTCAGGGCATATGCCAGGGATCTGCCGAACGCCTCCCCCATCCGCACGGCGTCATCGCATCCCATGCCCTCCATTCTTCTGAGTTCCTCGAACCCCCGCCCTACCGCCTCGTCGTACTCCGGATATTCCCTCTCGGCTTTCGATATCGCGCGCCCCAGTACCAGGGAGGCGCCGTTGCTCTTTATGCTTGGTCTGTCAAATGCATCATCGGTGAGTTCCCATTTTGTCAGCAGGACCGTATATGCGGCCATTTTTCTGAAAAGGTCAGAATCGGCCGAAGGATCCTTAAAAACACACAGCATGGAATTTTTCGTCCCCTCAAATCTGGGAGTGTCGCCCAAGAAGGAGTTCATGACGATCGTGTTGAAGGTCATGTCGTAATTTACGGCGGATGTAGATATTATGCCGTACCCAGATCTCAGCTGATGGCACGTTTCACAATAGTATCTCCTGTAAGTTGAAAGGTCCGAAGGGGACAATCTGCTGTAAAGAGGCACAGTATATCCGAACATGTTCTCTGCATGAACATGAATGGTTCGAACATTTAATACTGCGTCCCGTAAAGCTACAATTCCTGATCACAGCATATCTTTAGATCCCAATGACAACAGCCCGATGAAATGCAACCGCTAAATTTTGCCGCCAACGAGATCAGATCCGGAGCAATTCCCGCCGGTTCTTTCTTCTTTCTCCGGGAATGAGGGGGTTTTCAGTGACCAATCTTTGGCAAATGACACAGCTGTATATGGAATATCATGATGTTGAAAAACTCCAGCCATTGGTTGGAGAAATCAGCTGGGCAAAACATGTTGTCATTCTCAACCGCTGCAAGGACAACCTCGAAAGGCAATTCTATATCATGTCCGCAAAGAAATTCGGATGGACAAAAGCCGTGCTGATCCATCAGATCGACAGCAGGAGCTATGAGAGGCATCTGCTGAATCAGACCAGTTTTGAACAACCCGTTATTTCCGTGAGCTTTTACAATGCATTTGTGACATTCGAAGCAGTGAAACCGAACGCACTTCGACTAACCATATACATGTAATACAGGGGCTTTATCTCCGAACGTTGAACGTATAGGAGCATGAACAAACCAGCAAAAGAAACAGAGATAGGATCCTTTGAAAAAGCGAATATGGACTTTATAGCTGACATCAAGCTGAAGGTGCGCCAAGCGCAGTATGAGGCGATGCGGTCAGTGAACACACAGCTTGTGGCCCTCTATTGGGAACTTGGAAAGGCCATCGCGGAGAAACAGCAAGAAGGCTGGGGTAAGGCCGTCGTACCGGCCCTGTCTAAAGAATTACAGAAGGAATTTCCAGGAGTGAGGGGTTTTTCAGTGACCAACCTTTGGCAAATGGCGCAGCTATATGTGGAATATCACGGTGTTGAAAAACTCCAGTCATTGATTGGAGAAATTAGCTGGACAAACCATGTCATCATTCTCAACCGTTGCAAGGACAACCTCGAAAGGCAATTCTATATAATGTCCGCAAAGAAATTCGGATGGACAAAAGCCGTGCTGATCCATCAGATCGACAGCAGGAGCTATGAGAGACATCTGCTGAATCAGACCAATTTTGAACATACTTTGCCTGAAAACATAAGGGGTCAGGCGGCTTTAGCAGTAAAAGATGAGTATCTTTTTGATTTCCTCGATCTCGGTGACGATTATTCAGAAAGCCAGCTTGAAACGGCGCTTGTCAACAATATCCGTAACTTTTTGCTAGAAATGGACCTTCAGTTCGCCTTCATAGGGAATCAGTTCAGGATAGATGTTGATGATAAGGAGTATTTCATTGACCTGCTGCTATACCACCGCCAGTTGCAGTGTCTCGTGGCCATTGAACTGAAGGTAGGAGAGTTCATCCCCGAATACAAGGGGAAAATGGAGTTCTACCTGTCTGTTCTGAACGATAAAGTGAAACTGCCCAATGAGAACGACGCTGTCGGCATAATAATATGCAGAGAGAAGAACCGCACCGTGGTGGAATACTCTCTGAAAACAGGCACCATGCCTATCGGCGTCGCGACATACTCCACAACATCGGAACTGCCGGAGAGATATCAGAGGTTCCTGCCCGACGGAGAGACGATCGCTAAGAAATTGGATCATTTCAGAACCCGATGATCTCCTCTCAGTCATCCCCAGACAATGTTTCTTGAAATGGACATGTTCAGTCAAAAATTCCAATAACTGCGCATGCACATTATTCGGGCCTTTTCCGGAGCGGTCTTTCTAAAAGACTTGCCTCTGATATCTTTGGCGTCAGTATCTGGTGGCTCCTTTGCTATGGAGAATAAGGAAACGCACAGCAGAATACTTAATATATTCTTAAGGGGTACGCGGGATGAACCTATCCAGCAGGATAGGTAGGTGAAAACATGTCTCCCGATGCAAAGACCATCGAAAGCCTGACCGCATTATATATGGACCAGTCTCCCGCAGCATTCACATCGATCGCCATGCACGCCAAGGCGCCGAACGATTATTCGAAGCGCGTCGACGAAGCGGAACACGGCGGCGCCCCCGCTTGCGATTATCCCTGCTGTAATGACAGAGGGTGCTGCTCGTCCGGCTGGTGGTATCTTGGGCTGGGAGGATGCGTAGTGGTATGCTGTGCGTTCTGCTGCTACATAACGAACGGGTTCAACGGCGCATGGCCGTACTGGCCCTTCTGAGCCGGATATGAGGCCGTTCATTTCGGTGATAATAAAGCCGACGCTTGATTGTAATATCGACTGCAGGCACTGCTATCACGCGTCGGAAGAGAGGTCTTCCGAAAGGATGAGCATCGATACTCTGGACGATTTTTTCAGGAAGCTGTCCGAGGAGTACGAGTCCGTGTGGTTCATATGGCACGGCGGGGAGCCTCTGCTCATGCCGCCGGGATTCTACAAAGAGGCGCTGGACCTTCAGGAAAGGTATTTCGGCAAACGTTCCCACAGAGTGGGGAACACGATACAGACGAACGGGACGCTGCTGGATAGAAAGATGATCAGCTTCTGCAAAGACAAGATGATAAACATAGGGGTATCTTTCGAAGGCCCTTACAACGATGTTCTTCGGGAGAAAACAGAGTCGGTAAGGGAGAGATTGGATTACCTCAGCCGAAAGGAACGGGTGTTCTCGGTCAGTTCCACCATTTCCTCGGAAACGGCCTCCAAACAAAAGGAGATATACGAAAGCTTCAGGTCGGACAAGACCGCGGTGTCCCTTTCGCCGGTCATACCCGCGGGATGCGCCGCATGCGGAGGCGTGGTCCCGGATGCCGAAGAGTACATAAGATCAAGCATCGAATGTTTCGATGAATGGCTTTTTGACAAGGATGCGGAGATACCGCTCATCCCCCACTACCTATACATCATGAATGCTCTGGGAGAGCCGGCGGAATCCGATTGCGCACACGCCTCCTGCCTGACCAAATGGATATGCGTCTATCCCAACGGAGACCTTTATCCGTGCGGCAAAGGCTGCCCTCCCGAATTCAAACTCGGCAATCTGTCGGGGATCGACAGGATATCGGACGCATTTTTGACGGAAGGGTTCGAAAGGATCCTGAGAGGCACCGTCGAGAGAAGGAACTCCTGCATGGCGGAGTGCGATCTTTACGGATACTGCAACGGAGGGTGCAGCATCGACGCATATTACGAAGCGGGCATCAGTAAGAACGGAGGGGATTCCTGCAGGATCTTCAAAGCTGTGTTCGGACACGTCCTTTCTTCGGTGGAAGAGATCATCGAGACGCGCCCCGACCTGTCTCAGTACAACAAGTTCGTCAAGGATGCGGTCCTGGGCAGGCTGGTAAATCCCAAGACGATCATCCCGTGACGTCTGTTCAGGCGAAGGCCGCCGGTGTTCTTTGTGCGGTCTTCGGCAGACGGCGAAGCATCCTCAGTTCCGACCGTTGCCGTTGGGTTCGTCCGCGCCGATGGCGTCTATGTCGTACGGCGTGCGCTGGTAGACATAGTAGTTCAGCCAGTTGCTGAAAAGCAGGGTCGCATGTGCCCTCCAGTTCATAGGGGGGTTCCTATCAGGGTCGTCTTTTGGGAAATAGTTGGCGGGAATACGGGGGGAAAGACCTTTTTTCATATCTCTGTCATACTCATATGCCAGAGTCCCCACGTCGTATTCGGAGTGGCCGGTGACGAACACCTGTCCCGCTCTTTCCGAGGTCACTATGCCGACCCCTGCCGCTTTGGATTCGGCGATTATGTGGAGACGCGGGTTGCGGTTTATGTCGACCGCGCGGACCTCTGTGTGCCTGGAATGCGGCATGTTGAACTCATCGTCGAATCCTCTGATGAGAGGCTCGTCCTTTACGTTGATCGTATGGCAGAATATACCGGACATCTTCTCGTTGAGGGGGTATTTCGGCACATGATAGTGGTAATACATTCCCGCCTGGGCGCCCCAGCAGATATGGAGCGTCGAACTCACGTTCTTAAGGGACCATTCCATGATCTCGCACAGTTCGTCCCAGTAGTCCACCTCCTTGAAGTCTATGTTCTCCACGGGAGCGCCGGTTATTATCATGCCGTCGAACTTCCTGTCCTTGATCTCGTCGAAGGTATAGTAGAACTTATCCAAGTATTCCTGCGAAATGTTCTTCGATTCATGGGTAACCATCTGCAGGAAGAATATGTCGGTCTGCAGAGGGGTGTTGCCCAGAAGTCTGAGGAGCTGTATCTCTGTGTCTATTTTGGTAGGCATGAGGTTCAGGAGCAGTATCTTCATCGGACGTATGTCCTGAGCTGCCGCACGTCCCTCCCTCATAACGAATATGTTCTCTGATTCGAGAGCCGCTCCGGCAGGCAGGTCATCGGGTATGTTTATCGGCATAAGTTATGCTCCCCCTTGCGGGTGAAGAATACTTACGTTTATTTATCTATTCTTAGCGGAACCCCTGTTGGCTATACGTTGAACCGGATCAATATTCAATGCCTTTTCTGGCGTGTACACCCTTATCGAAGGGGTGTTTGATCAGTGTCATTTCGGTCACGAGGTCGGCATAGTCCACTATCTCCTTGGGTGCGCCCCTTCCTGTAAGCACGATCTCGACGTTATCCGGCCTCCCGCTCAGCATTCCGATGACCTCTTCCGGACTCAGTAGCTTCCAGCTCATGGCGTTGTTTATCTCGTCTAGTATCACAAGATCGTATCTTCCGGAATAGATCTCGTCTTTGGCCCTCTGAAGCGTTTCGCGGGCGATCCTGATGTCCGTCTCCCTGGGGACCTTTGACGACATGTGGTTTAGGCCGAGGGGGAGTATTGTGAAGTTCGGGAACCTTCCGGCGGATATGTGCTCACCGTAGTTCTCGGGAGGTTTAAGGAATTGTATCATGAGGACCTCAAGTCCGCGCCCCGCCGCCCTGAAAGCGAGACCCAGCGAGGCGGTGGTCTTCCCCTTTCCGTTCCCCGTATAGATCTGCACCAAGCCGAGTTCTTTCTTTATCTCAGGAGGTATGCTGCTCATCTTTATCCCACATGAATCCGGTTCTCAGAATTAAACCTATGTTATTAATAATGGGATAATAATTTCGAGTCCATGGAGCCGTCCATAACCTATTCTTCTGCTGAGATGAGAACAGTGCTCATTGCCAGCTGTGCGGGCGTCTTCATTATGCCGCTCATGAGTACGATGATGAATCTGGCTCTTGTGCTGATAGGCGCTGAGTTCGATGTAGGCTCAAAATCTTTGGCCATGGTCAATACGACATTTCTTCTTGCTTCGGTCATTGTTATGGTGCCCTTGGCAAGGGTATCCGATATCATCGGCAGGAAGAAAGTATTCATCGCAGGCCTGCTGATCACTCTCGCATCGGCCTTGGTCGGCGGTTTCTCCCCCAACTTTGAGGTCCTGCTCGTTATGAGGTTCATCATGGGGGCCGGCTCGGCCGCACTGTCCGTTTCGAGCATCGCGATGCTCACGGAGGTGTTCCCCGTTGAAAGGAGAGGATGGGCCATCGGCATACAGTCCACGTTCATCTATCTCGGCATCGCGGTCGGCCCGGCGCTCGGAGGGTTCATATGCGACTTCATCGGCTGGAGGGAACTGTTCTTCTTCATGATCCCCTTCGTATTGATAGCGCTGGTATATGTGCTCAGGTTCAAGAGGGAGGCAATATCCAGCGCGGGGACAAGTATGGATTACCGCGGCGCGCTCCTGTACGGGGTGACGATCATGCTCACTATGTACGGCGTGATAAGCCTCCCGGAGATCTGGGCTTTGCCCCTTATCGCGGTGGGCCTGGTCATGCTGTTCGTTTTCATACGCACGATGAAGAGAACGGGATCCCCGGTCCTGGATATCGGGGTATTCAGGTACAGGGTGTTCTCCAGGGCATGCATCGCGGCTTACACGAACTATGCGTCCTCCTACTCCGTCTCTTTCTTCCTGGCACTGTATCTTCAAAGCGTTGGCATGCTCACGGCTTTCAACGCCGGACTCATACTTCTGATACAGCCGGTCGTTCAGGTCCTCCTCACCGCAAAGTTCGGGAGCTATTCCGACAGGATAGCGGATAAGCGCCTGTTGCCCACGTCGGGCATGGTGCTGACCTGCGTCGCCGTATTCATGATAATATTCATGGGGACATCGGCCAACTATCTTTACATCGCGATGATACTGATACTTCTCGGCGTGGGATACGGGATGTTCTCCGCGCCCAACACGAATGCCATAATGTCATCCGTTCCGCCAAAACACCGGGGGGAGGCGTCCGGCATGATCGCCGTGGTAAGACAGATAGGGATGATGACGAGCATGAGCATCGCGATGTGCTGCATCGCTTTGATAATGGGATCGGCGGACAACATCGTCCCCCCGTACGACCAATTCGTAAATGTGATCGAGGTCGCGTTCGCGATATGTTTGGCCATGTGCATAGTGGGCACATTCCTCTCCTGGTTCAGAGGAGAGGCCCGGAAGAATGCTGCCGCATCCCAATGACCCAGCGGTTTAGTCATTCCTAACTTTTCCGCCCTTCCAGAAAAGTGTAAATACCTCTCAAGGGCATCACAAACACGTGACGGACGCCTCTCTCGAGAATTATAAATTCCAAAGGATAGTCGTTGCAGTCGGGGCTTTGCTCCTTATAATCAAATTCACGGCATATTTCATAACGAACTCCGTTGCGATATTCACGGATGCGGTCGAGAGCATCGTGAACGTTGTCGCCGGAGTTATCGGGTTATACGCTCTGTTCCTATCGGCAAAGCCGGCGGATAAATCGCACCCTTTCGGGCACGGCCGGGTCGAACTCATCTCGGCGTCGGTCGAGGGTGCCATGATATCGACCGCCGGCGTGCTGATCATATTCGAGGCGGTGAACAACATACTGCATCCGAAAGAGATATCGGCGCTGGACATCGGCCTTCTGCTGATCATATTCGCCGCCGCGGTCAACTTTACAGTAGGTTCGGTAGCGGTCAGAAAAGGCAGGAAAAATCGTTCGCTGGCTCTGGAGGCCAGCGGAAAACATCTCATCACGGACACGGTCTCATCCGTCGGCATAATAATAGGCCTTACCGTGGTGTTTGTGGGAGCTAACCTGGGATACGACATCTACATACTTGATCCGATAATGGCACTGTTCTTCGGAGCGCTCATCATAGTGACGGGGGCGGGCGTGATAAAGAAGGCCATGGACGGGATCATGGACAAGGCCGATGCGGACATCCTGAAAAAGACGGTCGAATGCCTGAACGATCACAGGTCCGAGACGTGGATCGACATACATAACCTCAGGGCGATAAAGTACGGGAGCAGACTCCATATAGAGATGCATGTGACGATGCCGTTCGATATGACGATATCCGAGATGGAGAAAGAGAACCGCCGTCTGCACGAATCCGTCGCATCGACTTTCGGAGGGTCGGTGGACCTCATCATGATGCCGGAACCCTGCAAAGAATTCTCCTGCATCCACTGCAAGAGGGATTGCGGCGCCAGGCGCGCAGAGTTCCTGGAAAGGATAAACTGGAGCGTCAACCTGCTGGCACAGGAGCGCCAGCACGCATATGGGAACCATGTCATCATCAAAGACATCAAGTGAGGGTTTAACTATATTCGACGAAATCACCTTCTCATGATCTTCAGCAAACAAAAGGACATCCCGGAGGAGATCTCGAAAGTAAAGCTCAGCGAATGGTATTCCGAACTGAGCGATCAGAACAAAGTAAAGGTGGGGAGGTATCTCAAAGGGTCCGACACATCCTCCCCTTTGAAATTCTGTCTGTCGGTCATGAATGCGGCGGTCTTTGAGGAGAACTATTCAGTAGCGGTGCTCGTCGGAGAGAACATACTGGGGAGCGGCATAACGGGGATGGATAAGTTCGATCTGTTGGAGGAGATGATACCGGCATATTTCGGCGTCAAAAGGTACGACGACTGTCTGAGATGCTGTGAAGAAGGCGTCGCGATGATACCCGGCATAATGGATAAAATGAAGAGCAGGAACGGCGGCAGCCTTCCGGAGAGGATACAATGCCGCAGTTATACGATAAACGTCCTTGTCGGAGCGTACGGGGACTACGACGCCGGCGACGAGGCCTTGGACAGATTCTTCGAGATGGGCCTGATCTCGGAAGAGGATGTCGCATACAGAAAACAAAGTCACAAGATACACAGACTTCAGAGGACGTTCGACGGCATATTCTCGTTGAAGCTCAAGGATCAATGACGTCCTTCCACACAACCATCGGCAGGATGTCGATGGCGGGCTCTTCGTAAGGATGCACCTTTCTGATAGCAAGCACCACTTTTCTCAGGTCCTCGGCCTTGATCGCAAAGTCGATGCGCAGTTCTTCCTCGACGCTTATCTCTCCCGTCCTCCCTATGAAGGGGTCTGAACCTTCCAAAGACCTCCATGTCCCTTCGGTCTTGGTCACGGAGAAGGCCCTGTCATAACCGGGGTACATCTGCTGCATGGAGTCGTTGACCGCATCCATCAGCTCATCCTTGTATCCGGCGGGTATCGCCACGGATATCTTGTAAGCGGTCGGCTCCATTCTATCAAGATTCCGAAGAAGTGCGGCGGCGGTCGAGGTTCCCGATCAGATCATCCATCTCTTCCAGCCTCTGCTCGAGATCGCGGCGCAAACGTTTTGCGCCCCTTTTGAGATAGGTGGTGCTTGCCAGCGTGGCAAGGAATGACACCGGAGGGAACAGGTACATGAAACCGCCGACTATGGCGGTGGCTTTTTTCAGATCGCTCAGGCTGTTGACCTTTTCTATCAGGGCATGGTCCTCTTTGTCGGGAAGTTTTCCTCTGAGGGACCTGTACATCAGCCTCTGGCCGCCCAGGACCACTTCCATGCTCCATTGCACTTCGCCCAGAACGGGGGCCGTCCTTCCTTTGGGGATCGTTTTCTTGGCGAGTATCGCTTTCCTGAGGTCTTCCGCGGTGCTGCCTTCGAACTCCGTCCAAGAGTATCCGAACGTGAATTTTGAGTGGGCGTCACTGGCGGAGATCGGCGCCCATCTTCCCGGATACCGATCCATGACGGCCTGCGCAAAGGCGTTGGAATATCTGTCGGGGTGTCCGCCGTTGAGCACCTCAAAACCGTCAAGATCTATGTCGAGGATCCTCTCCTTCAGGCCGGGCACATGGAAACTGAACGGGTGGGGGGCGATGGTCAGGCCGCCCTGCTCCCTTATGATGTCGACGGTCTCCTCTATGGTCAGGCCCGGCTCTATCTTTTCCGTAAGGAAAAGGCCGATTATCTCTCCGTCGGAGGTCATGACCTCTTCGCCTATAACCACTTCTATGTCGTCGAACTGTTTTGCGTATTCCTGAGCAATGAACGCGCCGGCCGTCTCGTCATGATCAGTGATGCAGATGACGTCGAACCCCCTCTTTCTGGCACGTTCCACCAGAGACCAGGGCCTTGTCATGGATTCCGGAAACCCGAGGAATCCTAACTTTCCGAACCCTGAGTATTCTGTATGGATGTGCATATCCGCCTTTCCCGCACGGTCCATGAACTAAGAGCGGATTGCATTATTTAATAATTGCAGGTCATGGCCACGTTCCGTGATTGCTGTTTCGTATGAAGTCAGATGAGGATGCCTGTCGAGAAGGCACCCTCCTTCAGTTTTGGACAGTAACAGCGCCGCGAAACAGAACCTGTTCCCGCCGTTTTCGCTGACGGTCTTCCTCAGTTTTTCACCGCAGTATCCGCCAGCCGGAAAAAGAAACGATTATATGGCTCCGCCATCATCAACCGGGCGTGTCATGGATCCTTCTGGGGATACCCGTCGGTATCGTCCTTCTCTATCTCGGTTCGGAATGGATGGTGGACGGCGCCAAGAAGATGGCGATAAGACTGGGGGTCACCCCATTCATGGTCGGTCTCACCGTGGTTGCGTTGGGGTCATCCTCTCCGGAGGTCATCACATCGTTGGTAAGCAGCAATAATCCGCAGATAATCGTAGGGAATATCGTCGGGAGCAACATAGCGAATGTGGGCCTTGCGATAGGGCTCGCGGCAGTTATATCGCCGATCGTCTGCAGGTTCGCTGGCATAAGATTTGAGATAGCCTCCATGCTGGCCGCCGTCCTCATTGTTTCTCTTTTAGCGCTCACGGGGACCCTGGGATACGTCGAAGGCGCGGTACTTGTCACAGCCTTGTTCATTTTCATTTATTTGACGTACAAGCTCAAAAGAGGCGCCGCCGCCGGTGACAGCGGAGAGGAACCATCTGAGAAGGAGGAAAGCGCAAAGACCCCCTTGTGGAAATGCGCTGCGCTGGTCGCCGCCGGCATGATCTTCCTGTATTTCGGAGCGAGGGCGTTCATAGAAGGAGCCGTCGAACTGGCGGGGATATTCGGCGTTTCGGACCTCATGATAGGACTGATCGTCGTGGCAGTAGGGGTTTCGCTTCCGGAGCTGTGCATCTGCGTCGTGGCAGCCTATCGTAAAGAGAACGAGATCGTCGTTAGCAACATTGTGGGGAGCGTGGTGTTCAACTGCTTCTTCGCGCTGGGCGTAGGAGTGATCTATACTACGGTGGAGGTAACGCATTACACAATGGTATTCCACCTGCCGGTCATGATCCTAATGGCGGCCCTGCTGGCTCTGATGATCAAAGCCGGGAGCAGGATAACGAGATGGGAAGGGGCGGCGCTGATATGCGTCTATTCATCATACATCATGCTCATGGGCATATTCCCGGAGCTGACGCAGGGTCTGATCTGAATATAATCCGGCGGCATATACATAGTCTCTTTGCGGAACCTCCGGCATATTGTACGGGCCCATAGCATAACCTTCGGTTCACCCGTCGGAACCGCCGAAATGTTCACAGCACGAGATAACGTAAACCTCTCGTCAGTCTTTCAGACAACCGATTGGAACGATATATACTCCGTCCTTGCGGCGGTATGCGTATTCGCCGGCCGTGATAACCATCAGGAAGGACGGTTCGCCCATGCTGTCGGTGTCTATCTTTCCCCTTAGTTTCATCAGGTTCTTGGCGGCTTCCTCTATATCGTCTCCCCCCATCTTCACTTCGACCGCGCCCCACCGTCCGTCATAGAGCTCGATGACGGCATCCGCCTCCAGATCGTTCTTGTCGTGATAATGGGATACCTCTCCGTCCAGCGCCTGTGCGTACACCCTCAGGTCGCGGATGCAGAGCGACTCGAACAGCAGACCAAACGTGTTAAAATCCTTCAATATGCCTTTAGGCGAGATACGAAGAACGGCAGCAGCTATAGACGGATCGACGAAATGTCGTTTGGCCGACGTCCGCAAAGCGGTCTTGGAACGCATGTCCGGACTCCATGCCGGCAGATCCTCTATCACGAAGATGCGCCTCAAAGCATTCATATATGATGCAATTGTGCCGTCAGAGATCGTTTCGTCCCCAGCGGCCATATCGCTGTTTATGGTTGTCAGTTTGGCCATTGTTGACGTGTTTCGTGCCAGAGACCGCAACAATCTGCGGACGCGCTCGGGATTCCTTTCAACGTTGTCCACCCTTGAGATATCGGTATTGATTACGGCCTTGATATATTCGCGCACCCTCCTAAGAGCGACCGATTCCTGCACTCCAATAGAAGCGGGCCACCCGCCTCTGACCAGTGCGAACGCAAGCTTCTCTATCGTGAGCTGTGACGTACCTGTGATGTCCTCTCCGTCAAAAAGTGTTCCGAGTGAAACGGAACCGTTCGACTCAAGCGATTCGAACAACGTCATTGGTCTCATAAATAATCTGGAGATGCGACCTGTTCCCGTGTGCATAGTGCTGTCATCCTTCGGCACGGCGGAACCGGTGAGTATGAACTGCCCCGTCTCTCCACGCTTATCCACCTCAAAACGGACTCCGTCCCAGAGGACCTGTATTGTCTGCCACTCGTCGATCAGACGCGGCGTATCTCCTTCCAGCAGGGCAGACGGCATTATGTCCGCTATTTTCAGATAGTCTTTTCTTTTGTTGATATCTTGCAGATAGATTACGCTTGCGGCATGCTCCATAGCGGTTCTAGTTTTGCCGCACCATTTTGGACCTTCCAACAAAACTGCGCCGAAAGCCTTCAGACTGGCTTCCAGCTCACGGTCCACGATCCTATCCAGATACTGTTGTTTCACCACTGCGGATTCTTTTCGAAACTATATTATTCTTTGCACTCCAACCACGTTTCATTGTTGATTTTGGCCGTGTTTCATTGTTGATTTTGGCCGTGTTTCATTGTTGATTTTGGCCATGTTTCTCATCATCAAAAGCAAAAATCAGGCCGAGTTGCGTCTTAAAAAAGGGTGTGCGTACATGCCCGCCGCCCGAGTCTCTGCGGCTTCCGCCCGCCATACAAAAGAAAACGGTTATATGGCGCAGTAATCATCAAGTGTATGTGTCGTGGATTCTTATTGGGATGCCGATCGGCGCAGTCCTTCTCTACTTAGGTTCGGGGTGGTTGGTGGAAGGCGCCAAGAGGCTGGCGATAAGGCTTGGGGTCACGCCGTTCTTAGTGGGACTTACCGTAGTTGCGTTGGGGCTGTCGGTGCCGGAGGTGGCGACGGCCCTCGCGAGCGGCCACAACCCGCAGATGATCATCGGCAACATCGTGGGAAGCAACATAGCGAACGTAGGCCTTGCGATAGGACTCGCCGCTGTGATATCCCCGGTTGTCTGCAGGTATGCCGGTACAAAGTTTGAGATCTTCTCCATGCTGGCGGCTGTTCTCATCGTTTCCCTCATGGCCCTTACGGGGACCTTTGGACACATTGAAGGCGCGATACTTCTCATTGCGCTGTTCGTTTTCATCTATTTCACTTACAGGATAAAAAGGAACACTCCGCCGCGTGCGGGCGAGGCCGGGTACATCGAGGCAGTAGAATGCAAAGCGCCCTGCCTTCGGAGAAGCGCCTTGCTGGTAGCCCTCGGCATCCTTTTCCTGTATCTGGGCGCGATGGCGTTCATCGAGGGCGCCTCCGAGCTGGCCAAGGCTCTGGGCATGTCACACCTCATGGTGGGTCTGGTCGTCGTTGCGGTGGGGGTGTCCCTCCCGGAGCTGTGCATATGCATAGTGGCCGCCTACCGCGGAGAGAATGAGATCATGGTAAGCAACATCATAGGGAGCATAATTTTCAACTGCTTCTTCGCGCTCGGCGCCGGAGTGATCTTTACGGCCGTGGAGGTCACATACTATACGCTGGTGTTCCATTTGCCGGTCATGGTCCTGATGGCGGCCATATTGGCGCTTCTTATCAAAAACAGGAACGGGATAACAAGATGGGGAGGAGCGATGCTTGTCTGCATATACTCAGTATACATCGCGCTCATGCTCATTTTCCCGGAGCTGACGCAGGGTCTGATCTGAATCAGGAATAGTAGTACTCGCCCTTTGTCTTCTGTTCCCTGTCGAGCCTGGAATCAGGTTTGTTGATCCTCGGGCGGTTGGTGTCCGCGTCGCGCCTGAAAGTTATGTCCACGGCACTCAGGAACTTGTTCATCCCGACCCTCATGTCAAGGGGCCCCTCTCCGGTGCCGCGGTGTCCGGGTTCGCCGCCGAAGACCATCATGGAATCGGACACCATATCGAGGAAGTAGATGTCATGGTCCACGATCATCCCGCTCCTGCCTCTCTTCTCCATCATCCTCCTTATAGTCCTGGCGGCATTCATCCTCTGGTTCGAGTCCAGGTATGCGGACGGCTCATCGAACAGGTACATGTCGGCCTCGGCGGCAAGACACATGGTGATCGCGACCCTCTGGAGTTCGCCTCCGGACAGGGTCTTGGCATCCTTATCCATCAGGTGTTTGATCCCCAGCGGCTCGAGGACCTCCCCCTCGAAGAACCCGGAGTTCACAGTGTCGTAGGCTTTGGCAAAAAGAAGATCTCTGACCGTGCCCTCCGTCTCCGCCGAGATGTACTGAGGTTTATATGACACTTTCACGGCAGTGTCCAGGCTCCCTTTGTCCGGCTTGATTATGCCGGCAAGCATCTTCACAAAGGTGGTCTTCCCGGTGGCGTTCGGCCCCACGACGCCTACCGACTCCCCGATCTTCACCGCCCCTTTCCCTATCGTGAGACTGAACCCTCCGAGGTCCTTCTCCACGCTGTCGAACTCAACGAGGTCCGGGGTGTTCCACTCCGCTCTCGGCGGAGATGATACGAACTCTATGGGCCTGTCCCTGAACCTTATGTTCTCCTCCGGAAGGTAGCCGTCGAGATAGACGTTTATTGCGGTCCTGACCTGTCTCGCCAGCGTGAAGACGCCGTATGCGCCCTCGGAGCCGTAGACGACATTCACGTTATCCGCAAGGTAATCGAGTATCGCAAGGTCGTGCTCTATGACGACCACCTGCTTATCCGCGCTCAGACCTTTGATGATCCTTGCCATCTTCACTCTCTGGTAGATATCCAGATACGAGGTGGGCTCGTCGAAGAAGTATACGTCGGCGTCCCGCATCATGGTGGCGGCCATCGCCAGCCGCTGGAGCTCTCCTCCGGAGAGTTTCGTCAATTCCCGGTCGAGCACCTCTTTAAGGTCGAAGAGTTCCGCCGCCTCTTCCACGGACATCCTCTCCTGCACTCTGCCTAAAAGGTCCCTCACAACCCCGCTGACGCTCTGCGGCAGTTTGTCCACATATTGGGGTTTCATGGCGACCTTGATATTTCCTGAATACACGTTCTTAAGGTGATCGTACAGCTCGGTGCCGGCGAAATGTTCCAGCACCTCCTCTTTCGAGGGCGGATCGTCAAACCTTCCGAGGTTCGGGACCTCTGTTCCGGACAGCATCTTTATCGCCGTGGTCTTACCTATGCCGTTGGGTCCCAGTATGCCTGTTATCAGCCCCTTCTTAGGGATGGGAAGTCTGTAAAGGCGGAATGAATTCTCGCCGTACTGGTGGACCGTCTCTCCTTTGAGCTCATCGGCAAGGCCGATGATCTTTATCGCGTCGAACTGGCATTTGTTCACGCATATGCCGCACCCCTGGCACAGCACCTCGGAGATGATGGGTTTGCCCTTCTCGTTGAATGTGACGCATTCTGCCCCCGTCCTCACGAGGGGACAGAACTTCACACATTCTTTGTTGCACTTGCGGCTCTGACATCTGTCGTGCAGCACGGCGGCTATTCGCATGACCCGCCTATTTATGATGTCTGATTTAACCTTTAGGCCGAAAGAGGCGCCGCTGACGGCGTTCGCGCCCCCCGCGCCCAGCGGTCGCAAAGAATAATTCATAATGGCGGAGATGGATTCCATAGCATGGAAGCGTCTGTGACGAAAGGTGTCGAGGTCATGCTGGGCGACCCGAGGAAAGCTATAGCAGCTTTTTCGATACCCATCGCGATAGCGCTTCTGGCGCAGCAGGGCAACAATCTTGTCGACAGTTTTTGGGTCACGGGACTCGGAGCGGAGGCCATGGCCGCTTTGGGGCTGGTGTTCCCGGTGTATGCGGTGATCATCGGTATCGGCAACGGCCTCGGCATAGGCACATCCGCCGCGATAGCAAGGAACATCGGAATGGGCAGGATAAAGGACGCCAGCGGGATCGCAGTTCAGTCGCTGATCCTTTGCGTGATCGTGGCGATGATCGCGACGCCGATCCTTATCCTCACTGCCGAACCGGTGCTGATGGCGATAGGCGCCGGACCCACCATCGAAGCCTCGATGGACTTCGCGGTCCCGCTGTATCTCTCCACAGTACTGATACTGCTTAGCGGAGTGATGTCCGGGATATTGAGAGGCGAGGGGGCGGTCAGGAGGTCAATGTACATACAAGTTCTGGGAGCGGCGATGAATCTGATCCTGGACCCGATTTTCATTTACACATTGGACATGGGTGTGGCGGGCGCCGCATGGGCGACCGTGGTAGCATTCGGCATATCGATCGTCGCCGGACTCTACTGGTACCTTGTGAAGAAGGACATGTTCATCAAGTTCAGGCTGAATTATCTGAGGCCCAACGCCGTTTTGTTAAAAGAGATACTCTCCGTCGGTCTCCCTCAATCCCTTGAATTCTCCGTTATGAACATATTCAACGCAACGTTCAACTTCTGCATAATCATGGTCGGCACGACCGACGCAATGGCCATATATACCGTAGCATGGAGGATAGTGTATCTGCTGATGATACCCGCAATGGCCATGGGAGGCGCCATCGTATCGGCGTGTTCGGCGGAGTTCGGTATGAAGAGGTATGACATGATAAGGAAAGCATACGGCTTCTCGGTGAAAACATCGCTTGTCCTGCTGTCTGCGCTGTCGGCGATAATGGTTCTGCTGGCAGATCCCATCGCATCGGTCTTCACCCACTCTCCGGATATGCAGTATCTGCACGAAGACATGAAGGTGCTCCTGTACATATTTGCGATATTCGTTCCTTTCATGTCGCTCATATTCGTCGGGTCGTCCCTGCTGCAGGCGGTCAAGCGGTCGAAAATAGCTCTGGCATCGTCTTTCATAAGGAATATAGTTCTTGCGGCAGGGTTCATCATCGTCACTTACACAATCGGAACGCTCACGTCGCTGTGGTGGACGATGACCATCGTCGAGATATTCGGGGGCTTTTTGATGGGATATTGGGCATACATAGTACTGAGGGATGTGGCGAAAAGGGACGGCAGGCCTTGGAAGTCTGACACATAATGCCCAACACCTTTATTATCGTCATCAGCAATCGGCTTCTAGGTTCAAATGTCAAAGATATGTATCAATATCGCCTGGCCGTATGCGAACGGCCCCATACACCTCGGACACGTGGCGGGCTCTCTCCTGCCGCCCGATATATTCAGCAGATACAACCGTCTTAAGGGGAACGAGGTGCTGATGGTAGGGGGGTCCGATCAGCACGGAACGCCCATCACGGTCACCGCCGAGAAAGAAGGGTCCACGCCGGCCGTCGTGGCGGACAGATACCACCACATAAACAAGAAAGCGATAGAGGATCTGGGCATAGAATACTCGCTATTCAGCAAGACGCACGGAGCCAACCATATCGATGTTGTCCACTGGCTATTCACAGACCTTCTGAAAAAAGGATACCTGTACGAAGGGGAGACAAGCCAATATTACTGTTCTAAATGCATGAAATTCCTTCCCGACAGATATGTGGAAGGGACATGCCCCAGCTGCGGGGCGGAGGACGTCAGGAGCGACCAGTGTGATTCCTGCGGTAAGACCTTCGAACCGGGGGACCTTATCGGTGCCAGATGCATACACTGCGGCAACCAGCCTGAAGTAAGGCCATCGAACCATTTCTTCCTTAAACTGAGCGCGTTCAGCAGCCAGCTGATGAAATATGTCGGAGGAATGGATCACTGGAGGTCGAACGTCAACACCTTCACGATGAACTGGCTGGAAGAAGGGCTCAAGGACAGGGCGGTCACAAGGGACATGTCCTGGGGAGTGCCGGTGCCGGTACCCGGATGGGAAGATAAGGTGATCTATGTATGGTTCGAGGCCGTGATAGGATACCTCAGCGCGTCGGTGGAATACTCCAAGATCACAGGGCGGCCGGAATATTGGAAAGAATTCTGGAAGGATCCGGAAACAAAACATTACTATTTCATCGGGAAGGACAACATACCTTTCCATTCTATAATCTGGCCGGCCATACTTATGGGCGCGGGCGACCTGAATCTCCCGTACGACATACCCGCGAACGAATACTTGATGTTCAAGGGAGGCAAGCTTTCAAAGAGCCGCGGGGGCGCCATCGATATCCCCTCTGTGCTGTCAAAGTACGATGTGGACGCCGTGAGGTACTATCTTTCCGTCAACATGCCGGACACCCATGACGCGGATTTCACCTGGAGCGATTTCCAGACCAAGGTCAACAACGAGCTCGTGTCCGCCCTCGGCAACTATTACCACAGGTGTCTGAGCTTCACCCATAAGAATTTCGGAGAGATACCGGGAGCCGACACAAAAGAGGGCGCGAAAGAGGTCCTCGACGCCATATCGTCCACACTGAAAGAGTATGAGGAGTGCCTTTCGAAGTGCGACTTCAAAAAAGGCATCAGGGCGGTAATGGAGCTCGCAAGATTCGGCAACAGGTATTTCGACTCGGTGAAACCGTGGGCGCTGATAAAGACAGACAAGGAGAAATGCGGCAGGGAATTGAACAACAACCTCATGATAGCGAAGGCCCTGGCCGTGATGGCCTGGCCGTTCATGCCCGGTTCGTCCGAGAAGATATGGGGATACCTTGGGCTGGAAAAGAGCATAGAGGAAAGCGGAATGGACGCCGCCCTGTCCGAGCTTCCGGCCGGGAGGGCTCTTGCGGAGCCGGTACCCGTTTACAAGAAAGTGGAGATCGAGGACGCAGCGGAAGAGGAAGACGGCGGAAAGAAGGAAGCCGCGGACACAGGCCGGTATGCGGACTTCAGGAAACTGGATCTGCGCGTGGGCAGGATATTGAGCGCGGAAGATCACCCGGATGCGGAAAAGTTGTTCCTCATGAAGGTCGATATAGGCGAAAAGGAGCCGAGACAGATCGTCGCCGGCCTGAGAGCATATTATTCAAAAGAGCAGCTGACAGGGAGGAACGTAATATTGGTGTCCAACCTCAAGCCGGCTAAGCTGAGAGGGTTCATGTCCGAGGGGATGCTGCTCGCCGCTGACGACGAATCCCTGGGCGGAACGTCGGTCCTTCTGGTAACGCCTTCAAAGGACGTCCCCCCCGGGACCAAAATGAATTCCGGATTGGACAATTCCTCCTCAATGATCGAATACAAGGATTTCCAGAAGGTCAGGATGATAGTCTCCAGGGTCTCCGGGGGAAAAGCGTCATGCAACTCGATGGCGGTCGATCTTCCGGCCGGGGCCCCGGAACGCGTCGCATTAGTGATTGACGGCGAAAATATCGTGGGATTAAGCGACGGCAGCGGCTGCACCGCAACGGTCGATTCCGAGATCACGGACGGAGCAGGCATCAGATGAAGGCCGATCTCCACATACATTCGAACTTCTCCAACGACGGGAAATCCACCGTCGAAGAGATAATCTCGGCGTCGGTCGAGAGAGGGCTCGGATGCATAGCGATCACAGACCACAATTCCTTTGAAGCGTACGATCTGGTGAAAGACAACGGGAAGGTCATAGTCATACCCGGGATAGAGGTATCCTCCGAGAAGGGGCACATACTCGCATACGGCGTCAACAGGGATATACCGAGAGGGATGACTATAAAAGAGACTATAGACGCCATTCACGATGCGGGAGGGGTCGCGTTCGCGGCGCATCCGTACAGGTGGTGGTCCGGTCTCGGGGAAGAGAACGTCCTCCTCAATGACTTCGACGGCATTGAGGCAAGGAATGCCAGATCCACGCCTTCAAGCAACAGGAGATCGGAGGCGCTCGCAGTCCGCACAGGGAAACCCGTTTCGGCGGGGAGTGACGCCCACACTCCGGAACACATAGGGGAAGGGACCGTGGAACTTCCCGACGGCGTTGCCACCTGGCAGGAAGCGCTGAATGCGGTGATGGAAGGGAAGGCAAGGCCCGCAAGCAGCGACAGGGGCCCGGGAAGCACTCTCAGATACGGAACAAAGTCCATCACCGAGTGGATAATGAGAGGATTCAAGAAAATGTGATTCACACTATGTAGAATCCGTACCGGCTTTTTCCGATGTACTCGCTGTATGGGGTACCCTCGTCTCCAGATAAGCTGATCAGGCCGATCCCCTGGGGGGAATTGACAGTGGTCTCACACGCATAATATGTGACGCCGTCTATTGTCTGACTTATTATTTCGTATGAACGGGAGGAATAGGATCCCGGAGCATATGAATCCAATCCGACAGCGGCGACAGCATGCTGGGGGATCATGACCACCCCCGCCTCATAACCCAAGGCTTTGAAAAGCGCCGCAGCAAGTATGGACGTATCCTCGCAGTCCCCCATCCCGTAGAATATAGTTTCCATAGGATACGCGAAATACTCTTCCTGCCCGTATTGGTACCTGTCGGCGCCCATGAGGGTTGAATAAGGGGGGTAATCAAAACATATCTGAACGAACCCCAGCACAAATGCGGCAAATTTTTGATCCGATGTGCTTCGGTCGCCGTACGCTTCTTTAATGGATTCCGCCAGCGCAACAATGGCTGGATCCTCGTACGTGACGAAAGAAACGACCCTTCCATAGTCGACGACCCTTCTGCCCTTATCATTCATTTCTTTATAATGACGATACTCGTCAAAGCTGAATGAGGTCTTGGCGGAATACAGTTCGCCTTGGTATATCCAGGTGTATTCTTTTGTTATCGTTCCCGAATAGCGCACCGTACCGGAATATGTTTTCAAAAGTTCGCGTTCTTCTTCCGGCCCGGCGTAGCACTTCACGGAGATGCTGTATTCTCCGACGTTCTGGCTCAGATAGTAAAGAACGGGTTCCTCTTTATTCACCGTTTCTCCCGAATATGCCACGTAAAAGCGCGTGTCGGCTGATGACACATGATCGTTATCAAAGAATGTCCATGAATAATAGTCATATTTGGATGATATGTCGTCATTCAGGGCGAACGCGATCTTGCCGTCGTTGGTCAGGCTCACAGTGAACACCTCCCTCTCTATCAAAAAATCGCCGCTGAGTTCGAAGTATGTATCCTCCGTCACGGTCTGAATGTCAACCTTATTGTATTTCAGGTCATCTTCCACGTCCGCTATCAAACTGACCGCCGCGGCAAGGGCCAATATCAGCACGGCGAATAATGCGGCGGTTGCGGCCTTGCTTTGTTTCTTCGCCCCGCTCCCGACGGCGGCCGGAGCAGCGTATGTGTATGTGTATGGCACGTACCCCACATAATAGCCGCAACTGGGACAGAAATTGACGGAACCGTCGCCTACAGAGGAACCGCACCGCGGACAGTACACGAAATAAACATATCTGTCGGAGATTATATTTTTATGTAATACAAGACGAATCTATTGTCATGTGGCGATTGGATATATCGTTCTATAAAGAAGATAAATGGGAAAAAATTTAATTTTGGAGCCGTAAGGTCATGCCATCAGGCTTGCCGCTCTCAGCTCCGCCGCGATCTTCTCGACAGCACGCACAACGTCCTCGGGGACCTTGGCGCCGGTGCACACCATCTTCCCGGACCCGAACAGAAGCACAACCACTTTGGGGTCGTCCAATCTGTATACCAGGCCGGGGAACTGCTCGGGCTCGTATTCGACCTTTTCGAGACCCAGGGTGATCGCCACCGTGTTCAGGTTGATCTCCTGCTCCAGATCCGAAGATGCGACGATGTTCTGAACCTCGATCTTCGGTTCAATGGTGATCTTTATGTTTGCTTTCTCAAGGTCCTTCGCAACCTTGCTGATGGCGATCTTCACGTCGCCTAAGCTCTTTGCACCGGTACAGACTACCTTTCCGCTCCTGAAAAGAAGGGTGGCTGTCTTGGGCTCTTTGATACGGTAAACAAGTCCCGGGAACTGCTGAGGGTTGTAATCCGCACCCTCAAGCGCGTCCTCGATCGCATTCAAGTTAAGCTCCTGCCCAAGGGAAGTGGAAGCAACAACATTCTCTATATTCATCTTCGCCATCTTTTCACTTGAGAGGGCTATTTATAAGGTGTTTATAAAGATTGTGTAATCTAATCCCTTTTAGGTTGATATAGAGAAGCACCCGCGGATCAAGTAAAAACCATAATGCGCCGATGTTCCGCCGGTCAAAAAAGCCGTGGGGTCGGGGGAGGGAATTGAACCCCCGTATGCGGATCTGCAGTCCGCCACATAGCCACTGTGTTACCCCGACACAGGATAACCCCAACATCAGCGATATAATAAACGTTTCGCATACACCATACTGGCTGTCCGCACGGGGTCCGACGGCAGGATTATACGGAATGCGATGAATACATTAGTATGCACTGCAAGGACATCTCCTTACGCGATGTAGACTTTCCTTTGACGGAAAAAGACATATCGAAGGCCGTATCGGGCTGGGAGGTGTATGTCCGGACCGAGTACCTCGTACTGAGGAACGGAAAGGAGATCGCTGTCGTATGGGTCCGCAAAGAGGGATCGGAGGGTCTCTTCAGAAAGGTCGCGGACGCCGGGGCCGTGTCCTTGCCGGAGGATACGGTTTTTGTTAAGGATGACGGGATAGATGTTCTGAATGTTCCCGCCCTCGCTTCGGTCCAGGAAAGATATCAAGGGAAAACGGTCGTAATAGAGGGGATGTTCTCCCATATCAGTTTCGTTTGCGAACCGAACACTGTGAAGCTGAGAGTCATCGACAACATCCCCCCAGGACCGTCAAGGCTGCGTTTTCTTGTAGAGACGGCCCTGTCGTCCGGTTTCATAGAGCATCCTGTCGTTCCCGAATATAATAACATAGATCTGACGGACAAGATAATGGATGTGAGGACGGAGGCAGTGATGTTCCCATGCAGAGTATCGGGCATGGCTGCGGATATGCCTTTTTACTTCATCGACGCCGCGCCCGATGTTAAGCATGATGTTACAATCATCGGCTGCGACCTTTCCCGCAGAATATACCGCTCTATTTACGATAAAGACCCGCCCTTCATCAACGTCTGTCCCGCCGACGCCGTCCCGAATGACGGAATGAAAACGATCGTAAGGTGCTGCGCCGTCAAGGAAGGGCATGTTATAGAAGGGAACACCGCAAAGGTCCCGTGGGGAGCGACCGTTCCGGAGGTCATCGGTGCGATAAACGCGCTCCTTGAAGGTTCAGAATGATCCCCTTCCTCTGGCGAACGCCTTGTAGCCTTCTTCAGCCTTGCCGGATCTGCAAAGCAATTCCCCCAAAGCATACCACGTGTCGGCGTCACCGGGGTTCTTCTCCAGATGTTCTTCCAGATGCCTGACGGCTTCTTCGACCCTTCCCTGTGATTCGAGCACCCTGGCTAGCGAACGGCCGTTCGTTTCTTCGTCAAGGGTGCCGATCATGACCTTTCTTGCGTTCTCCATCAGAACATTAAGGGAATTGTCGGTAAGCCAAGGGTATCTGCCCTTCAGTGTGTTTCTGAAAGGCGCAGCTTTCCGGTGGTCTATCTCCGCTCCGTCGCCTTTGAAAATGTCCCGGGGAACGTTGACCGTGAGGCTGCCGTGCGTCACAGTGATGTGGTCCGCAGGTACCCCGACAATATCACCCCAGCTTTACCGGGCGGCCGCATTCGTCGCGTTTGGAGGTTCCGAAGTCCCTGATCGCTGACAGCTGATCCTTTGTGAACACCGGGCCGTCCCTGCATGCCCGCATGCCGTCCATGACGCAGCTTCCGCAAACACCGACGCCGCACTTCATGTGCCTTTCCAGCGACAGCTGGCAGTCGAGGCCGAGTTCGACGCATGTGTTGTAAATGTGGTACAGCATGATCTCGGGGCCGCATGCCAATACCGTGTCGTAAACGTTCTCCTGGACCTTTTCCCTCATAAGCTGCACGGCATTCCCGTGGAACCCTCTGCTGCCGTCGTCGGTGGCTATCCACAGGTTCTTAGTGTATTTACTGGCGATATCGTCCATTATGACGTCCTTGTCGGTCCTCGCGGCAATTATCGTATCCGCGCCGGTCTCTTTGACCGCAGGTATTATGGCGGCCGTCCCGACCCCGCCCCCGACCATAAGCATCTTTTTGTTCTTTTTGATGTCGAATCCCCTTCCGTAGGGGCCCCTGATCCTGATCGGGTCTCCCAGGCTTAATCCGTGGAGCGCCTGTGTGTCCTTTCCTATCTGCTTCACCGTGATGCTCTTTATGCGGTCGGTCTTCGAAAGTGACATGGGGACCTCCTCCATGCCGGGTACCCAGACCATTATGAACTGGCCGGGGGAAGCTTTCTCATCCCACTGGAACTCCAGGGTCTTTGTGTCATGGGAGTCCTCTATTATGCCTATTATCCTTACAGTATCACTCATGGGCAACACCTACCATGTCTGAGATCGAACCGTATCCGTAATCCTTCATGAACCTTTCCAGATCGGAATTCACGGTTCCGAACACCTCTATCCCTTTCGTTCCTATCGCGCTGCCTATCTGGAAGGCACAGGCTCCCGCCATTATGTACTGCGCCGCATCCTTCCAGTCGGATATCCCGCCGACCCCCACGATCGGTATGTCCACGGCGGTCCTGATGTCGAACACCGCCCTGACCCCTATCGAGCGGATGGCGGGCCCGGACAGCCCTCCGAACTTGTTGCTCAGTATAGGCTTCCCCAGCTGCGGCGATATGACCATCGCTTTGACCGTATTGATGGCGACGACGGCGTCGCCCCCGCCGTCCTGAACGGCGGCCGCAAGGTCTTTGATCATGTGGGTGTTCGGAGTGAGCTTGGTCCAGACCGGTATCTTCACCGAGCCTTTTACCGCGGTGACTATCGCCTCGACCACTTTGGGGTCGGTCCCGACCTCCATCCCGTAGCCTGCCGCATGGGGGCAGGAAAGGTTCAGTTCCACCGCCGCGGCGCCGTACTCCTCCATCTTTCCCGCCAACCTCACGAACTCTTCCGGGGATGAGCCGAATATCGATCCGATGATGTTGCCGCTTTTCGCCGCATCCTCCATCTCTTTCCCGAAAAGCTCTATCCCCGGGTTTGGGAGACCCATCGCGTTGATGTATCCTCCCTTTAATTCTGTGAAGGAGGGGTTGGGATGTCCGGGATTCGGTTCGGACCCGATAGATTTAGTCACAACCGCTCCGGCCCCCGATCTCAGCATTCTCATCATCGAGGGTCCGGTCTCATCCATTATCCCCGATGCGACCATTCCGGGCTTCTCAAGCCTTAGTTTTCCGACAGAGGTCACAAGCATTATATCGAACCCAGATACACGTAACCAGTTAAATAATCATAAGTGATAGAACCGCAGCATGGAAATATCCGCTGCCAGAAACGATTTCCCGACGATAAGAGGGAAAAAAGGCGTCTACTTGGACAGCGCATGCCAGTCGCTGAGACCGGATCAGGTGATAAGGTCGATCCTGGATTACTATGAGGAATTCCCCTCATGCGGAGGGCGCAGCGTGTACAGGATGTCCTCAAAGGTCTCCATGGTCATCGATGAAGCGAGGGAGACAGCGGCGAGGTTCTTCGGCACGGACGATCCGGACTGCTACATCTTCACAAAGAATTGTACGGAGGGCATAAACACCGTCGCAAGAGGGATCGGATTAAGAGAAGGCGATGCGGTGGTCACCACCGATACGGAACACAACTCCAACCATGTGCCTTGGGTCATACTGGCGGAGGAGGCCGGAGTGAGAAGAAGATATTCTCCCTCTAAGAACGACGGAGAGTTCGACATAGAGAGGTTCAAAGAGTCCATGAGTAAAGACGTGAAGCTGGTCTCCGTCTACCACGCAAGCAATGTGACGGGATGCGTGGTCCCCATCAAAGAGGCGGCGGAGATAGCGCATGACCGCGGAGCGAAGATCCTCATTGACGGGTCCCAGGCGGCGCCGCACATGAAGGTCGATCTTAAGAAGACGGACGTCGACTTCTATGCGTTATCGGTGCACAAAATGCTCGGGCCGTCAGGGATGGGGATTCTGTACGGGAAAAGAGAATGCTTAGAAGATCTGAAACCGCTGACAACAGGCGGAGGCGCGGTGGGTGTGGCGACCTATGGCTGCGCCAGTTTTGCACCGATCCCGGACAAATTCGAAGCGGGACTGCAGAACTATGCGGGAATAGCCGGAACGAAAGCTGCGCTTGATTATCTCACATTCATAGGGATGGATAAGATATACGAACACGACAGGCATCTGATGGAGATGATCTTCAAATTGACAGAGGAAATAAAAGGCCTGAGCGTGGTGGGACCGGATGACCCGGGCAGAAGGTGCGGTGTGTTCTCCTTCAACATAGATGGATTGTCCCCCCATGATGTCGCCATGATGCTTGACAAAATGGACAGCATCATGATAAGGTCAGGAATGCATTGCGCCCATCCGTTCTTCGGATCAAGAGGTATAGAGGGTAGCGCCAGAGCCTCGGTCTATCTGTACAATAATGAAGAAGACATAGAAAGGTTTGCTGCCGCATTGAACAAAGCGGCGGAAACGTTCTGCGGCAAGTGATGCTCACGTTTTTGTCATCGTCACCTCGTCGCTGTGGCCGATCACCACTCGTTCCACACTTTTCGATACTGTTGACCGGTAGGACTTGTCTTTCGAGTACAAAGTAAGACTGTGCCCTTCGATCACAACGGAACAGTCGGCGGAGGGGAGGACCTCCCACCCTCTGAGGATCAGCGTATCCGCTTCGGAGACCCAGAACTCCTCGATCACCAGTGAAAGCCGGTCCGCCGCTTCCTCCATGGAAGCGTCATATCTTCCGTCGTAGAACGATTGGACAGGCATTATCACCGCCGCGAGGAGAGCCGCACCGCATACTATCATGGCAACCCGAGACATTGTGAATTCAATCAATTACGCTCACCCTTATTCCATATACTCCGTTCTCGAAGACGCATTCCATCGAGACCGTCCTGTCGCCCATAAGGTAAAGAGGGTCCCCAAGGAATTTCACGGGGGGCCTCTGAAGGTATATCTTATCGACGACCGTATCGTCAAGAAGTATCGATATGCTGTATGAATCGGATCCTTCTCCGCCCAGCATCAGGCAGGACCCGCCGGACAACGACACACTGACCCTGCTGGTGCTGCCGGCGCCGGAATAGTATGCTCTTCCCGCCGCATCTTCGATCTTGCCGGCCTCCGCTTTTGCGACAGCGGCGGAGGTGTCCTTCTCAAAATCAGAGACCATGCCAATCGCAATCGGAACGAACAAGGCCAAAATTAAAAAGGTCACGGCCAACGTTATGGGAAGGCCGGTCACCCCCTTTCTGTTCAATTTTACGATATTACCGCCACCCTTGTGTTGTTGTTCTCCCCGTATTCGGGCATCGATACGTTGATTGTGATGAAGCCTATTTCGGAGCCTCTCAGCGTTATCCTCAGGCCGTCGAATTTCGCATATCCTCCTTCGGTGTTCGCATATGCGGTCTTTCCGTTCTTATCGGTCACCCCGAGGCCTGACAGGACCACGGTGGCGCCGCTGAGCGGATTACCGTTCTGGTCCGTGACGTACACCTCGACGTAACCGTCGGAGGTGCTGTTCCCGTTAAGGATGATGTCCCCTGAAAGCACGTCTACGCCGCCTATATGCTTCGGCGTCTCGATGTTGCCCATCCAGCCGATGAGTATGGCAGTCCCCATCGTTGCGATGATGATCATTATCATCAGCTGGAGAGGCAGCCCTTCGATGCTCCCCTTCTTGTTCTTGTTCAGTTTCTTCATGAGATGTTGTATGTTCCTCATATTTGAAACACGTCAACGTCAGCATATATAACGAAGAAAATACAGTTAGTATACGTTTTGCACTTTGGGCTCAAATGAGATCGAACGCGATTATCGCGGACGCTATCTTGGGGTCGTTCACGGACATTCCGAAATGTTTCCTTAACATGATGTCCGTTGTTGTCGCGGGGTACAGCAGGACGGGGTCCTTCGCGCCTTCGTCTGCTCCGATGATCCTGAGCCTTTGAGGAAGTATCACTATCATCATCTCATGCGTTCCCGCCTTTTCGGGGTGGATCGCGAAGTCGTCGCATAACCAAAAGATATTCGGATCATCTTTGAAGTCGTCGATCATGCAGGGAGGGACGTCATGCCCGACCATGTTCCCGCAGCCGTCCTCCATTATCATGATGTGATCGGTGCTGGGCTCGAAAGAGCTTTCGCAGAACACGCAGACCGTAACGCTCCTTTTGAGGACCTCCTCCAAGGCCCGGTTCACCAACGGCATTCCAAGAGTGGATTCAGTTATTCCGCCCTCTTCTTCGACAACTTCGTCAAAGAAATCCCCTTCAAGAGGGAAAGCGGCCCTTATGCTCTTTTCCGCGAGGAGCTTTGCGAGAACATCGTCCAAACCCATGGCGGCCGATACGATACGCATGATAATATTCTTATGGTATAGTAGAAAAAAAGATCGGCTGCTGTCAAGCCTGAAAGAAAAATAAATCCGGCGGATGCCGGAAATATAGGATCAGACGTCCCTGAAGCAGACCGCGTACTCCATCTTCTTGGCGCCGAAGTACTTCTGGACGAACTCTGCGGTCTTTTTCGGGGGGAACTCCTTGCATGAGAAAACGTCGATGAACGCTCTGTCCGTGTCCTCTGCGAAGTGCCCGGAGATCTGGGAGGTCTCTATCAGCTGCACAAGGGAGAAACCCTGCACCTTCGGTTCGTCGCCGAAGAATACCACTATCGGCTCACCGTACCTTTTCATATCAATGTAATTGGCAAGGTCGACGGCGAACTTTGAGATGTGCTCTTTGGACGAGATCTTCTCATGGTCGCACTCTCCGAGGTCGATGCAAACGGCAAGACCCCATCTTTTCTCGCTGTTGTATTTTTTTATGATCTCCTCATCTGACATGAGGCTGCCTGTGTATGGACTCATTATATACATCGGATTCCCACCTTTGATAATTTGAAATGCAAGCTCGCTTTCAGTATTTTAAGTATTTGCACTCACACGATAACGATTATCTCCCAGGGGACATTCATGCGGGCGATGTGTCGAAAATACGATTTTCGAAAGACTTTTTCGACACCTCGAAGACATCCCCGGCCGCGTAACCAAAGGGCGCGAGCCCTATTGACCTCCATCAAGAAGTATCCGCGGCCCATTACCAGAACGGTCACTTTCTCGATGTCGGACTCTTCCGGCATGCCTTTTGCCGATCCTCTTTTATGTTGCCGACCAGCGCGCGCATGGCATCAGGCGTTCGCATCAAGCAGGGACACCTCATCCCTCCGGGTGCTGTCTTATAGCGCCTCCGCAGTTCTGGCGGTTATCTCGACAGCGTCGCTATCTTCGGGGGCCGGCGCCTTTACGCGGGCCCCGTTCTTCTGCCGCTCAGTCTCTCAGACATCCTATAGGTACGACATATACTCCGTCATCGCGGCGGTATGCGATATCAGCGGCCGTAAGCACCATGAGAAATGACGGCTCTCCCATCTTCTCACTGTCCACTTTATCCCTTAGTTTCATCAGGCTCTCGACGGCTTTATCTATATCATGCGAAGACATCTTTATCTCGACCGCGCCCCACCGCCCATCGTACAGATGTATGACCGCATCCACTTCCAGGTCGCTGCCGTCGTGATAATGGAACACCTCGCCCTCCATCGACTGTGCGTATACCCTTAGGTCGCGGATACACAGTGATTCGAACAAAAGACCGAATGTCCTGAAATCTTTCATAAGGCCCTGCGGCGAGAGACGGAGGAGGACGGCGGCTATGGACGGGTCGACAAAATGGCATTTGGGAGACGTTCGCAATGCCGTCCTTGACCGTATATCGGGACTCCAGGCCGGCAGGTCCTCCGTTGCGAATATACGTCTCAGCGCATTCAGGTACGATGTCAGTGTTTTGTCGGATATTGCATCTTCGCCCCCCTTACCCGCAATGTCATCCATGATCGTTTTATTCTTTACCATTGTGGACACGTTCCTTGCCAAGGACAGCATGAGTTTCCGAACCCGTTTCGGATCCCTTTCTACACCATCAACGCGCGATGCGTCGGATCTCTCGATGGACCTCACATACTGACGTGCATACTGCAGGGCGCCCTCGCCCTTGCTTGTGACGGATTCCGGCCATCCTCCCCTTACCAGTGCGAAAGCGAGATCTTCCCGAGCAAGCGGTGATCTCCCCTTTATCTCCATACCATCGAAAATGGACCTGAGCGAGACGCTGCCGTTGGATTCCAGCGATTCGAATAATGACATCGGTCTCATGAACATCCGGGCAATGCGCCCTGTTCCTGTATGCATCGTTACGCCGTCCGCCGGCGCTGCCGAACCGGTAAGTATGAACTGCCCCTTCTTTTTACGCTGATCCGCTTCAAAACGGATGCCGTCCCATACGATCGGTATGGTCTGCCATTCGTCTATCAAGAGGGGGACGTCTCCTTCCAACAAGGCGCCGGGCGAGAACTTTGCCCATTCCAGATATTGTTCCCTTTTCTTGGTGTCTTGCAGATAGACCGCACTTGCGGAGTGTTTTTCGGCAGTCCATGTCTTACCGCACCATTTGGGACCCTCTATGAGCACTGCGCTGAACAGAGACATGAGCATGTCCAATTCTTTGTCCACGACTCTGCTCATATATTCTTTATCCATTGATGTGAAATGTTATAATGGTTATATTAACTTACTGGATTCTTTATTAATTCCGTGTTCTGATTCACTTTCATTCCGTGTTCTGATTCACTTTCATTCCGTGTTCTGATTCGAACCGAAGCGGAAGGAATGATGAGGCTCAGGCCTGTCCGCGCGTCGGCAACCACACTTAGGCGCAAATGGAATGGAACTGCGTAACACAAAGGAGCATTCCTGCCGTATGAAAAGGAAGCAAACTTTTACCCGACGTGACCGCCGCTCCGAGTTTATTTTAATATCATAATCAGCTACTCTGTGGGGCGCATATGGGAATGTCCAAAGTATATTACACAAACATGCACACCGAGCTGCAGGACAGCCTTCTTGACAAATTCGAAAGGCTCATCGACGCCGCCGGGATCGGGAGCATCGATGCGGACCGCAAGTTCGTGGCCATAAAGACGCACTTTGGCGAATTGGGGAACCTGGCCTTTCTGAGACCGAACTATTCGAAGGTAATAGCAGACAGGATCTCCAAAATGGGCGGCATCCCCTTCCTGACCGACTGCAGCACGCTGTATCCCGGGAAAAGGAAGAACGCCGTCGAGCATCTGAATACGGCGAACATCAACGGCTTCAACACCATATCGGCAGGCTGCCAGATAATAATAGGGGACGGGCTGAAAGGTACCGATGATATCGAGATGCCCATCGCCGGGGATTACGTAAAAACGGCGAAGATCGGACGCGTTGCGTACGATGCCGACGTCATCATATCGCTGAACCATTTCAAATGTCATGAGCTGACAGGTTTCGGCGGAGCAGTGAAGAACATAGGAATGGGCTGCGCATCTAAGAGGGGGAAGATGGAGCTTCACAGCTCCGGAAAGCCGCAGGTCTCCGAGAAAAGATGCAGAGCCTGCAGGAAATGCCTCGAAGCATGCGCCCATTCGGCGATAACCGTCAAGGAGAAAGCGTCCATCGACCACAGCCTCTGCGTAGGATGCGGAAAATGCATAGGGATGTGCCCATTCGACGTCATATCGGTAGAAATGGATGAGGCGAATGAGATAGTATGCTTCAAGATAGTGGAGTACGCCGCCGCCTTATTGGCGGACAAGCCGAACTTCCACGTTTCGGTGATCGCCGATGTCTCTCCGTTCTGTGACTGTCATAAAGAGAACGACGTCCCGATCATACCGAACGTGGGAATGCTGGCGTCCTTCGACCCGGTCGCGCTGGATAAGGCCTGCGTAGACCTCGCCCAGGAACAGCCGATGATCGCGGGGAGCAGGCTGCACGCGAACTCGAACGGGATAAAACCGGACGACATCTTCAAATGCACGCACCCGAGCACAAGGTGGCAGGCAACGTTCGAGCATGCTGAAAAGATGAAGATGGGCTCATCCCGATATGAGCTGATAAAGATCGACTGATGCGGTCGGGGCGCCGCCCTGCGGGGCAGGCCAGCATCAGTACCCCCGCAAGGACAAAGCGGACAACGAAGTAGGCCACCCATTCGTGGGCCGGCATTATGTGCTGGTTCACAATGCCAACCGGCATAAGCAGGACCCCATCATGATCAAAAGGACCAGCACCGTATAGCCCGATATTGCCAGACCCACTTCGGAGATCATTTATGACACTGAAATGATAAATTTTAATATTATGCGTGTTTAATCGGTGCTTGGAAGTGCTGTTTGTTCAGATCGTGGTAAGACTTGAACGAACAGGGTCCAAAATGTGTCAATGGCCGGTCCGGTGAACGGCATATCCATTGCCGCTCACAAAATCAAAGACACAGAGGCAAAAGAGCTGAAAAGATTCGAAGACGCCAGACCCGACGCCGATACGGACAACAACAGCGGAATGGAACCTAAGACGATATCAAAGGATCTCAAAAAGGCCCTTTACAGGTACCGGTGGGCAATATTCATAATTCTTACCTCCGCATATTTCTTCGTTTATTTCCACAGGATGTCTGTCGGCATCGTCGGCAGAGATATCATCGATGACGTGGGCGGCACGGTCGGGCTGCTCAGTTCCGTATACTTTTGGACATATGCCGCGATGCAGATACCGAGCGGCCTGCTTGCGGACCACCTCGGTCCGAGGAAGGCAACGTTCATTTTCCTCATAATTGCCGCCGCCGGTTCCTTCCTGACGTTCATGGGGACCGAATTCTGGGAGATTGTCCTCGGGAAGATACTGATCGCGGCGGGGATGGCGGTCATCTACATCCCGCTGATGAAGATAATATCCGTCTGGTACGGAAAGGCTGACTTCCCTCAGCTCACCGGCATCGTGATCGCCGTCGGGAATGTCGGCGCGATAGCGGCGTCGGCGCCGCTGGAGATGATGGCGGAAGCTCTGGGCTGGAGGGACGTGTTCCTGGTGCTCGGAGTGGTGACTCTTGTACTGGCGCTGCTATGCCTGGCGTTCGTAAGGGACCACCCGCACAAAAAAGGCTTCCCGGCGATAGAAGAGATAGAGAATCGGGAAAAGGGAACCCCCATCTCCGACGCGACCGACTCGAAACTGCCTATGATAAAAGGCCTGATCATGGTCGCGTCCGGGGGGCGGAAGTTCTGGACATTGGCGATCGCATACTTTCTTGTGTACGGTTCCATAATGGTCTTCCAAGGCACCTGGGCGAACATATATTTCAAAGAGATATATGGCTTCGGTACTAGCGCGGCGCTGCTCATCACCATACTCGGCATAGGCAAGATACTGAGCACCGCCGTGATAGGCGTGATGAATGGAAGAGGGGTAATAAGGTCAAAACGCACTGCCATGTTCTGGGGCACGCTGCTTTACACAGCAACCTGGGGCATAATATGGGCGTTCGCAGGCCACCTCGACAGCTACTGGTTCTGGATGACCATATGTTTCGTTTTCGGATTCTCAGGAGGGTTCATGACGCTGTCTTTCACTCAGGTCAAGGAGTGGTATCCCACGGCGATATCCGGTACGTCCGTGTCGGCGATGAACGTCTTCCTTTTCCTGGGGGCATCGGTCTGCACCACGATAACCGCTCCGATAATAGGCACAACATACTCCCTTGAGAACTTCGCCTTCGTATGGGCGCTGATGTTCGCCATGTCCGTATTCGCATTACTTATGGTGGTTCTTTCCATCGAGAAGAAGGAAAGCGATCCCTTTGTAGGTACGGAGAACAGGGGAGTTTAATATATTGTAGGCCATTAAGGTTTCTGATGGAAGTTTTGGAGGAGCTGATTTCCAAAGCAGAAGCCGACGACGTTAATTCCTGTTTCAGGTTGGGACAGGTGTATGCCCTGGGAGATGGCGTGGACGTCAATGAAGCGGAAGCTTTCAACTGGTACGTGAAGGCGGCCACCCTGGGCCATATGCACTCTGAGTTTGTAGTAGGCAAATGCTACGCCGAAGGCATAGCTGTTCAGAAGGATGTCGATGAAGCTATAATGTGGTTTTCAAAGGCCGCCTTGAAAGGATATCCCGAAGCGGTAAAAGAACTGAATTCCATCTTTGAGGAGACCGATGTCCCCAGAGATAAGAAGCTGTTCGAATATCACGCGAATAAGGCATCGGAGGGATCGCCCAGCTCGATGTACATGCTGGGCGTGTTCTACGACATCGGCGTCGGCACCGACTCGAACGCCGAAAAAGCGTTCGAGATGTTCTCGGCGTCCGCAGAGAAAGGGAATATCGACGGGGAATGCTCGAAAGCTGTCTGCATGACAAGAGGCACGGGCACCGCCCGCGACCGCGAAGGGGGCGCATCGCTGCTGAAAACCTGCGCAGAGAAAGGGTCCGAAAGGGCGAAATGTGAGCTTGGCAGATGTTATGAGCACGGAACAGGCGTGCCAAAGAGCCCCGAGACAGCCTTCGATATCTATTCGCAGATGTCGGACACAGGCTCATCGGTAGGTCAGTACCACCTGGGCAGATGCTATATGGACGGGATCGGGACCGAGAAAGATCCCACTTTTGCGCACAGCTGGTATACAGTATCCGCAAAGTCCGGCTGCCTTGACGCCGAGTTCGGATTGGCAAGGTGCCTGGTGGGCGGCGTGGGCGTGGATAAGAACAAAGACGAAGGCATCAAGAGAATGACCGATTCGGCTGAGAGAGGCCAAACCGATGCCATGGTAATGCTCGGCCAGATGTACGCCAAGGGAAGCATCGTCAACAAGAACGCATCCCTTTCCGCTGAATGGTTCAAGAAGGCCGCCGATCTGGGGGACCCGTATGCAGAATACACCACCGGTATGAACTACTTCGAAGGGAACGGGTTCAGGAAAAACCCGAAGAAGGCGGCGTACTATTTCGAGAGATCGGCCCAGCACGGGTACACTCTCGGATGTCATATGATCGGCAGTGCGTATATGTCCGGCAACGGAGTGGAGAAGGATGAGAAGAAAGGTTTCGAATGGTGCTCAAGAGCGGCCGAGGACGGATTCCTAAAATCTCAATTCATACTGGCGGAAAGCTATGCCAGAGGAAGAGGGGTGAAGAAAGACCCCCTGAAAGCTTTCGAGCTCCACACATATCTGGGGGAGAAAGGGTACGGCAAATCTCAGTTATACGTGGGAACCTGCTACCTCGAGGGCAAGATCGTGAAAGCAAATGAGAAGAAGGCGTTCGAATGTTTCACCAAAGGAGCCGAAAGCGCAAACCCGGTATGCCAGTATTTCCTGGGACATTGCTTTGCGAACGGTATCGGCGTGAAACAGGATGAGAAGAAAGCACTTCTTTGGTACACTCGAGCCGCTGAGCGGGGCCATACGGTCTCGAAGAAACTTGTCGAAGAATATACGGGCAGCTCAGTGGTGGTCAAAGGCGAGGCATCTCCCTTTGAATCTTATATGTACTCGGCAGAGAACGGCGACCCCGAATCGATGTTCATCATCGCAAGGTATTTTGAAGAAGGGATCGGGGTCGAGGTTAACATAGAAGAAGCGAAGAAGTGGTACAACAAATCCGCCGCACTGGGGCACTTCGGGGCAAAGAAAGCCATCCTCCGCTTCAGAAACAAGAGAGCCCAATGAGCGCTTCCCCGGTCAGAGAGGAATGTTGTCATTCCCGGACACCTACCCTATAGCCCGTCCGTTCCCCCGGACATCAGCTGCGTTTGTCCCTGATCTCCTGCGGATTCGTGTTCCGCAGTTATAGAAAATAGCGCCTCCTTTTCAAAAGTTCGGTATTACTCGGACCATTTTCATTTGGTGGATGTTAGGTTATAACCACTGTGGAAGTTTTTTTGACAAGGGATATTTTTATATACAGATTTTTAAGGGTTGTTTGTAAAAATAGAAAATTATATATGTATGATTCATTTTTTTATTTGTACCTTGGATTAAGATAATAGGTAATTTTAAATATGATAATGTAGAAATAGAAACAGTTCAAACAATTTCATTCAATTCATATATAAATATTTCTATTCAATTTCAGTTAACGTTAAATATTGTTCATGCGTTTTTAACTTACAGAGAGTTTCCGATCAAACGGAACGTTCTATTAAACTGTTTAAAGGAGGAAGAAGATGGTAGACAACAAGAAAGCACTCCACGATGCAGTGATAGCCTATAAGGTACCCGGCATACAGGAGGCTGTGGAAAACGCAAGGAAAGCGGGGCTTTCCGCCGGAGAGATCATCGACGCCATGGGGGAAGGGATGACCGAGGTCGGCATACTTTTTGAAAGAGGAAAATTGTTCCTGCCGCACGTTCTTAGCGCGGCTCAGGGAATGAAGAGTGCTATGGAGGTACTCGGCCCAGAACTTCTGCAAAGCGGAGACGCCAGCACTAGGAGGGCGTCGGTCGTCATGGGAACGGTGGAGGGCGATGTCCACGATATCGGGAAATCCATCTGTTCGACGATGCTTCAGTGCGCCGGATTCGATGTCCATGACCTTGGAAGGGATGTCGCCAAGTCCGCGTTCATAAAGGAGATCAAGGGAGGATGCACAATGTGCGGCATGTCCGCTCTTATGACAACGACCATGACCGTCCAGAGGGATGTCATAGATATCCTGAAGACGGAAGGTATCCGTGACAAGGTGATCGTGATGGTCGGAGGCGCGCCTGTGACACAGGCATACGCAGACAAGATCGGAGCGGACATCTACGGAGAGACCGCAAGCGAGACGACAGGCAAGGCAAAGGCGATCAGCAAGTGAGGCGATGACAATGACTCAGTTTTATACAAGAATGGGTGACGGAAAGAGGGTCTTAATGACCAAGGAGCAGATCATAAACGACATCCAGGCAGGTATGGCCGACGCCGCCGATATGGGAGGGGTACCCGACCTTACGGCAAACGACATCGAGATGATGTTCGAGATAATCTCGAACAAGAACAGGATCGTAGGCGTAGAACCCGGAAATGAGGTCGTAGTATCCTATGACATCGGACAGCTGGACTTCACCGGCGACAACGGTAACAGCGGCAACGGCGTGGACGTCGGAAGACTGGAATCGGCTTTGCTGCACGAGAGGGCGCTCGCCGCGGACACGTTCGAGCTTGCGCACGCCGACTACAGCATAAAACCGGTAAAACCTGTGATAGCGAATGAGATGCAGACGATGGAGGAGATCCAGAACGAGATCGTGATTCCGTTCTTCTACGGAGCGATGCCGAACTCCGGGCTGTACTATGCGCCCGACGGCCCGTACGGGAACCCGGCGGACCTGATGAGGGAGTTCAAGATCGAGGAGGCCATGCAGGCTGCGGAGCTCACGGCCGAGCACCTTGCAAAGGATATCGAATACGTAGCGCCGAAGCTGGTTGCAGCCGGCGCGGACGGATTCAACTTCGACACCACTGCATCGGCAGGGGACGCCGATTTCGTCGGCACGCTGTACGGAGCAGAGGCTCTGAGGAAGGCCTGCCCCGACACATATATCATGATAGGGATGGCGGGAGAATCCGTAATGGGGATCCACGGTTCCATCGATTATAAAGGGGAGGCAGTGGCGGGAAAATACCCGCACCAGCAGGTTAAGCTGGCGGAGAAGGCCGGAGCGAACGTGTTCGGTCCGGTGGTCAACACCAACACCAGCAAGAGTCTGGCATGGAACATGGCACGTTCGGTCACCTTCGTGAAAGAGTGCGTAAAGGTAGCGAACATCTCATGCCATGTGAACATGGGAATGGGCGTCGGCGGTATACCCATGTGGGAGACGGCGCCTATCGACGCCGTCACCAGAGCTAACAAGGCGATGGTAGAGATCGCCAAAGTCGACGGTGTATAGATCGGGGTGGGAGACACAGCCGGAATGGGCGTCTCCCACTTTATGGCATCAGGAATGGGCGGCATCAGATCCGCAGGTGACCTTGTTGCGAGAATGCAGTTCTCCAAGAACATGAAGATCGGCAAGGCCAAGGAATATGTCGCCAAGAAGCTTGGACTATCCACGCTTGAGATCGCAGACGAACACATAATGAGGGACCTCAGAGAGGAACTGAAGATCGGAGTTGTGACCGGTGTACCTGGCGCGCCGAGAGGCATAGCGGCCAAGATGAACATCGAAAGGCTCATTGACACCAAGATCAACAGCTGTGAGATCTTCAGGGAGATGACCAAGAGATAAACACTTTCGAAATTGTGCAATGACCCAGGTCACTGCACATTAATTCCTTTTCGAAAAAGAGGTATATATTTATGTCTGATAATGTAGCAGAAGAGACCGGCATGCTTGTCAGGTCTATTACTTGGAAACAAGGACTCTTCGTTGCGCTCGGTGTGCCGATATTGATCCTCCCGTCATTGTATGACGTCGCGGGATACATATGGGCATTCTCGATAGTGATGTGGACCATCTGTGTTCTCCAGGGATTTCTCCAGAACACGGCGTATGGAGAAATGGTTACAACCTTCCCCAGAGCGGCAGGGCTGCCGGGCTGTGCGCAGGTAGTGTTTACGCCTGAAAACCAAACTAAAAAATACGACACAGGAAAACTGATCGGCGCATTCTGCGCGTGGTGTTACTGGTTCGCATGGACGCCTGTTGTCGCGATATTCACGGTGATGACAGGTCTGTATCTTACCTTCTTCGTTCCCGCATTAGCCGACTTTGCCGCTGAAAGCGCAATGAACGAAACATTGCTCAACGTGGCGCTCGGCATCGTGATCGTTTCGGTAATGCTGCTGATCGGTTCCCGCGGATTGACCGGCGGGTCGAAGTTCGGACTCATATTGGCCATCATCGCCATAGTGCCGATGGTCGTTATCCTCGCGGCGTCATTCGTGACCGGAGGAGCAGGCGGCGGCGCGCTGTTCGATTTCGGCAGGATCACCGGCGAATTCTTGCCAGACGGATGGGGATCATCCAATGATATAGTGTTACTGTTCGGCTGCTTCGCGCTGGCACAATGGAGCGGCTGCGCATGGGAGACAGCCGCCCTTTACGGACCGGAGTATAAGGAACCCAATAAGGACGTTCCGAAAGCTTTGTTCGCATGCGGCTTCATCTGTCTGATCCTTTACTTCTTTGTGTCCATGGCGGTCTTCGGATCGCTCGGAATGGTCGGCATCGACGATGCAGGTTATGCAACGCTGGGTCCGATCGCTGAAGCGGTGTTCGGTGACATAGGAGGTCCGATAGCGCTCACTTTGCTTGTGGCGGCGATGATCCTGATCATACAGACCGGGTTCTTGGGATCCTCAAGGACGCTGTATTACATGGCGGAAGAAGGAAACATGCCGAAGTTCATGAAGAAGCAGAATAAGCACGGAATGCCTCTCAATGCGATGATAGTCGTAAGCATCTTCAATCTGATCCTGATTGTCACAGCAACGATAAAGATAGGAGACATAGAAGGCGGAGGCCCTGTGATGATACTCGCGGCGTCCGGCATAGGATATTGTCTAGCGCACGTAGTGGCGCTTTCCGCATACGTCAAATCCAGAACGAACGCTCGGTTCAAGCATCTGGAGAGGCCGTTCTCCGCTCCGAAAGGGTGGAAGTACGTTGCGGCGGGGATGGTATTCTATGAGCTTTGTGTCCTGATACCATGTCTGATGTATTGGATGTACGATCTGTTTGACCATTCGATGCTGCCGTTTGCTCTGGCAATAGCTGTATTCGGGATGTTCTTCCCCATATGGTACTATACCCAGAACTCAAATGCGAAAGCGTCCGAGGCCGAAGAAGCATAACATTAACCAAACTGACGGCGGCAACGCCGTCTCCTTACATTATTTTTATTTCAGATCGATCTGATTGTTTTTTATACTAGAAGCGGTACAAATTCAATCATTTATACAAAAAATTATTTAATATAAAAACTCCAGATATTTGATAAAATTGGTAATATTTATATACATAAACATAAAACATATTAGTTAAAGAAGTAGTTTTTAAATATAAATATAGTTATTGCAAAATCGGTTCGAAATGCTGGCGCCATTCTATACTGATAACGCCAAGCGCGTATCATGGAGAAGGAAATGAAACCAAACCAGTATCCAGGAAAACAAATGATGCAGGGCCTGAAGTTAGATATTTTTACTCAGGACGGCATCGAAGCTATCGACAGGGCAACATTGGACATCCTGTCGAATTACGGCGTCCAAGTATCCGACAAAGAGGGATTGGAACTCTTTGAGAAAGCCGGGTGCGAGGTCGACCACAAAACGAAAATGGTGAAGATACCGATCGGACTTGTCCGCAAGGCTCTTTCGTCAGCACCGAAGACATTCTATCTGCACGGAAGAGAGGAGAACAGGATCGTCGAACAGGAACACAACGGGCGCGTGCACTACACCTGCTTCGGAACAGGCATCCAGGTGTGCAACTATCTGGGGAACGGAAAATTCGAAACGCGTGATTCGACGGATGCGGACCTCGCAAACTGTGCGAAGCTCTGCGACTGGGCGGAGAATATCAGCTACTTCTCCCTGCCGGTATCGGCAAGGGATTGGGCAGGTGTGGGAGCGGAAGACGTCCATGAGATGATGACTTCCATTGAGAACACCACAAAGCACTTCCACCACATAGATCCGGTCGGAGAGCATGTTGAATTCTACAGAGATATCGTTGAAGCGTATTATGGCGGGGACAAGAAACTCGCCCGCGAGAAACCGATAATGTCCATGCTGGTGTGCCCGACAAGCCCCCTCGAACTGAGCCACAACGCCGCCCAGGTCATAATAAAGGGAGCGAGGTACGGGATACCCGTAAACGTTCTGAGCATGGCGATGGCGGGAGGATCATCCCCGGTATACCTTGCCGGAACCCTGGTTACGCACAATGCGGAGGTCCTTTCGGGGATCGTCCTGAGCCAGATAGCGTGCCCGGGCGCAAAGGTATGGTACGGAAGCTCCACAACGACCTTCGATCTCAAACGCGGGACCGCACCGGTCGGTTCACCGGAACTCGCCGTGATAAGCGCGGCCGTAGCAAAACTCGGACAGTACTACGGGCTGCCCGTTTATGTCGCCGGCATGTAGACTGACTCCAAGGTACCTGATCCCCAGGCGTCGCATGAGAAGACTATAACCTCTCTCCTCCCCGCGATGGCCGGAGCCAACACAATATACGGATCTGGTATGCTGGAGCTCGGCGTGACGTTCTCGATGGAACAGCTGGTAATAGACAATGACATAATCGCTATGGAAAAGAAGGCCATGGAGGGCGTTCCGCTGTGCGAAGAAACGCTCGCCGTCAGCGCCATAAAAGAGATCGGCGTGGGCAATGATTTCCTTGCTCACCCCTCGACGATGAACAACATCGAACTCGCTTCCGACCCGCAGATATTCGACCGTTATATGATCGGAGACTGGAAGGCGGCGGGAAGCAAGAACGCTGTAGATGTTGCGCATGATATCGTTCAAAACGTTTTGAAAAACCACGTCGTCAAGCCCATTCCGGAGGATGCGCTGAAAGCGATGAAGGCCATCGTCAAGAAAGCGGACGATGAGTTCAAGAAAAGCAGGGAGTGATTTTGTTGTCAGTACAATCATTAGCGGAAGAAGCGAAGCAGGCGGTCATGGCATATGACGCCAAAAAGACGGTCGACGTGGCCAACAGGGTCATTGCGGAAGGAGCGGACATAGTGGCCATCATCCAAGACGGATTCACCAAAGGGATGACGGAGATAGGAGCGCTTTTTGAGGCCAAAAAGCTGTTCCTGCCCCATATAATGGCGGCTGCGTCGGCGATGAACGCGGCGTTGAACGTACTTACCCCCGAGCTCGAGAAGCGCGGAGGCAAGGTCGACGAAGGCCTCGGCAAATTTGTGATATGTTCAATCGAAGGGGACATCCATTCGATAGGTAAGGACATCGTTGCGATAATGCTGAAGGTGGCGGGGTTCAGCGTCATGAACATAGGAAGGGACGTGCCGCTCAAGGACATAGTCAAAGCATGCAAGGACAACAACGCGAAATATGTGGGGACATCGGCGCTCATGACATCCACGATGGTGAATCAGAAGACCTTCGAAGAACTCCTCAAAAAAGAGGGGATCAGGGAGAAACTGATCACGAACGTCGGCGGCGCACCGGTGACGCAGCAGTGGGCTGACGAGATCGGCGCCGACGTATACTCCGAGAACGCGTCCGATGCGGTCGCGAAAATGACAAAGATCGCTGGGTGACGGTAATTTTCGGAGGAGGAGCGAAATGGATTTAGATGAAAAGATAACAGAAGCCCACAAAAAAAGAGTAAAATACGGCTATATGATGGCCTTATTCTGCGCGATCCTCTGGGCAATATGGTACATCCCAGGGACATACATATGGGACTTCGACGTCATCGGAGATTTCCTTGCGATCGCCGGCGGTAAAGTCGGCGACGACGCGGGGACGATCGTCGCGGCGATGCTGATCACCGCGCTGAACGCCGCATTCGTTATTCTCTCGTACTTGATATGGAATTTCTTCCTCGGAACGGCAAAGTTCGCCGAGATGAAGAGAAGCATAAGAGAAATGAGAGCTTGTACGAAGTACTATTTCCTCGGAGCTATCTGCGGAGGGCCGGTTGCCATCCTTGGGTCATTCCTTGCGATGGGATATGTGGGCGGCGCATTTGCGGCAGTCGCGGCGCTTGCCTATCCGGTCATAGGCACGCTGCTGTCTAGAGTATGGCTGGGTCAGAAGGTCTCCCACAGGGCGATCGCCGGCATACTGATTATCCTGATAGGGAGCATTACCATCTTTGGAATAGGCATGATAGCCGATATCAGAGATCCCCTTGTGCCCGACAGTGTCATGATCGGCTATATTGGCGGGATAATGGCATTGTGCGGCTGGGGTATCGAGGGAGCTATCGCGGCAAAGGGTATCGACGTATCGGAGCCGGATGTTGCGATAACGATGAGATTCGCTATGGAGAACATCATCTGGTGGGCCATAGCGCTGCCTGTGCTTGCTCTGATGTCCTTCCCTGTTTGGGAATATGCATGGAAAATGATCTCCGACCCGGTGATACTGCTCACGCTCGTGATGCTGGGACTGACCTTCGGATTCTGTTACGTAGCGTGGTACAAAGCGTTCCCCCTGATAGGGGTAGGAAGAGGCCAAGGTATCGGAAGTCTTTACGGTATCTTTTCCGTAATATTCCTGATCCTTTTCTTCGGTGTGACTGCAGCTATAGGTGACGGTCTGGATCGTCAGATCTCACTGGTGGCTGGCGCCATACTCTGTACGGTAGGAACTCTGATAATGTTCACAGAAAAGACAGAGAACGTCGAATCCCTGAGAGAAACAGGAGAAAATACGGAGGAACAACCATGATGGAAGGGCGCCCCTATAAATTCCGGATACTGGAGATACTAGACGCCGAAGGACCCACATGGAACAGGGATCTCGTGAAACAGCTCCAAATGGAGTACAATATGCCCTCGGATTATTACAGGGACTGCCTGAACTTCGATCTGATCGAAGTGGCGGCATCCGGCATGGTCGCCGAGGGGGAGACGCTGATCGATGAGGAAGGTACTTTCAGAAAAGGCCGCCTCCTGATACAGTATCACATTACTCCCTTGGGATTGGACTTCCTGAACGAACTCAGATCTAAGGTAAAGCCAAGGAAAGGTGAGTAAAATGATGTGGGAAGAGATAGCTGAATCGTACTTCTCGAACGGTATAATTCCAAAAGGCGAATATGTGTTCATGGCCCTCATATTGGGAGTGTGCGTACTTGCCCTTTGGAGAGCCCGCAAGATGGTCTCTGATATCTGAAAGTCCTTAAACGGCCGAAAGGCCGCAAAACCCTTTAATTTTTTTAAAACAATTTCTATGAGAAATCATTTAATATAAGAACGTTCTCCTTCAAAATTGAATAGTTAATTTTAAATATTGAAACAAGGGTCGTCCAATAGTACAATAATAATTTTTAAATACTTTTATAGTAATAGTAAAACAGGTTCGAAATGCTGATGTCATTTAATAACGGATGACAGCAAGCGCGCACTATGGAGGAAGAACATGAGCATAGAGCAGATCTTGGCAGACCTCAGAACGGCGGTCGAGACCTGGAACGTAAAACTTGCCCAGGACTCGACGAATGCCGCCATCAAAGAGGGTATAAAAGTAAAAGAAATAATAGAAAAAGGCCTCGGAAAAGGAATGGAGACCATAGGAGAAAGATTCGACAAGGCAGAGATATATCTGCCTCAGGTGGTGGCAGCATCCAAAACGATGGAGGCCGCCATAAAGATCCTTGAGCCGCTGATGACGTCAGGCGCGGGGGCGCTCAGGGGAACCGTGATAATGGGTACTGTAGAGGGGGACATCCATGAGATCGGAAAGAACGTGTGCTGTGCGATGCTCAGGGGAGCAGGGTACAATGTGATCGACCTCGGGCCGGACACATCGTCGCAGGCTTTCCTTGACGCAGCGGAGGAGAACAACGCAAAGATAATCGGCGGCTCCGCACTGATGACCACGACGCTTGAGTCGCAGAGGGAGCTGGTAGAGGCCAAGAAAGAGGTTGATGCGCCGTACAAGTGCATCTTCGGCGGCGCACCCTGCACAAAAGCATGGTGCGACGAGATCGGCGCGGACGGATACTCCGCGACGGCAGCCGAGATTATCGAACTCGTGAATGAACTGATGAAGTGATAAAAATGGCAGCGACAAGACCACTCAGTATAGGCGACGTTTACGACAGGTTCGTAAAGGGTAAGAAGGTTCCGGAGAGTGAATGGGACTACAATATCCTCCCTACCAAACTCACCGAACTAAAAGAAAAATACAAACTTAACTTCGGGAACAAATTCATACCGGAGGACAAACAGACGATGAACGACCTTTTCTACGCCGGCATCGAGATGCTGGTGGAAACAGGATACTATTGCGCTGACCTCGGCCGTGTCATGAAGGTCACGGAGGAAGAGGTGTGGGAAGGGATCAAGAAGACCCCTACCAAGCTCATACTCGGAGAGGGCAGGGACATAGCCCGCTTCTACCCCAGGCGCGGGAACAGCCCCGTGAAGCCCATCGTTCAGGGAGGGCCGACGGGATCCCCGGTATCAGAGGACATATTCGTTCAGGTCATGCAGTCGTATGCGCAAGAGGCGACAGTTGACACTCTTGTCAACGGCGTTATGACCACGATAGAGGGGCACCCCGCAAAGACCAACACGCCGTATGAGATCTATGCTATGATGGCAGAGCTCCGCGCCGTAAAAGAGGCGCGCATAAGGGCCGGAAGGCCCGGGATGGGAATATAGGGACCGGAGACGCCGCTGTCCGCAGCGGGACGTCTCGCAGCCGATATGACCAACGCAGGTCTCAGGGTAACGGACGCGCATGAGTGCTCCCAGCTCAATGAGCTCAAGATCGATATGGTGGGCCTCAACATGCTCGCCGGCTGGACAACCAACGGGGACACGATAATGATAGAGCAGATGCCGATATTCGGCGGGTACACCGGCGGCCTCGAGGAGACAGCCATCTGCGACGTCGCGACAACGCTCGGATCCTTCGTACTGTTCAGCGGGAACTTCCACCTGGACGGACCGATCCACATAAGGTGGAACGTGACGACGGCAAAAGAAACCCTCCAGGTGGCGGGACACGTCGCGGCGGCGATCGACGCCAACACAGACCTTCTGCTTGCGAACCAGTACTACCCCGGAGCCGGGCCCTGCACGGAGATGTGTCTCCTTGAGACAGCGACGCAGGCCATTACCGACACCGGGTCCGGAAGGGAGATGCTCTCAGGTTCCGCTGCGGCGAAAGGCGTCGCCCAGGACAAGACCACCGGGATGGAGGCAAGGATAATGGGAGAGGCCGCAAGAACGGCGGCCGGGATGAAGGTCTCCGACCTCAATGAGATCATAGGAAAGGTCCTTTCCATATACGAGAAAGGATTCGTCAGCCCGCCCTTGGGCAAGACCTTCCGCGAGTGCTATGATGTAAAGACCGTCAAGCCCACGGCAGAGTATCTCGAGGTATACAGCGGCGCTCTCAAGACGCTCAGGGACTGCGGTCTCGACATCAAACACTAAGAACAAACAGACCGCGGCGGATGCCGCGGTCATCCATTTTTATGCTGGCTCATATCTGGGTGCCGCCACCGATGATCGCATTTTTACTCTGTTTTAAGTGATAGTATATTAATACGATGGTTACATGATGTAAAGCTTTTAATACCGTACGTCCATGTAATAGTTATATGGTTGCACCGAGGGCGCTGGACATCTATGAATCGTTTGATAGATTCGCTTCAGGGAAGAAGGTCAGAGAGGATACTTGGGACTACGTTACCGTTCCGACGAACGCTTTGGCCATGAAGGAAAAATACAACATCAATTTTGATAACAAAATAATCCCGGAGGATGAGGATCTGGCAGACAGGCTGTTCCACGCAGGCGTCGAAATGCTTGCCTGCACCGGTTTCTACAACACCAACCTCGGAAGGGCGCTGTCGATCTCCGAGGAGGAGATATACGAAGGTCTTAAGAAGGCCCCGAAGAAGATCAAAATGGGCAGAGGCAATGAGAGGATAACCTGCAAAGCAAGAAAGGGGAACTCAAAAAGAAAACCCATAATCCAGGGAGGCCCCACCGGCGCACCCGTGTCCGAAGAGATATTCCCCAACATGATGCAGAGCTATGCTCAGGAAGCCGCCGTTGACACGCTTGTGAGCGGCATTCTCAACACAGTCAGCGGAAGGCCTTCGACGACCAACACGCCTTGGGAGATAAAGGCAACGCTGGCAGAGATAAGGTACGTCAGAGAGGCATGCAGCATGGCCGGAAGGCCGGGCATGGGGATATAGGGTCCGGAGACCCCGTTGTCCGCGGCGGGAAGACTGTCGTCGGACCTCACGGAGTACGGTCTCAGATACTATGATGCGCACGAGGTGTCCCAACTCAACGAACTGAAGATAGACAACGCCGGCATGACGATGATAGCGGGATGGGCGACAGCGGCCAGCATAATCATGATGGAGCAGATGCCCATATTCGGCGGATACTCGGGAGGCGTCGAGGAGACAGCCATCTGTGACGTGGCAACAATGCTGGCATCCTTTGCGCTTTTCGACTGCGACATACACCTGGACGGTCCGATCCACATAAGATGGGGTACGACCACCACGAGAGAGACATTGCAGATAGCAGCGCATGCGGCGGTGGCACTGGACAGGAACACAGACCTCCTCCTGGCCAACCAGTATTACACCCTGGCAGGGCCCTGCACTGAGATGTGCCTTCTGGAAGTGGCGGCGCAGGCGATAGCCGACACAGCCTCAGGAAGGGAGCTCATATCGGGTTCCGCATCGTCGAAAGGGGTCGTCAAGGACAAGACCACTGGCATGGAGGCCCGTATGATGGGCGAAGCGGCGGCGGCCGCGGCGGGAATGGAGATATCGGCGGCGAATGACATATTGGATAATATCGTCGCGTCGTACAAAGATAATTACCCAAAGCCTCCTCCCGGAAAAAGGTTCCAAGAATGCTATGACGTGAAGGAGATAAGGCCTACGGATGAGTATCTGGACGTATATGACAGAGCGCTTAAGACGCTCAACAGATGCGGGATCCAGATCTGAGGTAGGCAATGGCGGACTACTGCATCGCACTGGATATCGGCACAAGCGGACTCAGGTCGCAGCTGTTGGACATGGAGAGCGGTAAAACGCTGGCCACTTCCATAACCGCACGCCATCCGATACCCGGAATGAATGTCATCGACCATGTAAATTATGCGATGACCTCCGGCAGCGATGTTGCGAACGGACTGATAATAACGGCTGTCAACTCTTTATTCTCATCTTTCGGCGTCGATCTGTCGAAAGTCAAAGTGGTCGCGGTGTGCGGCAATCCGTTCCAGCTGTCCCTTTTTCAGAACATAGAGATCAGGGACCTCGCGTACGCGGGAAAGAACATGCTGGAGTCATTGGGAGTGGTCTCCCCGCCGAGGGACGGGGACATTGTCAAAGCGACGGACCTGGGAATAAAAGGGATGCCCGAAGCCGTTGTCATGATACCTCCCGCCGTCACTCACGAGATAGGGGCCGACGCGATCGCTATGCTTCTGATAACAAATGTTCTCGATTCAAAGGAACCCTGCATAGTCGTGGATTACGGTACCAATGCGGAGATGGCCCTGATAGTGGACGGGAATGTTTACACCGGATCCGCGGCGGCGGGGCCGGCGCTGGAGGGCCAGCAGATAGAGAGAGGGATGCTTGCATCCCCCGGTGCGGTGGCCGACGTCAATATCAAGGGGAACGGGTGGGAATGCACGGTCCTCGACGGCTCGATGAAGGACAGCCGCGGCGATGTGGTCGATCCTCTGACGGGAAAGGTCGCAGAAAAAGGAGTGATGCACGGCGAGGCGAAAGGAATAACCGGGACTGGGGTGGTCGCATCGATATACTGCGGCATCGAAACGGGAATGATAACGCCGCCGAACATACACACCCCCGACGGAGCGCTTCATCTCCAGGACGGCATCAACATCTGTTCCAAGGACATCGACGAGGCCGGCAAAGCGATAGGGGCGCTCAGAGCAGGGTTCCTTACGTTGCTGCTTGAGGCCGGCGTCTGGACCGGCGACGTCAAATTGGCATACATGTCCGGAGCTTCGGGGTTATATGTGGATGCGAGAAAGGCCCTAAGGATAGGCATGGTGGTGCCCGGAGCGGAAAGGATAGTCCAATTCGGCAACACCTCGATAGAGCTGGCAAGAAGGCTGGCGACGGGAAAGGTAAGCCTCGAAAGCCTCAGAGAATTCGCAAAGCGCCTCAGAGCAACGCACTGCATGTTCGCTACCGCGAAAGCGTTCAAGGATATCTATTCCATAGAGTATTCTCTCTGGTCCCAAGGAATGCCGGCGTCAGAATATAACAACATGATGGACGTCTACGACCTGCCGCATATACCCGATCCGGTACCGGATCCGGAAGTGAAAAGAATGTCGGCGACGGATCTTCCCGACACGGAAGGAAGGACAGTCAAGATCCTGGAGAACGCAGGCACGGTGCTGGCGGGCGCGATCGAAGGCTGCACTATGTGCGGAGCATGTGTCGAAGAATGTCCGGAGGACGCGATAACGGTCGTCAAAGAGGGCGAAGAGATATTTGGGAGGATATTGTCCGACCGCTGCGCCGGCACCGCATGCAGAAGATGCGAGAGGGCATGTCCCGAAAGCGTGCTTAAGATAACGCCTTTCACGATGATCGGCCGTTCTTAATCGGAGCCGTCCCCCGCATCGGGATCAGGTGCAGCTTTGACCTCATTACTGCCGCATGAGAGTTCCACTCCGACAATGCCGACGATAATGATCGCCGCGAACAGCAGTCTTGACAGAAGGAACGGGTCGTTGGCGATGATGATGCCCAAGACTATGCTGCAGATCGTTCCGACGCCGACCCACACGGCGTAACCTCCGCCGACGGGCACCCCTCTTTTCAAGCCTATGTTCAGGAGGCTTACGCTTGTGAAAATGAACCCGATAGTGGCAATGGTCCATAAGATGTTCGTGAATCCGTGGGACTTATCCATACACAAAGCCCACACGGCTTCAAAAACGCCGCCCATCAGCACGATCGCCCATATCCATTGTTTCATCTCAGACCTCCAATCCCAGACCGACAACGCCGACCAATATCAGGAATATGAAGAACAGCCGTTTCCTTTCGATCATTTCCTTATACAGAATGACACCCAGCACGGTCGTGCCGATCGTGCCTATCCCCGTCCATACGGCGTAAGCCGTCCCCACCGGTATCTCTCTCATGGCCAAAGACAAAAAGAACGGACTTGTCAAAATCAAAATTCCGGTTATAACTGCCCATTTTATATTTTTATGCACATTGTATTTCTTCATGGCAAGGACCCATGCCGGCTCCAGAAGCCCCCCTATGATGAGCCATGTATAAGCCATAAGACTGAACATTCCAATATCTCCGGAATTGAACGATGTGCTTGCCGGCAGCGTACGCCGGCTGTAAATGCAGCAGTGTGTATCAGTATTAATATTATTTCATCTTAAATCTTATTATTATAGTTAGTTTTAAATAGTTATATCTACAAATGAAATATTATAATGGACATGTTTATATACGAGTAAAACGTATTAAATAATGCGGTACCAGTGTAACAGGTAGGCAGCGTACCGCAGAGACGATCCTTCCCGTACAGGATCACCCTCGTTTGACATTCATCCGGGGAACCTGTCCGCCTGCGGGCATTCTACTCCTCCTCCTTACAAATAGATGAGGCGGACAGGAACTTACCGTAACACATACGGTTCCGAACGGTCGTCTGTTTCATTACCCAGACGCCGCAAGAATCTTTATGTGTGCGGGCAGTATCAAGGTGTATCAATGATGGAACGGGGGACGGTCTGGGACCGGTAAGCCTCTAAAGCCCAACCAGCGGGGTTCGATTCCCCGGTCTCTCGCCATGACGGCAATCGGTGGTGATGACATCAATGTAGGTTTCACTGACTCACAAATACAGAGGCTGCGGGAGTATGGGGACGATCCCAAGGATTCTTCCACTTTTAGCAGCGCCGATGAAAGGGATAAAGCATTTTCAAAGCTCATGTCCGATCTTGTGTCTTTGAACGAAAGATCGCTGACAGAGATGATAAGGTCACCGTCAAGGCACCATCTGGCACAGCTTGAATCGGACATATCGGAGATATTGATATCAAAAGGCTTCATGGAGGTCAGGACGCCTGCGATCATCTCGGCCGCATCGCTCGAGAAAATGACGATCACACCCGAACACCCCCTTTACAAGCAGGTGTTCTTCATAGATAAAAAAAGATGTCTGCGCCCGATGCTGGCGCCGAATCTGTACTATGTTATGAGAAAACTCAGGGACCACACCGACGGTCCGGTAAGGATATTCGAGATAGGCTCATGTTTCAGAAAAGAGTCGCACAGCGGCGCGCATCTCGAAGAGTTCACGATGCTGAACCTGGTGGAGATGGGACCGGAGAAAGATGCCACGGAGGCCCTGAAGGAGTATATAGGCGACATCATGGGCGTAACGGGGCTGGAATATACTTTATCGGTAGAGGAATCGGATGTTTACAAAGAAACACTTGATGTGATGATCGGCGACATTGAAGTATCGTCCGGGGCGGTGGGTCCGCATGTGCTCGACGCCGCCCACGATGTCCACGAGCCGTGGTCGGGAGTGGGATTCGGTCTTGAGAGACTGCTCATGCTCATGAACAACAAAGGCAGCGTTAAAAAGACAGGCAGAAGCCTAAGCTATCTGAACGGTGCGAAGATAAACTGACAGGGATACAGTTGAGCGTCACAGACATAATAGATAAAACAAAGAGGAACGGGAAAATATCTCCGGAGGAGATAGCGGAACTCCTTTCCGTCAGAGAGGAGGACGAGATCTCCGCGCTGTTCTCGGCGGCAGGCTCCGTAAGGGACAGGGTATTCGGAAACAAGGTGTTCGTATACGGGTTCGTCTATTTTTCCACTCATTGCAGGAACAACTGCGCATTCTGTTATTACAGAAGGATGAACCGTCTGCCCCGTTACAGGAAGACTGCTGACGAGGTCCTTTCGTTGTCCGGAAGCCTAAAAGACGCGGGGATAAATCTGGTGGACCTTACCATGGGAGAAGATCCCCTCATGTGCGCCGACGATTACAACGAATTGCTGGGGATCGTCAGAAGGGTCAGGGACGAAGTGGACATCTCGATAATGGTGTCGCCCGGAGCGGTCCCCGAACGCATATTCTCAAAATTCAAAGACGCCGGAGCGGACTGGTTCGCATGTTATCAGGAAACTTACAACAAGGAGCTATTCTCCAAGCTAAGGCTTGAACAGGATTTCGATCATAGGCTTAACCAGAAGATATGGGCGAAGAAAGCGGGGCTGCTCGCCGAGGACGGCATAATGGTCGGCCTCGGAGAGACGCTCAGGGACAGGGCCGATTCCATAGTCAAAATGGGCGCCATCGGGTGCCAGCAGATGCGCGCAATGACATTCGTTCCGCAGAAGGGGACGCCGATGGAGAACGTAAGGCCGACCGAACCGATTGACGAGCTGGTCTCGATCGCGGTGATGCGGCTCTTGTACCCCGATAGGCTCATACCCGCCTCCTTGGACGTGGAAGGCATAGCCGGGCTGAAGACGAGACTGGACGCCGGCGCTAATGTGATAACATCGATCGTTCCTCCCAACGAGGACCTGGCGGGGGTTGCGCAGCATGAGCTGGACATCGAGAACGGCCACAGGTCCGTTGCGCATGTGCTCCGTCTCCTTGATGAAATGGGAAGAAA